>VXTU01000100.1 GCA_009837285.1 Chloroflexota bacterium | reverse complement strand
CACCCTCACCCTCTCCCCCCGCGGGGGGAGAGGGGATCAGAGTCGCGTCCCCTCACCCCGAACCATCTCCGCCAGTGAGCGAGAGGGAACGGAGTGCGCTAGTAGAGCTGACCCAACGGGTGGAGCTGCAGGCGCTTCGCCGCCTCGGCGAGGGCTTCGGGCGTCCAGTCCTCGTCGGTCAGCAGCGTCTGCGTGACCTGGAGCGGGGCGAACAGGCCGACGGCGCCGTTTTGCACGAAGAACGTCTGGCCGCTGATCGCGCCCGCCTCCTCGGTGCACAGGAACGCGATCACCGTCGCAAGCTCTTCGGGCTGCTGCGCGATGGCGAGCATCCGCTCCCGCGACTCCTCGTCGAGGCCGCGTTCGCGCGCCTCGTCCATCGCCTCGGTGACCATGCGCGTGATCGTCGCGGCCGGGTTGACCGCGTTCACCGTCACGCCGAGCGGCTCGAGGTCGCGCGCGATGGCGTTCGTGAAGCCGTAGATCCCTCCCTTGCCTGCCGCGTAGGCAGCCGCACCCGCCGAGCCGATCAGCCCGGCCCGCGAGACGAGATTCACGATGCGGCCCCATCCCGCCTCGACCATGTCGGGGACGGCGTGGCGCGTGCAGTTGTAGGTGCCGTGGAGGTGGATGCCGACGACGGTGTTGAAGAGCTCCGGCTCGAGGTGCTGGATGGGCGCGCCCGCTGAGACGCCGGCGTTGTTCACCAGGATGTCGACGCCACCGAACTCGCGCCGAGCCGTCTCGATGATGCGGCCCGCCGACTCGAAGTCCGCGACCGAGTCGTAGTTCGCAACGGCCGTACCGCCGGCCTCGGCGATGGCGCGCACGACGCCGTCCGCCGGGCCGCGGTCGCCGCCCTCGCCCGCGCGGTTCACACCGGGGTCGTTGACGACGACGCGGGCACCCATGATGGCGAGTTGCCGGGCGGTGGCGGCGCCGATGCCCCGACCCGCCCCGGTGACGACAGCCACGCGACCCTTCAGCGACTCCGTCATGCCTCGACCTCCTCGCGCAGGCCCTCGCCTCGCAGCGGTGCGAGGGCGCGGCGATGATAGCGCGCGGCACTCGACGCCTCGTGCGCCCCGTGTAGGCTGGAAACCGAAGCCACCAGCGCGCGGAGGCCTGCCGTGAGCGCACGCGCGACGAACCTCTCCATCTTCGCCCTGCTGCTGCTCGAGCTGGCCTCGGGCGTCGGCAGCTACCTGACCGGAAGCCCTCAGGGCGCCTGGGTGCTGTGGGTGCACGGCATCGGCGGGATGACGCTGCTCGTGCTGCTGGTGTGGAAGTGGCGAATCGTGATGCGCTCCTTCATCCGGCAGGGCGCGGGGCTCTGGGCTGTGCCATCGGCGCTCCTCGGGCTGCTGTTCCTCGCCACACTCGGAGTCGGTCTGCTGTGGGTGCTCGGCTGGGCGCCCGAGGTCCCCATCCCGGGCTACGGCACGATGCGCCCGATGGTGCTGCACGCGGTCCTTGCGGTGCTGCTCGTGATCCCGTTTGCCACGCACACCGCCGCGCACTGGCCGCGATTCAAGCCCGCCGACATGGCGAGCCGGCGCGCCGCGCTGCGCACGCTGGCGCTCGGCGGGGCAGGCTTCGTGCTGTGGCGCGGTCTCGATGCCGTCTCGGCGGTCACGGCCGCCGACCGGCGCTTCACCGGCTCGCGCGAAGAGGGCAGCTTCACCGGCAACGCCCACCCGGTCACGCAATGGCTGGGCGACGAGCGGCAGCACCTCAACCGCGCGAGCTGGCGGCTCCACGTCGGCGGCGACGTCGGCACGCCGCTCGAGGTCGGCTACGAGGACCTCGAGTCCCTCGCTACGGCCGAGGTGCGCGCGACGCTGGACTGCACGGGCGGTTGGTACACGACGCAGGACTGGACCGGCGTGCGCCTCGGCGAGTTGCTCGACCGTGCGGGCGTGCGTGACGACGGCGCGAGCGTCGTCGTGCGGTCCGTGACCGGCTATTCGCGGCGCTTCCCGCTCGGCGAGGCGCGCGAGCTGCTGCTGGCGACACACGTCGGGGGCGACCGGCTGAGTGCCGGGCACGGCTTCCCGGCACGCCTCGTCGTGCCCGGGCGGCGCGGCTACCACTGGGTGAAGTGGGTGGTGTCGGTCGAGGTGAGTTCGCGGCCGTGGTGGTGGCAACCGCCGCTGCCCGTGCAGTAGCAGGAGCGTCGCCCGCTCCTCTAGACTCCGCGCATCCCGCACAGAGCCACCGAGGAGGCCGCAGTGTTCCTTGGCTACTTCACCGAGCGCCCCTACCAGGACCCCGAAGCCGGTATCTCCGGCGCCTTCCTCACCGAGGGCGGCCAGCTCTTCGCACCCGGCGACGCGCCCGGCGTCATCGACCTCGGCACCAGCAACGGGCTCTACAACCCTCGCGTCGCCCACCAGCTCTACAACCGCTACCTGGACGAGAAGGTCTACGCCGAGGAGATGGGCTTCGACGGCCTGATGCTCAACGAGCACCACGCCAGCCTGTTCTGCATGGGCGGCGCCATCAACGTCGAGGCCGCCATCCTCGCCCGCATCACCAAGCGCGCGAAGATCGTGCTGCTCGGCAACGTGCTCCCCATCTGGGACGACCCAATGTGGCTGGCCGAGGAGCTTGCGGAGATCGACCTCATCTCCGGCGGCCGTCTCGTGCCCGGGTGGGTGCGCGGCACAGGGCGCGAGAGCGTCGCCCACAATGCGCAGTCGCCGTTCAACTGGGAGCGCTTCCAGGAGGCGCATGACTTCGTCATCAAGACCTGGACGACCGACGGCCCGTTCCGCTGGGAGGGGAAGCACTTCCAGTATCGCTACGTGAACCCGTGGTCGCGGCCGATGCAGCAGCCTCACCCGCCGATCTGGATCCCCGGCACGCTCAGCAAGAACACGCTGCGCTGGGCGGCCGAGCACCGCTACCCGTACATCATGCTCGGCGGCGAACTCGACGCCGTCCGCGAGTCCTTCGACTACTACCGGGAGTGCGCCTCGAACGTCGGCTACGAGGCGGGGCCGGAGCACTTCGGCTACGTCATCAAGGTCCATGTCGAGGAGAGCGACGACCAGGCCTACGAGGTGGGCCGCAAGTACCTGCAGGGGCCCTCGAACCCCTTCATCGAGGGCAACCAGGGCGAGGTGCGCCAGCACCTCCAGAGCCTGCCGGGACTCAGCCCCCGCAAGGGCGACATGCTGCCCATGAAGCGCGACCGCGCCCAGGCGAAGGCGCGCGGCGTCGACACCGCCGAGGCGCCGCCGAAGGAGGAGAAGCCGCGCGTGCCGCAAGCCGAGCGCGACTTCTCCGGCAGCTACGACAAGCAGATCGAGCGCTTCAACATCGTCGTCGGCTCGCCGGAGACGGTGATCGAGCGCATGCACCACGTGGTCGAGACGCTGCAGCTCGGGTCGGTGTTCCTGTGGGACGGCGACGGCGCGATGTCGCACGAGGACGCAATGAGCAGCCTGACCCTGATGGGCAGGCACGTCCTCCCGGCCATGCGCCAGATCGGCGACGACCTCAACCTGCCCGGCCCGTACGACTTCGACCCGCCGCGCGGCAGCGTCGGCTAGCGCGGGCGCGACGCTACGATGACGACCTCGAACGCCACATGGACTGAGGCCGCCGTGCAGGTGGCCGGACTGCGCGTGCAATACCTGGAGGCGGGCGCCGGCGCCGGCACGCCGCTGCTCGTGCTGCACCGGTCGACGGGCAACCCCGGCTGGCTGCCGTTCCACGAGGAGCTGAGCGGGGGCGGACGCACAGTGGTCCCGGACCTGCCCGGCTACGGGCAGTCCGAGCGCCCCGACTGGGCCCGCGAGCCGCGCGACCTCGCGATCCTCTTGCATCGCGCGCTCGACCACATTGGCCTCGACCGCGTCTCGGTCGTCGGGCTGGGGTTCGGGGGCTGGGTCGCGGCGGAGATGGCCGTGCTCCAGCAGCAGCGCTTCGAGCGGCTGGTGCTGGTCGGCGCGCCGGGGATCCGCCCCGACGAGGGCGAGATCCTGGACCAGATGATGATGGCGTTCGAGGTCTACGTGCGCGCCTGCTTCGCCGACCAGTCGGCGTTCGACGCGGAGTTCGGCGAGCAGCCGGACGCCGCGACGCGCGAGCTGTGGGACTTCAGCCGCGAGATGACCGCGCGCCTGACATGGAAGCCCTACATGTGGGACTGGCGCCTCCCCTACCTACTCCCAGAGGTCCGGACCCCGGCACTGCTCGTCTGGGGCGGCGAGGACGGCGTGGTCCCGCGCAGCGTCGGTCGCCAGTATCGCGACGCCCTCCCCGAAGCCCGCCTCGAGGTGGTCGAGGGAGCGGGGCACATGGTGGAGGTCGAGCGGCCGCCGGAGCTGGCCGCGCTCGTCCGCGCGTTCGTGGCGTAGCGGGGCGAGGGGACGCGATAGAGCGCGCTCGCCGCGCCGCCCTCACAACAGGCACGCATAGACCTTTACGTACGCTGCTATGATGCCGCCAACGGCGATGCGGTCCCGCGTCTGCCACGGCAGAAACCCGCTGGCAGCCGGAAACGTATCGCCTGTATAGACCGGGCGAGGGCGTTGCGTGTCCCTTGCCGGGAGGGACAGACATGCCAGAAGACATGGACGCAAACGGAACCCGGTTGTTCGGGTACTCGGTGACTCGCCGCACGCTGCTGCGCGGGGGGCTACTCGGCGGCGTGGGCCTCGCCGCAGCCGCGCTGATCGGCTGCGGCGGCGATGACGATGACGACGAGGAGGCGCCCGCCGCCCAGGCGACCGCTGCCCCGGCAGCCACACAGCAGGCCGCCACGCAGCAGACGAGCGCGGACGACGACGAAGACGAGGGCGGCGCGCAGGTCGCGGTGACCGACGAAGACGTCGAGGACGAGGACACGGTCGCCACGATCAAGCGGGCGGAGGGCTTCACCACCGAGGCCGGGCGTTTCGTCCCGTTCCAGATCCCGGAGCCGGACACGCCGCCGAAGTTCGGCGGGACGATGACGCAGCGCTTCACGTTCGACCCGGGCCCGCTCGACCCGGCCATCGCCGCGGCCGGCGGCACTATGACCGCGGTCAACATGATGTACAACCGCGTGATCGGCGTGTACAGCGGGTGGGATTCCGACCCGTACGCCCGCAACGACCTCGTGCCCGAGCTGGCGGACTCGTGGGAGATCTCCGAGGACGGACTGACGTACACGTTCAACCTGCGCGGCGACGTCAAGTTCCACAACATCCCACCGATCAACGGCCGCACGCTCACGGCCCACGACGTGAAGTTCTCGTGGGACCGCTACAAGGACGTCGGCAGCCCGCACCGCTCCTACTTCCTGCAGGTCGCCTCGATCGACGTGGTCGATGACCTGACGGTGGCGGTGACGCTGCAGCAGCCCACCCCGGACTTCATCTACCCGATCTCCACGGCCTACACCACGGTGCATGGGCCGGAGCTGGTGGACAGCGGCGAGATCACGTCGAACGCGATCGGGACCGGCCCGATGATCCTGGACCACTGGACCGGTGGCGTCGGCGGGGGGTTCGTCAAGAACCCCGACTACTTCCGCGGCCCGGTCAAGATCGACCGCTGGGACCTCCCGCTGGTACGCGACGCCGCTGCCGGGTGGGCGCAGTTCCGTGTCGGCAACCACGACTTCGGGATGTCCGCCGCCACGTCCGACGAGCTCGAGAACATCCTCGAGACGAACCCGGACACGCAGTACTTCTCGGCGCCGATCTTCGCCTCGACGTTCGCGTTGAACTTCAACATGGACCTGCCGAAGTGGCAGGACGAGCGTCTGCGGCGCGGCATCTCGCTGGCGTACGACCGCGAGGAGATCCTCGACGTGATCTACTCGGGCGCGGGCATCGTGCTGCCGCAGATGGACTGGCGGTTCTTCTGGGAGGACGAGCCGTCGGCGGAGAACGGCACGCTCGGCAAGTGGTGGCGTCACGACCCCGACGAGGCAAAGAAGCTGCTCGCCGCCGCCGGCGCGGCCGAGCTCGAGTTCGACCTCGTCTACTACAACTACAGCAACACCTCGAACAGCCTCCAGAACGAGGTGCTGATCGACCAGTTCCGCCGTGTCGGCATGAAGCTCAACGCCCACGCCGTCGACTACACCGAGTACAACTCACAGTGGACGACGCGCTCCGGCGAGTCCGAGTCCTTCGACGGCTGGGCGTCGTTCAGCCCGACGGCGGACCACTACGTCTTCGGGCTCAACCACTCGGGTTCAGGCGGTAACCGAAACCGCGTCAACGACCCGGAGATCGACGCCTGGGCGGAGCAACACCAGGTCGAGCTCGACCCGGAGGCGCGGACGGAGCTGGCACGCAACGTCTGGAACAAGGTGCTGGACCAGGTGTACCGCATCGAGAAGCCGAGTGGGTACAGCGCATACCTGCAGCAGCCGTGGCTGCGCGCAGTGCGCTACATCCGCCCGATCGGCAGCGGCCACTTCTACCTCGACACCGGGTACGAGGCGTTCAACGCCTGGATCGACAAGTAGCGAGCAGCCCGCAGGCTCGAATCACGAGGGGCGGCGTCGCGAGGCGCCGCCCCTTCGTGTGCCGTCTGTGCTACGAGGCGTCGGCGGCGACCGGCGCGGCAGCGGGGCGCATCGAGGCGCCCGTGTAGGGGCGTGCGAACGCGACGGTGGCGGCCGCGACGACGAACGCGACTGAGAGCACCATGAACGCGAAGTAATACGACCCCGTCTCCTCGAACGATGCGCCGACGAAGAGCGGTCCCACGAGGGCGGACCCGAGGGTGGCGAAGTTCACAAGCCCGAAGATGGTGCCGAAGGCGCGCAACCCGAACGTCTCCTGCACCAGCAGCGGCATGATCGCCCCCAGCGCGCCGAAGCCCAACCCGAACATCGGCACCGCAGCCCAGAACCACGACGCGGAGCCCGCCGCCAGCAGCACCCACAGCCCCGTCACCTGGCAGGCGATGCTGGCCGCCATCACGTAGCGCGAAGGAAGCCGTTCTGTCATCCAGCCGAACGACACCTTGCCGCACATCCCGAACACCGCGAACAGGCTGAGTGCGGCCGCCGCCGCGGTCTTGGACACGCCCTCGTTCTCCAGGTGCGGCACCACCTGCGGCAGCACTGAGCCGTACGTCATCGTCGCCAGCACGAGGGCAATCGTGACCAGCCAGAACGAGCGACTGCGCAGTGCCTCGGCGACGCTGGCCCCTGCTGTCACCGCGCTACCTTCCTGGCCACCACCTCCCGCGGACGGTGCGGGCTGCCTGCGGTCGCGCACGACGAGGATCACCACAGGCACGAGCGCGGCGAAGAGCAGGCCGTACACGAAGTACGAGGAGCGCCAGCCGATGGTCGTGATGAGCGTGGCGGTGAGCGAGGAGAAGATGATGCCGCCGAAGTTGGCGCCCATCGCCGTCAGCCCCATCGCCCTGCCGCGGCTCTCCTCGAACCACTCACCGACGATGCGGCCCGCGGTGATGATGACCGCACCGGGCATGGCCGCGAACTGGATGGCGTTCAGGGCGTAGAACTGCCACACCTCGGTCATCCACGGGCGCAGCAGGTAGCTGACGGCCAGTGCCGTCAGCGAGGCGGCCATGACCGGGCGCGCGCCGTAGCGGTCCAGTAGCCAGCCGGCCGGCAGCGAGAAGATCCCGACCAGCGCGAAGAACGATACGGCAGCCGTGATCTCGGCCCGGCTCCACCCCAGATCGCCCTCGAGGTCCGTCACGAACACGCCGAACGAGTACTGCGTGATGCCGACGGTCAGCGTGAACGAGAGGAACACGACGAACGCGATGACCACGCCCTGGTGGATGCGCACGCTCATCGCTGTCCGCTAGGCTCGCGCTGGACCGGGCGCGAGACACCACGCGCTCCACGATGGGGGTGAGCAACCATGGCGGGAACGCTCGACGGCATCAAGGTATTCGAGGTCACGCAGATCCTGGCCGGGCCCTTCTGCGGCCTCAACCTCGCCGACCTCGGCGCCGACGTGATCAAGGTCGAACCACCCTCGGGCGACGGCACGCGCCTCTCGGCGGCGTTCGCCCCGGGCGAGAGCAAGTTCTTTCACGCGCTCAACCGCGGCAAGCGCAGCCTGGTCATCGACCTCGCGCACGACCGCGGGCGTGAGCTGGTGTATCGCATCATCCCGTCATTCGACGTTTTCGTCATCAACTCGCGCCCCGGCGTGCCGGAGCGGCTCGGCGTGGACTACGACACGCTCAGGCAGTATCGCCCGGACCTCGTGTACTTCGAGAACAGCGGCTTCGGCCGCTCCGGGCCCAGCGCCCAGCGCTCGGGCTCCGACATTGTCGCGCAGGCGTACTCCGGGCTGATGGCGGGCGACGCGAAGGTCAACGAGTTCGGCGCGCCCGACGCGATCTCGGCGACGGCCCCCGGGGACTTCACCGCCGGGATGGCCGGCGCTATGGGGATTTGCGCGGCGCTGTTCCACCGCGAGCGCACGGGCGAGGGGCAGTACCTCGAAAGCTCACTGCTGCAGGTGGCCCTCGCGGTCCAGAACTACGTGGTGAGCCGCGTCCCGGTGTACGAGGCGATGGTCGGCGACCAGGTGCGGCAACGCATCATCGACGTGCAGGAGGCAGGCGGGTCGTACCAGGACGTGCTGCAGGCGCGCGGCGACCTGTTCTCCGCGCTCGGCTACAGCGCCGGGCGCCTCTACTACGGCGGGTACGTCGTGAAGGACGGCGGCATCGTGCTGGGCGCGCTCACCCCGCTCAACCGCGACCAGATGCGGCGCGCCATCGGCATCGACGACGACCCGACCGCCGACGAGAACTTCGACGCGTTCGCCCCGGATGCCAACGACCAGGTCGACGAGGTCTACGAGCGCATCCGCGCCATCATGCTGACCCGCACGATGGACGAGTGGATCGAGCGCTTCGACGCCGAGGGGGCGCCGGTCTCGAAGGTCAACATCCCGGACATGATGTCCGAGGACCCGCAGGTGCAGGCGATGGGCTACATGATGGAGGTCGAGCACGCGACGACCGGCCCGGAGCTGATGGTCGGCCCCGCCGTGACCATGGGCGGCACGCCGTCCGACAACGTGCTCGCCTCGCCGCCGCTGGGGCAGCACACCGACGAGGTGCTGCACGAGGTGGGCGTCAACGCAGAGGAGATCGCGGACCTCCGCGCCTCCGGCGCCGTGGCCTAGTCCGGCCCCCTCTCCCGCACTGCGGGAGAGGGTTGGGGTGAGGGTCCGGCGGGCTCCTCGGTGGTTCACGCGACGTGCGGCGTCGGGCGAGGCCGGACCCCCTCACCCTAGCCCTCTCCCCCGCAGACGGGGGCGAGGGGACCGGATCTGACGCTCTCTCCCCCCGCTGGGGCGAGGGGATCGGAAAGACAGCTAGAGATCGAGGTCAGCGGACGTCAGGTCGAACTCCTCGAGCATCCCGGAGGCGGTGACGACGCGGCCGGAGAGGCTGGCCGGGTCGGCCAGCGCGAGCTGCAGGGAGGCCTCCGCCACGTCCTCGACAGGCGTGACCATGTCGCGGTTCGCGTCGGTGATCATGCCGAAGTACTCGACGCCGGGAGTGGCGACGAGGCCGGGGCGGATCGCGTTGACGGCGATGCCGTCGTCGCGCGTCTCGGTGGCGAGGCCGGAGCTGAAGCGCTCCAACGCGGCCTTGCACATCCCGTAGATCGTGCCGTTGTTCACGTTGGCGTCGAGGGCAGGAAGGATCGCCGCCCCGGAGGACATGTTCACCACCCACCCGGACGCGCGCTCACGCATACCGGGCAGCACGAGCTGGCAGAGGTGCATGGCCGCGTAGACCTGCACCTCCATCATGATCTTGAACCGGCTCTCCGGGAACTCGTCCACGGAGATGTAGTAGGTGACCGCGCCGTTGTTCACCAGGATGTCGACCGGGCCGAGCTCCCGTTCGGTCGTCTCGACCAGGTTCGCGCGGTCCTCGGCCTCGGCGAGGTTGCACTGGACCGCGAGGGCGGCGCCGCCGGCCTCGTTGATGCGGTTAGCCACACCCGTGATGCTGCCCGCAAGGAGCCGGTGGTCTCCCTCGTTGACCGTGCGGGCGGCCACGGCCACACGCGCGCCCTCCATCGCGTAGCGGATCGCGATGGCCTCGCCGATGCCGCGCGAGGCGCCGGTCACGATCGCGGTCTTGCCCGCGAGCAGTCCGTCGGGGTTGATAGTCGCCGTCATACCGCCTCCGCCGTCTTGCCTGCGCTCCATGCCGTGCAGGGGCGCTCAACGTCGGCGGGAGTATACTCGCCCGACGATCGAACATTGCCCCCGATGCGCGCTGCGTGGGCAGCAGCGCTCCCCTCATGCGGGAAGTACCCAGGGGCGCGGGCAGTGTCCGAGGGTCGAAAGGGACGGCGCGATGTTGAGTGCGTTCTCCGTGGGCCGCGTGCCCGCGCCAGTCAGGCCGGTTGCCAGGGCCATGGTGTTCGTCGCGGCGATGCTCGCGCTCGTCGCCGCCATCGGCTGCGAGGGGCTCGGCGACGGGGCGCCCTCGACCGAAGACCCGGACGCCTACACCAAGTACGTAGTGGAGCAGGCCATCGCACGCTACGACGAACAGGGCCAGGCCGCGGCGCTGCGGTACTTCAACACCAGGGAGAGCGTCGAGGGTCAGTGGTTCATCTTCATCATCGGGGAGGACTACACGGTTCGCGCCATCCACCCGAGCCGCCAGGACCTGATCGGCACCGACGTACGCGGACTGGTCGACAAGAACGGGTATCCGTACGGCCCGGTGATCGCCTCCGCCTCCGAATCCGGGCGCTGGGTCACGTACACGAGCAAGAACCCGACGAGGAGCCTGCGCGAGCAGACGACAAACTCGTGGGTCGTCCGCCACAAGGACCAGATCTTTGGCTCCAGCTGGTACGACGACGAGGCCGAGTCCAGCCCGATCCCCCTGCTTCCCGAGGAAGACCCCGACGCCGAGGCCGCCGCCGAAGACGCCGCACCCTCGCAGGATGAGCCGGACGACTACGCCAAGTACCTCGTGCAGCAGGCCATCAACTACTACGACGCCGAGGGTCGCCAGGCGACGCTCGGGCACTTCAACCGCGCGGACACCGTTGACGGCCCGTGGTACGTCGTGATCGCCGACGAGTTCTTCAACCTCGTCGTGCACCCGGCAGCCCCGGAGCGGGTAGGGGATAACCTGCTCAATCCCCTGGAGTCCTCAGACTCCACCGGGTACTTCTACGGTCAGGTCGCCGCGGGAGCCACCGCACAGGGGCGGTGGGTCACGGCCGTGCTGCCCAACCCGGTGACGGGCCTGGAGCAGATCAAGCACCTCTGGGTGGTGCGCCACGACGGCCTGCTCTTCTCGGCCGGCTACTACGAGACTCCCGAAGTGCCCGAAACCGTGGCGCCAGAGCGCGAGGACGTGGACGCGTACACGAAGTACGTCGTGCAGCAGGCCCTCAACCGCCACGACATCGAGGGGCGCGAGGCCACCATCGCGTACTACAACACCGACGAGAGCGTCGACGGCGAGTGGTATGTCTTCATCGCCGATGAAGACAACGTCATGATCTCGCACGCGCCCCTCCCAGGGAACGTCGGGCTCTCACTCATCGAGGACCTCGGCATCGACAGCACCGGGTACGCGTACGGGCCCGTGATGGCTGCCGCCGGCGAAAATGGCCGCTGGGTGAGCTACGTCTACCTCAATACGGTGACGGGACAGGAGGAGGTCAAGCACTCCTGGGTGGTGCGGCACCACGGCCTGCTCTTTGGTTCAGGCTGGTACGAGGTGGCGGACGTGAGCGCCCCGGTGCCCTCGAAGTCGCAACCGGACGTCTTCACGAAGCACTTCGTGGAGCAGGCGGTCCAGTTCTACATGCAGAACGGCCGCGAGGCGACGATCGCGTACTACAACTCGCTCGCGAGCGTCGACGGCGAGTGGTACGTCTTCATCGCCGACGAGAACGACATCGTGATCGTGCACGCTCCGGTACCCGCCCGCCGCGGCGGCTACCTCCGCGACCCGGCGACGCGCACGGACATCACCGGATTCTTCTATGGGCCGGTGCTGGCCGATGCGTCGGAGCAGGGTCGGTGGGTCACCTACAGCTTCCTCAACCCGGAGGCCGGACAGATCCAGACCAAGCACAGCTGGGCAGTCCGCTACGACGGCCTGCTCTTCGGCTCGGGCTGGTACGAGTAAGCGCCGAACACCTCGGCACACTGAGACAGGAGGGCGGCCGAAGCCGCCCTCCTGCTTGTCACGCTACGGCAGCCCCGCGTGCGGGATTTCCACCTCCGCCACCTCGATGAACGCCGAGGAGCGCCCGGCCACGCGGTCCTCCTCGGTGCCGTCCGCCGAGCAGATGTAGAGCGTCGTCCCGCCGTCGCCGCCGAGCATGCAGGCGTAGGTGTTGTGCTGTGTCGTCACGCGGTCGGTCACCTCGCCGCCGTCGAGGACGCGCACGCACTCCGGGGCCAGCGGGTTGCTGACCCACACCCCACCCTCGGCATCGAGGCAGATGCCGTCCGGCACCACCTCGCCGAGGTCCGCGAAGACGCGGCGGCCGGAGAGCCCGCCATCGTCGTCGACGTCGAACGCCGTCAGCCGCCGCCCGCGACTCTCCGCGACGATCAGCGTGCGGCCGTCCGGGGTGATGACCGTGCCGTTCGGGAACTCGAGGCCGTCCGCCGCCATGCGCACCTCGTTGTCCTCGGTGACCAGTGCGATTGCGGCGCTGCTCACGCCGCCGTCGGCGAGGATGTCCGAGCCGAAGTTGCCGACGTAGGCGCGGCCCCGCGCGTCGACGACCATGTCGTTGCAGTGCCACGTCGCCACCGACGAGAGGTCGGCGACCTCCTCGAGGCCATCGGGCGGGACGTGCCGCATCAGCTTGCGGTCCACCATCGAGACGACAAGCAGTGTCCCGTCGGGCCGCCAGCCGAGGCCGGAGGGCCGCTCGGGCACCTGGACGACGACCTCGGCGTTGCCATCGGGGTCGACGGTCATGACCTGGTAGCCCCACATGTCGGAGAACCACAGCTTGCCGTCGCGCCAGCGCGGCCCCTCGCTGAACCGCAGGTCGCCCAGGATCACGGTGGACTGGTACTCGGCCATCGTTCGACCTCCTCGCGCGTCAGGCCGTGAGGCCACCGTCGATGATGAACTCGGAGCCGGTGCTGTACTCGCTGTCGTCGGAGGCAAGGTAGAGCGCGAGCTTCGCGACCTCCATCGCCTCGGCGATGCGGCCGAGCGGGATGCGCCGCACCATCTGGTCCAGGTTCCCGGCCTCGACATTCGGGAGCTGGTGCAGCATCGCGGTGTCGATCAGGCCGGGGTGGATCGAGTTGACCCGGATGTTGTGCGGGCCCAGGGCGACCGCCGCGGCCTTGGTCATCCCTCGCACCGCCCACTTGCTGGCGGTGTAGCCGAACGCGCCGCCTCCGCCGCGCAGCCCGGCGACGGAGGAGATGTTCACGATCGAGCCGCCGCCGCGCTCGATCATCGCCGGCGCAGCCTCGCGCATCCCGAGGAACACGCCGACCTGGTTGACATCGATCACGCGCCGGTAGTCGTCCAGGTTGCCGCCGATGAGCGGCGTGGCGACGTAGATGCCGGCGTTGTTGATGAGCACGTCGAGGCCGCCGTGCAACTCGACGGTGCGCGCCACTGCGGCGGCCCACTCGTCCTCGCTGGTCACGTCGTGGTGGAGGTACGTGCCCCCTACCTCAGCTGCGACCTGCTCGCCGTCGTCGTCGAGGACGTCGGTGAGGACCACCTCGGCGCCTTCGGCGGCGAACAGCCGGGCCTCGTCCGCCCCCTGTCCGCGCGCGCCGCCGCTGATCAGCGCAACCTTGCCTTCGAGCCTGCCCATGACGCACTCCCCTCGCGCGGCGCTGCTGCGCCCGTGCGCAGGCTACGGCACGCGTCCAGAGGAGGTGCAGTCAGGGCTAGGTTGCGACCTGGGACACTTCCCTCTTCCGGCGGGCGACATCGAGGTCATAGTCCGCTTGCAGCCTGAGCCAGAGGTACGCGGGTGTACCGAATTCGCCCTCCAGTTGCAGGGCGGTCTCGGCCGTAATCGCCTTGCGCCCTCGCACGATCTCGTTCACCACCTGGAACGGCCGTCCGATGCGCCGCGCGAGCTCGCGTTGCGACATGTCGCGTACCTCGAGTTCCTCGGCGAGCAGTCCGCCAGGATGGGACACCGGAGCGTCGGACTCGATGAAGGGGAAGGTCTCAGCCATGGTGGTCCATCACTTCGCGACCGCAACGGGCGCTTACAGCTCGTCCATGATCTGCGCGCGCTGCTCCTCGTACTCCTCGTCCGTGATCTGGCCCTCGCTATGGAGGCGTTGCAGCTCGCGCAGGCGCTCGGCGTTGGACTGCTCGCGCATCGAGGCGGCCTCGCGCGGGTAGTCCATCAACCCCGACGGCTCGGGCGGCTCGGGGGCCTCGACGCGGCCCGTCGGGATCCCGCCCGCGGCAGGCGGCTGCTCGCCCCGCACAGCCATCTCGGCGGCCGTCAGCGGACGGTAGCCCTGCGGCGAGTGCGCGATGTACGTCGAACCGACCTTGTCCCAGAGGCATTGCCGCTCGGCGTCCCACACGCACCACAGCGCGGGGACCACCCACAGCAACTGCCCGAGGCCGCCGGTCATGGCTCCGAGGACGGCGAAGAGGCCGCCGAACAGCAGGACCTTGATGATCAGCTCGCGCACCCAAGTGTACGCGCCGCCGGCGCGGCTGCCGTCGTTGCGGATGATGTACATGCCGAGCAGCTGCTTGCCGGGCGACTGCCCCCTCGGCGCGGCGAGGAGCAACCACACGAGCCACCCGATACCGAACGTCAGCACGACGATCAGGGAGTCCAGCACGTAGCCGACGAGCCGCCGCCCCTGCGTCGCCGTCTGGAGATCCTCGGGGTGGTAGCACGACTCGATGAACCGCTGCGGCTGCTGGGCCATCTCGCTCCTCTCGCGCGCGCCGTCACTCTACGGGACGGGCGCTCGAAGCGCTGAGGTCCGGCCCGCGCCACTCACGGGATCGAGGGGTGGTACTCCGTTCCGATGTGGTTCATCTCCTCGTACCGCGCGTACTCCTCCGCGGAGAAGCCGAGCAGCTCGCGGTAGACGTACTCGTTGTGCTGCCCAAGCAGCGGGGCGTGCCGGCCAGGCGTCATTGGCGTGCCGCTTGCGCGCCAGGCGCGGCCGACGTTCAGGTGCGTGCCCGCGTCGGGGTGTGCGATCTCCTGGAAGAATCCCCGCGCCGCGTGCTGGCGGTCCTCGAAGGCGATCGCCTCGTCCATCACCACGCCGGCGGGGACGCCCACCTGCTGGAGCCGCTGCTGGATCCAGTACGCATCGATGCCCTCGGTCCACGCGGCGATCTCGGCGTCCAGCTCGCGGCGGTTCGCGTAGCGGCTCGCCATGTCGGCAAAGCGCGGGTCGTCGACGAGGTCGTGGCGGCGCATGACGTCGCAGAGCCGCCGCCACTCCTCCTCGTTGCGCACGGCGATGGTGACCCATGCGTCCTCGCCGTAGGTGGGGTAGACGTTGTGCGGGGCCAGCCACCAGTGGTCGTTGCCCATGCGGTCCCAGAGCCGGCCGTTCATCGAGTAGTCGAGGATGAACTCGCCGACCATCGGCATGAAGTTCTCCGCCGTCGCCTGCTCGATCATCAGTCCCCGGCCGGTGCGCTCGCGGTAGCGGATGCCGAGGAGGAACGCGAGCGCCGCGCCGATGCCGGATGCCGCGTCGGACGGCACGGCGGTAGGGGCGTACTCGAGACTCAGCCCGGGGTAGCTGCGGATGGCGGGGTGCCCGGCCAGCGCCTCCATGTGGTGGCCCATGGTGCGGTAGCTGCGGTAGGGGCCGTCGATGCCGAAGCCGGGGATGCGCACCATCACGAGGTTCGGGTTGACCCTCGAGAGCCGCTCCCAGGTGACGCCCTGCTTCTCGATGTTCGGCGGCAGGTTGTTCTCGATCACACCGTCGGAGACCGCGAGCAGGCGGTCGAACACCTCCTGGCCCTCGGGCCGGGTGAGGTCGACGGTCATCGAGAGCTTGTTGCGAGCGTGGCAGTTGAACGACGCGGCCATGTTCCAGGGGCGGGGCCCAGCGTCGTCGTCGGGGAAGCCCATGCCGCTGTTGCCCTGCGCGATCACCGCGTCGCGCGGCGGCCGGGCGAGCTGCCCGCGCGTCGCCGGAGCGAGGTGCATGACCGACTCGACGCGGATGACCTCCGCCCCCCAGTCGGCGAGCTGCATCGTCGAGTACGGCCCAGCCCACACCACGGTGAAGTCGAGGATGCGCAGCCCCTCCAGCGGCAGGCGCTTCGAGGAGGACACGCGCGGCGCTGCCGAGGCTGCCGGCGCGGGCGTTGCTGCCTCCAGCTCGGCCAGCACCTCCTCGGTGTGTTCGCCCAGCAGCGGCGCGCGACGCCGCTCCGGCATCGGCCCTTCCTCGCGGTGCAGGTGGGCGTGGAAGCCGGGGTACGTCAGCGGGCCGGTCTCGGGGTGGTCGATGGTCTGGTAGAAGTTGCGATGCGTGAAGTTGGGGTCCTCGAAAGTGTCGGCGATGGTGTTGAGTGGCCCGCCGAGCACGCCGAACTCCTGGCAGGCGTCGCGCACCTCGGCGCGGGTGCGCTCGATCATCCACGGCAGCAGGATCGGGATGAACTCCTCGATGCGCTCGGGCGCGGAGAGCGCCGCCGGCGTCGACCAGTCGGGGTGATCGAGGAGGTCGGCGCGGCCCACCATGGGCAGGATCCGTGGCATGTAGGCCGGCCCGCCCGTCATCAGGAAGAAGCCGTCGGAGCACGGGAACACGCCCGTCCCGACCTGCGACACGCGTCCCGCCCTCGGCGCGACGCGGCCCGAGTACTGGAATCCGAGCAGGCGCCCGAGCCGCAGGTCGATCGAGTGGTTCGCCGTCTCGAAGATGCTGATGTCCAGGTGCTCGCCCTCGCCGCGGTCGGCGACCGAGCGCCGGGCGCGGGCGGTGGGGTGGGCGCCGACGTAGCCGCCGTGGTAGCTCGTGATGCGGCCCGCCGTCTTGAGCGGCTCGTGATCGACGTCGCCCTGCGCATACATCGCCCCGCCCATGCCGAACAGCGTGAGGTCGATCGCCTCGTAGTCGCGGTACGGACCGTCCTGCCCGAAGTTGGAGATCGAGGTCAGCACGATCTTCGGGTTCACGTCCCGCAGCACGTCGTACCCGATGCCGAGGCGGCCCATCGTGCCCGGCTTGAAGTTCTCGACGACCACGTCGGCGCCGGCGACGAGGCGGAGCAGGGTGTCGCGCCCCTCGTCGGTCTTGAGGTCCACCACGACGCTGCGCTTGTTGGTGTTGAGGAACAGGAAGGTGCCGGAGCGCTCCGGATGCGGCTCGTCGTCGGGGAACGGCGGGAGTTGCCTCGCCGGATCGCCGCCCGGCCGCTCGACCTTGATCACGTCGGCGCCGTAGTCGGCAAGGATGCGGGTGCAGAACGGTCCCGCGCTGGTGTGGGTGAGGTCGATCACGCGCACGTCGTCGAGCGGCATCAGCCCGGTCATATCGAGGCCCCCCTGCGCGGCTCGCCCCTGCCACGCGCCCGTAACGATAGAAGCCTCGCGCGCGCCTTGCACGGGCCGCTCCGCCAAGAGGCTCGGGGCGGGGCGTCAGTCGGCGGCGGCGAGCCTCGCCGCGAGATCCCCGGTGGGCCGGAACACGAACTGCTTGCCGGCGAGCTGGTGGGCGAAGAGCCCGGCCTCTTCGAGGCCCAGAAGGTCGGCGCGAGCGGTCGCGTACGCGACGCGGTGCCGCCGCTGCTGCGCCTGGATCGTGAACCAGGCATCGGGGTTGCGGAGTGCGTCGCTCACCAGCACGCGCTGACGATGATTGAGGTCGGGGCGGTCGCGCACCAGGCGCTCCGCGTGTTGCTGCTCCTCCATCTTCCTCGCGAGGTACTCGCCGAGGCCGGCGATTGCCCGTTCAAGAACGTGGAGCTGGTGCAGCACGAAGTATGTGACGTCGCCGCCGGCGCCGGAGCAAGTATCAATTACCTATCAGTTTCTATCAGATTGATAGAAAGCGAACTACGCGCCACCTCCTTGCTGTGTCTCCACCTCCCGCGTGTTCACCATCCGCATCGCCAGCGGCCGCAGCGCCGTCATGATCTCGGCAGCGAGCGCCTCGTCGGTCCCCTCGGCCACGAGCGCCGCCTCGAAGTGCGTGAGCCAGCGCTCAGCGCCCGGGACGGTGACGCGGAACGGGAGGTGGCGCCGGCGCATCATCGGCGGGCCGTGGGCGCGCTCGTACAGCGGCTCGCCCCCCAGCCACTGCTCGAGGAACAGCTTCTGCCTCTCCCGGCCCGGCACGAGGTCATCGGGGAAGATCGGGCGCAGCTCCCCGTCGGCGTCGATCCGCGCGTAGAAGTCGTCGACGATGCGATGCAGGACTTCGCGGCCCCCCAGGCGTTCGAACGGCGTGAGGAATCGAGCGGTCATCGAGGTCCATCCGTCTCGCCGCGTCGCGGTCGCTGTGCTGCGACGCTGATAACATCATGCTCGACACGACGTTCCTGCGCGCGCGAGGATCGGCGCCATGACGACTTCACAGGCCGGCTCAAGGCCGTTCGCGACGGGCCCGGAGATGGGCGAAGCCCTGCCCGGCTTCACCCTCCCCGACCAGCACGGCAACCAGGTCGACATCCACGAGGCGCGCAACGGGGGCCGCGCCTTCGTGGTCTTCGTGCGCGGCACCAGCTGGTGACCGTACTGCCGCACGCAGCTCGTGGAGCTGCAAGACCACGTTGAAGCGTTCGCCGCGGCGGGGGTGCGCGTGGTCGCCGTCTCGCCCGAGCCCGTCGAGGTCATCGCGCGCTTCACGGAACGCTACGGCGTGACCTTCCCGGTGCTGTCGGACGCAGGCTCCGCCGTGATCAACAAGTACGGCATCCTCAACACCGAGGTACCCGAGGACCATCGGCTGTACGGCATGCCGTTCCCCGGCGCGTACCTGGTGGACGCAGGCGGCCGCATCACCCAGAAGCACTTCAACACCAACTACCGTGTCCGCGAGAGCGCGGAGATGGTCATCCGAGGCGACCTCGGCGAGTGGTATGACGCCGAGGGTTACCCGTCCGCCACCGGCGGGAGTGTGGTCAGCGCCTCGCTCGGCAGCCGTGAACTCAAGCCGTTCAGTCGCATCGACCTGTTGGTCCGCATCGACTTGCCGGACGGCCAGCACGCGTACGGCGAGCCGGTGCCCGAGGGGCTGGTCGCAACCAGCGTGACGGTGACAGGGCCCGAGGAGCTGCGGGCCGAAGCGCCGGTGATGCCATCGACGCGGCCGCTGTTCGTCGAGGGCGTCGGCGAGGAGTTGCAGGTCTTCGACGGCGACATCCACATCCGCGTGCCGCTCTCGTACCGCAACGCGGAGGCGCCCGACGGCGGGGCCACCGTGCCGATCGGCATCGAGGTGCGCTACCAGGCGTGCGACGAGCTGGTGTGCTTCCTGCCCGTCGAGGAGCGCCTGACGCTCGACGCGCCACTCGGCGGGCACCTGCGGCCGGAGCGCGATTGAGCAGCAGTGAGATGACGAGCGGAGCACCCGAGGCCCACGGCCGCGAGATCGCCGCGTCGCCCACGGAGGGAACGGCGCGGTTGCTGGTGCAGTGCCCGGACCGGCCCGGGATCGTGGCGGCCGTGTCCGAGCACCTCTACCGCTACGGCGCGAACATCGTGCAGGGTGACCAGCACTCCACGGGCGGCGACGCGCCGCGCTTCTTCCTGCGCCTCGAGTTCGACCTTGCCAGCCTCGAGATGCCCGCGTCGGACATCGCCGATACGTTCGGCGCGGAGGTGGCGCCGCGCTTCGATATGCAGTGGCATATCTCCTACAGCGCGATGCGGCCGCGCATCGCACTGCTCGGCACGCGCGAGCCGCACTGCGTGCTCGACCTGCTGTGGCGCTGGCAGACCGGTGAGCTAGAGGCCGACATCGAGGTCGTAATCTCGAACCACGACGAGCTGCGCTACCTGGCCGACCGCTACGGGGTGCCGTACGAACACCTCCCGGTCACGCGGGAGACCAAGCCGCAGCAGGAGCAGGCGATGATCGAGCTGCTGCGAGGGCGCGTCGACCTCATCGTCCTCGCGCGCTACATGCAGGTCCTGTCGCCGACGTTCCTCGCCGAGTTCCCGGAGTCGATCATCAACATCCACCACTCGTTCCTGCCGGCCTTCGCGGGCGCGAACCCACGCGCGCAGGCCTGGCGGCGCGGCGTGAAGATCATCGGCGCGAGCGCGCACTACGCCACCGAGGAGCTCGACGAGGGGCCGATCATCGAGCAGGACGTGGTGCGCGTGACACACCGCAACACGCTCGACGACCTCGCGCGCCTCGGGCGGGAGATCGAGCGTGTCGTGCTGGCGCGCGCGGTGCGCTGGCACATCGAGGACCGCATCCTCGTCCACGACAACAAGACGATCGTGTTCCGGTAGCGCGTGCGCCGAGCCGCTATCCCGGAGCGCAAGACTTGTTATACTGAGAGTCGATGACGCAGCACACGGCGTCGCCCGGCCCCCAGAGCGCCGGGTTCCGCACTGTCCAGACACCGTACAGGGTTCGACGGCCGGGCTCCGCTCCGGCGAGCACACTTGCGCCCTCGCTTCCCCGTGCGTTCGAGGAGCGCCGGTGAGCCTGTTCGGCCGCATCCGCGATTTGATTGCACCACCCCGGATCGCGGCCGAGCGCGAGGCCGCCTCCTCGAAGTCCGGCCGCAAGCGTCGCCGCGGCAAGCGCGGCGGACGCGGCCGAGGACGGCGCAACGGCGCCAACCAGCACGAAGGAACGAATACCACGCAAACGCAGGCACAGACCCTGACCGAATCCCGACCCCGATCCAACCAGCAGACCAGCACCGAGCGCCGCGACCGCGGCGGCCGTCGCAACTCTGAGCGGCGAGGCTCCGAGCGGCGCGACCGTGGCGGCGACCAGCGTCGCTCCGACCGGCGTCGCCGCTCACGCGGCAACCTCGACGCGCCCCTGCCGGAGGACGTTGCGTTCCGCCCGGCCGCCGAGGGCGGCGACGACAGCATCTTGCCGGGCCGCCGGCGCCCGCCACCGGGCCCGCGCACCACGCCGCGCGTGTGGGTGGGCGGCCTGCGCAACCTGCCCGACCTCGGCAGTGACGACGCCGCGCCCGACGCCGGCGAGGAGCCGCCCGCAGACGAAGAGCGCGCACCAACGACCGCCACCCCGACGGACGAAGCCACCACCGACGCGACCCCGGACGCCGCACCCGCGAAGCGCAGGCGGCGAGGACGCCGCGGCGGCCGCGGCCGCAACCGCTCCTCGAACGGCAACGGCTCCTCGCCGGCCGCCACGGACGACACCGCCACGCAGCCCGTCGAGGAGGGCCCTCCGGACCTAGACATCGACACCGCCGAGGCGCCGGAGGCGTTCCGCGCGCTGGGCGTTTCCGACCGCTCGCTCGCGGCGGTGATGGAGATGGGCTTCACCGAGCCCACCCCGGTACAGGCGCAGTCGATCCCCGTCATGCTCACCGGTCGCGACGTTGTCGGCATCGCGCAGACCGGCACCGGCAAGACGCTCGCCTTCGGCATCCCCATGGCGGAGCGGCTCGACCCGGAGCGCGCCGAGGCGCAGGCCCTCGTGCTGGTGCCGACGCGCGAGCTGGCGCAGCAGGTGCTCGCCGTCCTCACCGACATCGGGCGGCCGTTCGGGCTGCGCACCGTCGGGCTCCTCGGGGGGCACGCGCTGCAGGGCGACTTCCGCGCGCTCGAGGCCAACCCGCACGTGGTCGTCGGCACGCCGGGGCGCATCAAGGACCACCTGCGCCGCCGGACGCTCTCGCTCAGCAACATCCGCTACGCGGTGCTCGACGAGGCCGACCAGATGCTCGACATCGGGTTCCTGCCCGACATCACGCACATCCTCGGCCGCACCCCGCGCCGCCGGCAGACCGCGCTGTTCTCCGCGACCATGCCCCACAACGTCATGCGCCTCGTCCGGCGCTACATGGACCGCCCGGAGACCATCGCCGTCGCCTCCGAACTCGAGACCGTCGAGTCCATCGAGCACGTCTACTTCGAGGTTGCCGAGCGCGACAAGGTGCGCGGGCTGCGTGAGCTGATCGACCGTGAGCTGCGGGGGCGCACGCTGGTGTTCTCTCGCACGAAGCGCGGCGTCGACCGCCTCACCGACCGCCTCCAGGGCTTCGGCGTGCAGGTCGGCGCGCTGCACGGCGACATGGACCAGCGCAAGCGCGACCGGGTGGTGCGGAGCTTCCGCGACGGTCAGCTCGACCTGCTCATCGCCACCAACGTCGCCGCGCGCGGCCTCGACATCCCGGAGATCACCCACGTGGTGAACTACGACGCCGCGGACAACGCCGAGGAGTACGTGCATCGCACCGGCCGCACCGGCCGGGCCGGGCGCGAGGGCAAGGCCATCTCCTTCGTGAGCGAAGTCGACATCGACCGCTTCGACGTGCTCCGCGAGACCTTCGGCGAGCGGCTGACGCGCGACCGCCTCGACATCTACGCCTGAGCCGGTGCCCGGCGACGCTTCGCCCGACGAGGTGCTGCCGGAGTACGTCCGCGCGCTGCTACGCCCCGACGCATACCCCTCGCCGCCCCCGGACGTCGAGCTGCGGCAGACGCACGTCTCGTACGTTTTTTTGGCGGGCGACGTGGTCTACAAGACCAAGAAGCCCGTCGACTTCGGCTTCATCGACCAGGTCGCGCCCGAGCGGCGCGAGGCGTTCTGCCACGCCGAGGTGCGCCTGAACCGCAGGCTTGCGCCGGACGTGTACCTCGGCGTCGGCCCGATTGTGCGCCACCCGGACGGCCGCATCGCGGTGCTCGCGGCAGGCGAGCCGCCACCCGGAGGCGCCGAGGTCGTCGAGTGGTGCGTGCAGATGCGGCGGCTCCCGGACGACCGCACGTTGCGCGAGTTGCTCCCCGCGGGCGAAGCCCCGCCGCGCGTCGCGGAGCACGTGGTGCGACAACTGATCGCCTTCCACGAGGCCGCCGAGGTGGTCGAGAACGACCCGGACTTCGCCGGCGCGGCCGGCGACGCCGCGTGGTGGGAGCGCGAGTACGGCGAGACCGAGGGGTTCATCGGCTCAACGTGGGCGCCCGGTGACGCCGCCGCCACGCGGAACTTCGTTGCCTCGGAACTCGAACGTGAGTGGGCGCTGTTCGACGCGCGGCTCGCGGACGGGCGTGTGATCGAGGGCCACGGCGACCTGCGCGCCGACCATGTGTACGTGCTCGACGAGGCGGGCGAGGACCTCGCGATCGTCGACTGCATCGAGTTCAGCGAGTGGTATCACTTCCGCTACCTCGACGCGGGGTACGACGTGGCGTTCCTCGCGATGGACCTCGAGGCGCTCGGCTACGCCGAACTGGGTGACGAGATCGTGGGGCGCTACATCGCCGCATCGGGCGACGAGACGATGGGCGTGCTGCAGCCGCTCCACCGCGCGTTCCGCGCGTTCGTCCGCGGGAAGGTCGAGTCGATCGGCGCCCATGCGCCCGAAGTGAGCGAGGAGCAGCGCGCCGAGCTCGCCGAGTCGGCCACACGGTTCTTCCGCCTCGCCGCGAGCTACGGCGAGGGGCGCGCCGGGCCCGCGGTCGTCGTGATGTGCGGGCTGCCCGCGACGGGCAAGTCCACCGTGGCGGGGACGCTCGCCGGGCGCATCGGCGCGGCGTACGTCTCCTCGGACATCGTCCGCAAGCAGCTCGCGGGCATCGACCCCCGCGCCCGCACCGACGAGGCGTTCCGCGCGGGCCTCTACAGCCCGGAGATGACGGAGCGCACATACACCGAGCTGCGTCGCCACGTCCGCGAGCACCTCGATGCCGGCCGCGCGGTGGTCATCGACGCGATGCACGGGCGCGCCTCGGAGCGTGAGGCTGCGAGGGCGCTCGCCGCCGAGCACGGCGTGCCCTGCCTTGTCGCCGAGCTGCACCTCGACGAGGCCACGGCGCGCGCTCGCATTGCGGGGCGCGAGGACGACCCGCTGCGCACCTCGGACGCGACCGAGGACGTCTATGCGTTGCAGCGCAACCGCTTCGAGCCGCTCGGGAGCGACGAGAGGCCGTCGATCACCCTCGACGCGTCGAGGTCGCCGGGCGCGCTGGCGCCCGACATTGCGGAGGCACTGGCTAGCGTCCACTGACCCCGGGCCAGGCGATAGCTGAGTTGGTCAAGATATGCTGTAGCAGATACAATTGTGGCAGACGCGACTGGAAGGGCGCTCTACCTATCAGCTTCTCAACGCAGCGCCCCGTTCTCGCTGTCATCCTGTTTGTCGCACTGCTTGCAGCAGGCCTGTTCGTGGTGCTCGAGCATTCGGACTCCGGGCTGAACAGGGCAGTGATCGGGTTGGAGTCGTGGGTCGTCGTCGGCGCTGCGGCGGTGTACGTTGCGCTGGAAGCAGGGGAGATCATCGTGTTGGCAGCCAGGTACCGCCGGTTGTTGCGGGAAGAGGGTCGCGAGCAAGGCCTCGAGCAGGGCCTCGCGAGGGGTCGCCGGGAGCAGCAGGAGCGCTGGGAGGCGTGGGAACGCGAGAGTCGGTTGGCCAGAGATGAGGGTCGCGAGCCTCCACCCGTACCTGAACTCGATTAGACGTCCCTGGATCCACGATCCCCTCGCACAGGCGGCACGCCCGCTCCAGGACGCCGCACTCAGGCCGCTGACGATCAGCGCGCACCCGACGCAGTCGCCGACCTCAACCATTCGCACCCCCGATTTGCGTCTTCCTGCCAACGCACGCGCTTGACCCGTCGCCACCCCGGTGCGAGTCTCAGGGCAACCAGTGAGGCCGCTGGGGGTGCCCCGTCGGGCTGAGAGGCGTCGAGCGCGCCAACCCCTGGAACCTGATCACGTTCATGCGTGCGTAGGGATGCGGTTCAGTTGCCAGTACTCACCTTCACGGACTCAGGCAGCGGTCTCCCCAGCATGGGAGGTACCCGATGCCTGCTCGACACCCGCTAGTCCGCAGCCTCGCACTGCTCGCCGCGGCGCTGCTCGCCGCGTTCGCGCTCGCCTGTGGGGATGAGGCCGAGGCGCCCGAGGAGCCGCCCGAGCCACCACCGCCCACGGCGACGCCGACACCGGCGGACCCGACGACGCTCACCGTCATCACGCACGACTCGTTCGACGTGAGCGACGGGCTCATCGAGCAGTTCGAACAGGAGCACAACGCGAAGGTCGAGCTGATCGCGGGCGGGGACGCCAACGAGGTGGTGAACCGCGCCATCCTCAACAGCGGCAACCCCGAGGGCGACGTGCTGTTCGGCGTCGACAACCTCAGCTTCCAGCGCGCGGTGAAGGCCGGCGTGTTCCGGGAGTACGAGTCCTCGCGTCGCGGCGACATCCCCGCCGACATCCGCGCGCAGTTCGGCGACTCGCTGCTGCTCACGCCCATCGACTACGGTTACGTGAACCTCAACTTCGACCCGGCGGCCGGTGAGCCGCCCTCGACGCTCGAGGAGCTCACCGAACGGCAGTGGCGCGGCAAGCTCGTGGTCGAGGACCCGGCGACCTCGTCGCCCGGCCTGCAGTTCCTCGCCACCACCATCGCGTACTTCGGCGAGGGTCGCTGGCAGCAGTTCTGGCAGGACCTGCGCGAGAACGAGGTGCGCGTCGAGCTGGGCTGGAGCGACGCGTACTACACGCACTTCAGCGTCTACGGCGGCGACCGGCCGCTCGTGGTCTCGTACACATCGAGCCCGGCCGCGGAGTTCTTCTTCTCCGAGGACCCGCTCACCGAGCCGCCCACGCGTAACGTCATCCCCAGCCCGCTCTTCCGGCAGGTCGAGGCGGCCGCGGTCCTCGAGGGCACCGAGCACGCCGACCTCGCCGGCAAGTTCATCGACTTCATGCTGAGTGACGCGTTCCAGTCCCAGATCCCCGAGACGATGTTCGTCTACCCGGTGATTCCGGACCTCGAGCTGCCCGAGTGGTGGAGCTGGGCCGACGTCGAGGTTGAGACGGCCTCGATCGAGTTCACGGCCGAGGACGTCGACCGCTGGATCCGCGAGTGGACGGGGATCATGCGTCGATGATCGGAGCAGCGGGACGAGCGAACGGCGCGGTCGTGGCCACGCCCAGACGAGCCGACGCGCCCAGGGCCTGGCCGTGGGCGCTGCCGGTCCTCGTGCTGCTCGTCCCGCTGCTGCTGTGGCCCCTCGCCACGATCCTGTGGCGCGGCCTGGCGCCCGAGGGCGTGCCCGACGCCACCGCGATCGGCGCCGTGCTGGGCGACGGCTACTACTGGGAGCGGCTCGTCTTCACGACGGCGCAGGCCGTCGCCTCAACCGCCGTCGCGCTCCTTGTGGGACTCCCGGCGGCGTACGTGTTCGCGCACATCCGCTTCCCCGGCCGCGCGGTTGCGAGGGCGCTCGTGACCGTGCCGTTCGTGCTGCCGACCCTCGTGGTCGCGCTCGCCTTCCAGCAACTCGTGGGCCCCGACGGACTGCTCAATGACGCCCTCGCGTGGTTCGGCCTCGGGCGCATCGAGGTGGTCGGCACGATCTGGGCCATCCTCGCAGCCCACGTCTTCTACAACGTCTCGATCGTGATCCGGCTCGTCGCGGGCGTCTGGGCCAACCTCGACCCACGCACGGAGGAGGCCGCGCGCCTGCTCGGCGCGGGGCGCTGGGCGACGCTGCGCGAGGTGACGTTGCCTGCGCTGGCCCCGGCGATCGCCTCGGCGGCAGCACTGGTCTTCGTGTTCTCGTTCACGTCATTCGGCGTCGTGCTCGTCCTCGGCGGGCCGGGCCTCGACACGCTCGAGGTGGTCATCTACCGGCTCGCCATCCGGCTCGTAGAGCTGCCGGCGGCGGCGGTGCTGTCGACCGTGCAGATTGCGGCGACCGTCGCCGTGCTGGGCGCGTACTCGCTGCTCCAGCGCCGCACCGCCCGCCCGCTCGCGCAGCGCAGTGAGCGGGCACGACCGCTCCGCGACACCTCGTGGGCAGAGCGCGCGCTCGCGCTCTGCGTCGCGGTGGTGCTTGCGCTGCTCATCGTCGCGCCGCTCGCGGCGCTGGTGCACGGCGCATTCACCGTCGGCGCATCCGGCGGCGTCACCGCAGCGAACTTCGCGCGCGCCTTCGAGGACCCCGGCAGGCTCTCGTTCGTCGAGCCGCTCAACGCCATGCGCTGGAGCGTGACCTTCGCCGGCGGGGCCGCGCTGATCGCCGTCGTGCTCGGCACGCTCGCCGCGACGGCTATTGCCCGCTCGCGAGGGCGCCTCGCGGCACTTGCCGACGGGCTGCTGATGGCCCCGCTCGCGGTGCCCGCGGTCGTGCTGGGGTTCGGGTTCCTGATCACGTTCAACAGCGGGCTCACCGACCTGCGAGGCTCCCCGTGGCTGATCGTGATCGCGCACGCGCTGATCGCGTACCCCTTCGTGCTGCGCGCGGCCCTCGCCGTGCTGCGCACGCTCGACCCCCGGCTGCCCGAGGCAGCCCGTGTGCTCGGCGCCTCGCCGCTCGCCGCGTGGCGTTACGTCGAGTTGCCGCTGGCGTGGCGTGCCCTCCTCGTGGGCGCGGGGTTCGCGTTCGTGGTCTCGCTCGGCGAGTTCGGAGCGACGGCGGTGCTACAGCGCCGCGAGTTCGCCACGCTGCCGGTCGCCATCTACACCTCGCTGGGCCGCCCCGGGCTCGCGAACCTCGGCCAGGCGCTGGCGATGGCCACGATCCTCATGACGGTCACGGCTACGGCACTGCTGCTCATCGAGCGCGTGCGCTACCGCGACATCGGCGAGTTCTGACCGGTGGCGACCCTCACCGTCCGCGACTTGACCCACGGCTACGAGGCCGGCCGCCGCGTCGTCGACGGCGTAAGCTTCGAGGTCGCCGACGGGCGCGTCGCGGCGCTCCTCGGTCCCTCGGGCAGCGGCAAGACCACCATCCTGCGGGCGATCGCCGGCCTCGAACGGCCCGAGGGCGGCGACGTGCTGCTGGACGGCGCGTCGGTCCTCGGCCGTGCGCCGCACCGTCGCGGCGTGGGGCTGATGTTCCAGGAGCTAGCGCTGTTCCCGCACCTCGACGTCCGCGCCAACGTCGCCTTCGGCCTGCGCATGGCGAGGTGGCCGCGCGACCGCCGCGAGCGCCGCGTCGACGAGCTGCTGGCGCTCGTGGGTATCGAGTCGCTCGGCGAGCGCCGCGTCGACGCACTCTCGGGGGGCGAGCGTCAGCGCGTCGGGCTGGCGCGGGCGCTCGCGCCGGAGCCTGCCGTGCTGCTGCTCGACGAGCCGCTCGGCGCCCTCGACGAGGCCCGCAAGCGCGAGCTGCGTCGCGAGCTGCGTGCGCTCCTCGAACGCCTGGAGACGACCGCCCTGCTCGTGAGCCACGACCTGCGCGACGCGCAGGCGCTGGCCGACGATCTGGTCGTCCTGGACGCCGGGCGGGTGCTGCAGGCCGGGCCGATGCGCACGGTGCTGGCGGAGCCCGTGAGTCCCGAGGTCGCCTCGATGGTGGGGTGGGTGCGGCTGGCCGAGGGGGAGGCGCGGCACGGGCGCGTCGAAGAGGAGAGCGTCGGCTCGGTCGCCGTGCCCGAGCCGGGCGACGGGCCGGTGCTGGTCATGGCGCACCCCTCGGCGATGGCGGCGCTGCCTGTCGGTGACGCGCGTGACTCCGGCGCACACGGCACCGTCATCGGCGCGCAGCCGGAGGGGCCGTTGCGGGTGCTCGAGGTGGCGATTGGCACGGGCCCATCCACGCGTTATGTCGATCTCCGGTGGGAGGGGCAGGATGAGCCGCCCCTACCCGGCAAGCCCGTCGCGCTCGCCGTCGATCCCGCGACGCTGCGCTACTACGAGCGGTAGGCAGCGCTGGCACACCCCCGCGGGCGCGCGGTACGCTCCGAGGCGTCATGAAGCTGACCGACCGGCTCCTGCGACGCGACCCGGAACGGCGAGCGCTCCGCGCCCTCGCGCGCGGCGTGAAGCGCCTCCCCGTCCGACGCCGGCCCGATGAGTCGCTACAGCTCGTCGTGGACCTCGCCCGTGAGATGACGCGCGCGACGTACGGCGCCCTCGCCGTCACCGACGAGCACGACATGACCCAGGGGTTCGTCACGTCCGGACTGTCCGTGGACGACCTGCGCGGGCTCCGCACGCCGCCGCAGGCGCACGGCCCGCTCAGCTCGCTGCGCGCCGACGGGCGTCCGGTCCGCTTCGAGAACGTGCAGCACTCGCCTCGCGCGTTCGGGTTCCCGCCGCACCACCCGGAGATGGAGGCGCTGATCGGCGTGCCGATCTGGAGCGCCGGCCACGTGCGCGGGTCGCTCTACGTCACCGACCGCGACGACGGCAAGCCCTTCGACGACCAGGACGAGCGCGTCCTCGTCACCCTGGCGCGCCACGCGTCGACGGTGATCGAGCGGGAGTGGTACTAGCGGGATAGCGTCACGACGCGCCGGTCGGGCTGCGTTGACCCTGGAACTCGCTTGCCGCGGCGGTTGGCCGACCGCGGACCTCCTCGACGATCAGCTGACAAATCGGGAGGCCGGGGTAGAGCCGCAGCGGATACGGCCCGAGACACATCATCTCCAGCGTGATGCGCCCCGACCAACCGGCATGGATGGTCGGCGCGGTGAAGTGGACGAGCAGGCCGAACCGCGCGCGTGAACTCTTCCCCTCGACGCGCGCGGCCAGTACGGGCTTGCCCTCGGCGCGCCGATCCAGGCGCTCGGCCAACGGCAGTCGTACCGTTTCCAGCGTGTGTCCGAGGATGAGGTTCTGCGGTCCCGGTTCAAGCAGGTAGCCGGCATCGCCCATTTCGAATTCGTCGGTGAAGGCATCGAGCGTGTCACTGATGCGGCCGGGCCGTCCGAGATCAACCACGACGTGTGGTGCCTCCCTGGGCCTCGCGATCACGGATCCAAGACGCAGGTCGACTGCGGACGTACCGAATGCCGACCCCTCCCTGGCCGAGCGCTCGGGTTCGGGGTCAAGGATCAGCCGACCGTCGTCTAGCGCCTCGTAGATCGTGCTATTGCTGAGGATCACGCGGGGATGAGATCCCGTTCAGGTACCCACACGCTCTGGCCAGTCTCCAACGGTGCACCCGGGACGGTTACGAGTGAAAAATCTCCCGAACGCCCAACGACCACCACCTCCGCCGTGGGGTCGCCGTCTCGTTCCTCGATGTCCTCGATGGGGACGATCACATAGATCGTGTGGCCGTCCGCCCCTTCTACGCTGAACACGCGCTCGAACGAGAAGATCCCGGGTGACACCCGGCCCTTCAGGCGGAACGTTGACTTCGTGCGCATCGCGACCTCGCCCCCGCTTCGTGTCGAACCAATCGTGTCACACGGTATATCGGGGGAAATGCTATGGCAAGTTTGCATTTGTGATACGCACACAGCCGCACGACGGGCGCGTCGCCCGCCACGCGTCGACGGTGATCGAGCGGGAGTGGTACTAGCGGGACGCCGCCACTGCGACGCCCCGCCCAGGCTCAGACCTTCGCTACGACAGGTGCTCGCCGAACCACTGCAGCGTGCGGCCCCACGCGTCGGCGGCCGACTCGGCGTGGAACGCCTCGCCGGCGTTGAAGAACGAGTGCCCAGCGCCGTCGTAGAGCACCACGTCGGTCGGGACGCGGCCTTCGAGGGTGCTGCGCAGCATGTCGACGTCCGCGGCCGGGATGCTCTCGTCGGTCGCGCCGTACGAGCCCATGACCGGGCAGCTGATCGTCCCAAGCTCCTCCGCCGACGGCATCCCGCCGCCGTAGAAGACGTGCACCGCGTCCACGTTCGAGGTGGGCCGCATGGCCGCGGCCAGCGTCAGGCCGCCGCCCATGCAGAACCCGATGCAGCCCGTCTTCGCCACGCCGTGCTCGGCCTTCAGCCAGTTCAGTGCCGCGTCGACGACCTGGCTCGCAATGTCGCGCTCCAGCGCCATCGCCAGCTTCAGCGCCTCGTCGGGCTCGGTTGAGACGACGCCGTCGTAGAGGTCGGGTGCGAAGGCCAGGTAGCCCTCGGCGGCGAAGCGGTCCGCGATGCCCTTGATGTCATCGTTGAGGCCCCACCACTCCTGGATCACGACCACCCCGGCGCGAGGTGTGCCCTCGGGCTCGGAGAGGTAGCCCTCCACGTGCTGGCCGTTGTGGTCGAAGGTCAGATCGCCGGTCATCGCAACTCCTCATCGTCATGCGCGGACGGCAGTATACGACGCCCGCCGTAACGCGAGATGCATGCCGCTCACTCCTCGGGCAACTCGAACCGCAGCCACATCACGTCACCGACCGCGATGCTGTTCGCCTCGTACCAACCGGCCGGCGCTTCGACGGCGTACATGTAGCCGCGGTCCGGGCGGTGGAAGTCGTCGGTGTCGGCCGTCATGCGCCGGATGTCGATGATTACGAAGTCGGCGCCCGCGAAGGCGATGTCGAGGTCGATGTGCGTGTTGCGCATCCAGAACGGGCGCGCTCGCTCGGCGTCCGGGTAGTGGAACAGCATCCCGCGCTCACCCAGCTCGTAGCGGCCAGAGAGCCCGATGCTGTACTCGGAGCGCGGCGGCACCTCCACAGCCAGCGCGACCAGCGACCCGTCGCCGCGCACGAACTCGATGACCGGCAGCTCCTCGACGGCGAGCGCGCCCGTCGTCGCCGTCGGCTCGACGGGGTACGGCGTGGGTGTGGGAGGCGGTGTGGGCG
>VXTU01000113.1 GCA_009837285.1 Chloroflexota bacterium | reverse complement strand
GATGGCGCCCGCGGCGCGGTCGCCGATCTTGAGGAACGACATCAGCCCGGACGACTTGCCGCCGCCGGAGAGCGGCTCGTTCTCGCCTCGGATGTCGGAGAAGTTGGAGCCGGTGCCGGAGCCGTACTTGAAGATGCGCGCCTCGCGCGTCCACAGGTCCATGATCCCGCCGTCGCCGACGAGGTCGTCCGCCACCGACTGGATGAAGCAGGCGTGCGGCTGCGGCCGCTCGTACGCGCTCGTGGAGCGGGACAGCGCGCCGCTGTCGGGGTCGACGAAGGAGTGGCCCTGGGCGGGGCCCGCGATGCCGTAAGCCCAGTGCAGGCCGGTGTTGAACCACTGCGGCGAGTTGGGGGCCGCGCGCTGCGTCGCCATCATGAAGACGAGCTCGTCGTAGAAGGCGCGCGCGTCGTCCGCGCCGTCGAAGTAGCCGTGCTTCCAGCCCCAGTAGGCCCAGGTGCCGGCGAGGCGGTGGAAGACCTGGCGGGCGTCGGTCTCACCCTCGAAGCCGTCTTCAGCCCCGGCCTCGGCGGAGGCGGGCACGGAGCGCCACAGCCACGAGGGCACACCGTCCTCCTCGACGGTCGCGAGGTCATCGGTGACGCCGGTCTTGCGGAAGTACTTCTGCGCCATGATGTCGACGGCCACCTGTGACCAGTCGGCGGGCATGGTGACGTCGGCCGCCTCGAAGACGGCCGACCCGTCCGGGTTGACGATGCGCGAGTCCCTCGAGCCGAAGCGGACACCCTCGTAAGGATCCTGGCCGGCGGTAGTGAAACGTCGTTCGATGCGCATGGTCGCCCCCGTGTCGTACGGCGAGGGCCGGACAAAGCGGTATCTGCCCAACCCCCGCGGCAGCATTCCTGCGGGTTCAAATGATCACGCGCATGTGTAGGTGCGCGGTAAACTCGCAGGGGGAGCATCATCGGGGAAGCGACGGCGTTTGTCAAGCAATCGTTAACACGAATAAGCCGTTATACGAAGGGCGTTACCCACTCCCCATGATGGCCTTGAGACCCTGGGTCGTGCTATCCGCTCCCGACGATTGCCTCGAGGTCGTCCGGCTGCTTCGGGATGTCCCCCGACAGCACGCGACAGCCGCTGCGCGTCACCAGCACGTCGTCCTCGATGCGTACGCCGATGCCGCGCAGGCGGCGTGGCACGCCGCGGATGCCCGGTGCGAAGTACAGCCCCGGCTCCACGGTCAGCACCATGCCCGGCCGCAGCTCGACCGACTCCTCGCCCTCGCGATAGCGCCCCACGTCGTGCACGTCCATGCCCAGCCAGTGCGAGGTGCCGTGCATGAAGAACGGCCCGAACGCGCGCTCCTCCATGAGGCTCTGCACGTCGCCGGACAGCACCCCGAGGTCCACGAGGCCCTGCGTCAGCACCTCGGCGGCCTTGTCGTGTACGTCGTGGAAACGCACCCCGGGCTTCACGAGCGCGATCGCCTGCTCCTGCGCTTCCAGCACCAGCTCGTACACGTCGCGAGCGGCCGCTCGGAAGCGCCCGTCGACGGGGTACGTGCGGGTCACGTCGGCGCCGTAGAAGTCGAATTCGGCGCCGGTGTCGACGAGCAGCAGCTCGTCGCGCGCCATCTCGGCGCGGTTCGAGGTGTAGTGCAGCGTGCAGGCGTTCGCGCCGGCCGCGACGATCGCGGGGAAGCCGTCGCGCGGCGATCCGAGGCGGCGGTACTCGGACTCGAGGATCGCCTGGACCTCGTACTCGTGCATGCCGGGCCGCGTCGCGCGCATGGCCGCCTCCAGGCCCGCACCGGTGATGTCGATCGCGCGCTGCAGCGCGGCGACCTCCTCGCGCGACTTGATGAGACGCTGCGCCGCCACGAGGGGCGCCGGGTCCATGACAGCCTCGACGGGGCGAGCGCCGCCCTGCGCGGCCGCCCGGCGCTGCGCGACGACGCCCGAGATCAGCCGCTCGAGCCGTTCGTCGCTGCCCAGCGAGTAGTAGAGCGTCCCCGCGCTCGCGAGGAGCTGTGGCAACCGCTGCTCAAGCTCCTCGATGGGATAGGCGGCGTCGGCGCCGAGCTCCTCGACGGCCCCCTCGACGCCGAGGCGGGCGCCGACCCAGATCGCCATCGCCGGGTCGTACGGACGCACGAAGAGCACGAACGGCTCCTCGTGGCCCGGTCGCAGCACGGCGACGGCGTCGGGCTCGTCGAACCCGGTGAGGTAGTAGAAGCTCGAGGGCTGCCGGAAGGGATGCTCGACGTCGCCGTTGCGCAGCGAGTCGTGGCCGGCGGGGAAGACCGCGGCGCTCCCCGCGCGGAGGCGCCGCAGCAGCCGCGAGCGGCGTCGCGAGAAGGTTTCGGCCGGGAACGCGTGGGAGGTCATCGTTCGCTCAGTCGCGCGCTGGCAGCGTACAGCATGGCGAGGCCGATGACGCCTGCGAGGACCGAGGCGACGAAGATCCCGACCTTCGCCTGGGTGAGCAGCAGCTCAGCCTCGAACGACAGCTCCGTCACGAACAGCGCCACGGTGAAGCCGATGCCGGCGATGAGGCCGACGGCGAAGACGCCCAGCCAGGTCACGCCGGCGGGCAGCTCCGCGCCGAGTCGCACCGCGATCCAAGTCGCGATGGTGACGCCGACCGGCTTGCCGATGAGCAGTCCGAGCCCCACGCCCAGGGCCAGGGAGGACGACGCGGCTTCCTCGAGCGCGCCGCCTCGGAGGTCGACGCCGGCATTGGTGAAGGCGAAGAGCGGGACCACGAGGAACGCCGACCACGGCAGCAGGCGGTGCTCAATCCGGTCCAACGGGGAGATGGCATTCTCGCTGAGCTCCGACATGGTGAGCAACGCGCCGACGCGTTCGTGGTGTGCGTGCTCCACGTCCGGATCAATCTCGTTGTCCCGGATGCGCCGTACGAGCGCCTGGATGAGGTCCGGAAGCGCTGTGCTCCGATACCAGGGCTGTAGCGGCGTCATGACGCCGAGAGCGACGCCGAGGATGGTGGGGTGGATCCCCGACTCGTGCGCGGTGATCCACGCGAAGAGCCCGACGACGACGTAGAGCGGCACCTGCTGGATGCCGTTGATGTTCATCAGGTAAACCAACACGAGCAGGCCGACGGTCAGCCCGAGCGCGGTGAGATTGATGTCATCCGTATAGAACACCGCGATCACGGCGATCGCCCCGATGTCATCGACGATCGCGAGCGCGAGCAGGAGCACCTTCAGCCCGGCGGGGACGCGAGCCCCAACGACCGTAATGACGCCGACGGCGATGGCGATGTCGGTCGCCATCGGGATGGCCCAGCCCTGGCGCGCCGTGGGGTCGTCGACGATAGCGAAGAAGACGAGGACCGGGACGACCATCCCGCCCGCAGCCGCTGCGATGGGCGCCCAGACCTTTCGGCCTCCGCTGAGCTCGCCGGCGACGACCTCGCGCTTGATCTCCATCCCCACGACGAAAAAGAAGATCACCATCAGGGCGTCGTTGACCCAGTGCTGCAGCCCGGTATCGAGGTGGAAGAAGCCGAGGTCGACGGCGATGTGGTGGTGGATGAAGTCCAGGTAGTAGGACGACAGGGCCGTGTTCGCCGCGATCATCGCGAGCACGACGGCAATGATGATCACGATGCCGCTGGACGCCTCGGTCTGGCCGAACTCCTGGAAGGGACGAACGAGGCGATAGATGCGTTCGCGTCGGGCGGCGCGTACGGCGTTCAGCATGGACTCATCAATCGGCGTGGTCATGACGCGCGCCTCACACCGGTGGACCCGGCCGAGCGGATGGTGTCATCCCCGCCGGTCACGGGCTCGGATGCGCGCAATGCTACCCGCGCGGCGCGCCCGGCAGTCGGTAGACCCGCTTGCTGCCGTCGCTGCCGACAATGATGCGGCCCTCGCGCTTCAGCACGCGCAGCGCCGAGGCGAGGTGCGCGCCACTGAGGCCGGGGATCTCCTTGGCGAGCTGCGGCTTCGTCTTCTGCTCGCCGTCTCCCAGCGCATCGATGATCTGCTCCTGGAGCTCCGCGACGACCGCCATGCCATGTCTCCCGTATACGTCGAGTGTGTTTGCCGGTGACAGTCTGCCGGAGCCGCGCCGGGCGATCCACTGCCCCAACGCTGCCTCGCGGCCCCGTGCAGCGTGGTGCCCCCGGGAGGATTCGAACCTCCGCACAGGGATTAGGAATCCCTTGCTCTGTCCCCTGAGCTACGGGGGCGTTGGCTGCATGCCCTTCCCAGCGAGCGCGCCGGTCGAGGTCGGCGCGCCGGCGAGCCCGGCCGCGTGGGCGCCGAGCCTCACTCGGCGCCGTCGCCCTCGGCCTGCGACGCCGGGACGAAGCGCATCGACAGCGAGTTGACGCAGTGGCGCGTGTTCTTCGCCGTGAGGCGCTCGCCCATGAAGACGTGGCCGAGGTGCCCGCCGCAGCTCACGCACTCGATCTCCGTGCGGAACCCGTCGGGGTCCGGCAAGCGGCGCACGGCGCCGGGGACCTCGTCGTCGAAGGCCGGCCAGCCACAGTGCGCGTTGAACTTGTCCTCGGATCGGTAGAGCTCCGCGTTGCAGCGGCGACAGATGTACGTCCCTGCCTCGTAGAAGTCATCGTACTCGCCGCTGAAGGGCGGCTCCGTGCCTTTGTGCTCGATGACATAGCGCTCCATCGGGTTGAGCTCGTTGTGCTTCGTTGTGGTCATGCCCGTGGTCCCTCCGTGCACTCTCCCGATCCAGTGTACGGCTGTGGGGCCACGCGGAGCGCGCATCGAGGAGTCGGACCGGTCGGGTGTGCGTCAGCGCGGTTGCAGGTCGATCCCGCCGGGCGAGTCCGCGTCGACGACGAGCGCCGCCTCGCCGCGCAGCCAGGAGACGATCGCATCGCCGACGAGGTCGCCGCGCCAGCCGGTGAGCAGCGGCAGGTCGGGCAGCGTGTCGCGGTCGCCCTCGATCCACCAGCGCACGACGGCTTCGATGTCACTGCGCGGCCCGACGAAGCGCGGCGCAACGCTCGCGCCGAGCGAGCGGGCCCGCACGAGCCCGTGGAGGGCCGCCGCCCAGACCTCGCCCTGAGGCGGCAGCGGCTTGCGCGCCTGGTCGCGCTCCGGCGGATCGTCGCGGCCCTCGCGGATCGCGCGGATGAGCGCGTCGCCGTGGCGGCGCACCAGGCCTCCGTCGACGCCGCGCACGGCGCGCAGGCCGTCATCGGAGACGGGCGCGGCGCGCGCGAGTTCGAGCAGCGAGCGGTCGTTGAGCACGCGCGCCGGAGGCCGGTTGGCGCGCCGCGCTTCGCGTTCACGCCACGCCGCGAGCTGGCGGAGAGCGCCGAGGGGCCGCGATCGCAGACTGGACCAGCCCTTGACCCGGCGGTACGCCTCCTCCGGCGGGGGGCGGCTCGCCGCCGTCTCGGCCAGGCGGTCGCACTCCTCGATCACGGCCTGCAGCCGCCCGTCGGCGTCGAGGGCGGCGTGTTGCCGCTCCCGGATCGTGCCCAGGTAGCGCACGTCGTCCAGCGCGTAGCTGAGCTGCTGGTCGGTGAGCGGCCGCCGCAGCCACTCCGTGTACTGCGACCCCTTCTCGAGACGCATCCCGATGACGCTCTCGACGAGCGGGGCGTAGCCGATCTGGTCGCCGTAGCCGAGGAAGGCAGCGGCAATCTGCGTGTCCCACAGACTGCGGGCTCGCACCGAGAAGCGGTGCGCGAGGATGACGAGGTCGCCCTGTGCGGCGTGCGTGATGGTCTCGATCGCCGGGTCGCCGACGAGCTCAAGGACAGGCGAAGGGTCGACGACCAGCGGGTCGATGGCCGCTACTTCGAGCGCTTCGGCCCCGGCGCCGCCATCCCACCCGACCTGTACGAGGCCGAGCTCCGGGACATAACGGTTCTCGGGCACGAACTCGAGGTCGAGCGTGAAGGCACCGGCGGCGCGGATTGCCTCGGCGACGGCCTCGACGCCCTCAGGGGTGGCGATGAGCCCGTCGTCGGGCGCGTCGGAGGAGTGTGCACTGCGGCCGGATCGTTGTGTGGTGGAGGCGAGGGGATTCGAACCCCTGACCTCGGCATTGCGAACGCCGC
>VXTU01000071.1 GCA_009837285.1 Chloroflexota bacterium | reverse complement strand
ATGGACGACTGCCTGCACGAGGCGATGGACGTCGACAGCCTGCTGGACGTCCTCGGACGCGTCGAGGCGGGCGACATCCGCTTCCACTCCCGCGACACCACCGAGCCCTCGCCGATGGCGCACGAGATCGTCAACGGCAAGCCCTACACGTACCTCGACGACGCGCCGCTGGAGGAGCGCCGCACGCGCGCGGTCTCGCTGCGCCGCTCGCTGCCCGATGAGGCGCGCGACCTCGGCGAGCTCGACGCCGAGGCCATCGACGGGGTCCGCGAGCAGGCGTGGCCCGCCCCCCGTGACGCCGAGGAGGTTCACGACGCGCTGCTCGGCCTCGTGGCCATCGATGAGCAGGAGGCGGCGGGCTGGCACGAGTGGCTCGCGGAGCTGGCCGGCGCCGGACGCGCCGCGCGACTGACGCAGGTCGGCGGCGAGCGCGACGGCCAACGGCTCTGGTTCGCCGCCGAGCACCTCCCGGCCGTCGAGCTCCTGTACCCCGACGCGACCATCGACCCTGCCCTCGACTTGCCCGAGGGGGCGGCGCTGCCGTGTGAGGACCGCGACGAGGCGCGGCGGCTGCTGCTACGCGGCCACAGCGAGGTGCGCGGCCCCATGACGCCCTCAGCGCTCGGGGCGCTGCTCGCGCTGCGGTCCGTCGACGTCGACCGTGGCTTCCGGCAGCTCGAGTCGAGCGGCTTCATCCTGCGCGGTCGCTTCACGCCCGGCCGGCCCACCTCGGAGGCAGCGGTCGACGAGGACGAGTTCTGCGACCGTCGCCTGCTCGCGCGCATCCACCGCCTGACGCTCGACCGACTGCGACGCGAGATCGACCCGGTGACGGCGCAGGACTTCATGCGCTTCCTGCTGCGCTGGCAGCACGTGGCGCCCGGCTCGCAGCTCGAAGGCCGCGGCGGCGTGCGCGAGGCCGTCGCGCAACTCCAGGGCTTCGAGGCGCCCTCGTCGAGCTGGGAGCACGAGCTGCTGGCAGCACGCGTCGCGGACTATGGCCCCGCGTGGCTCGACGAGCTGTGCCTGGCCGGCGAGGTCGCCTGGGCGCGCCTCGCGCCGCCCCGGCCGAGCGGCACGAACGGCAATGGGAACGGCAACGGCAACGCCGCCGCGAAGGCCTTGCGCGCCACGCGCGTGACGCCGATGACGCTCGCACTGCGGCCCGAGCTCCCGCAGCTCCTCGCCGCGTCGCGATTCGACGGCGTCGACGAGGTGGGGCCGCCAGCCGGTGCGGCGGCCGAGATCCTCGCCGAGCTCCGGGCGCGCGGCGCGCTGTTCTTCGATGAGCTGGTCGCCGCGACGCGGCGGCTCCAGAGCGACATCGAGGGCGGGCTGCGCGAGCTGATCGCGGCCGGCCTCGTGGCTTCCGACGGCTTCCAGGGGCTCCGCCAGCTGACCCGCCGCCGCAACGGGCGGCGACGCCCGCGTGGCGGGCTGCGCGGCGGCGGCCCCGCGGGTCGCTGGGCGCTCGTGCAGACGCCCGAGGTCGACCCCGCCGAGGTCGAGACCCTCGCCGAGCGGGTCGCCGAGGTGCTCCTGAAGCGCTACGGCGTCGTCTTCCGCGACGTGGTGGCCGCCGAGAGCTTCCGCGTGCCGTGGCGCGAGGTGCTGCGCGCGCTGCGTGGCTTCGAGGCCCGCGGCACCGTGCGCGGCGGGCGCTTCGTCTCCGGGTTCGTCGGGGAGCAGTTCGCGCTGCCCGAGGCCCTCGAGGCGCTGCGGCGCATCCGCAAGTCGCCGCGCACCGGCGAGCGGGTGCGCATCGCCGCCTCGGATCCGCTCAACCTCACGGGCACGATCCTGCCCGGCCCGCGCATCCCGGCGGTGCGCGAGCGCAGCTTCGAGCTGGAGGACGGCGCGCTCGCCGAGCCGCTGACGCGCTCTCCGGCCGCCGAGGGCCGACTCGAGACGCGGAGGCCGCCTCCGCCCCTCGGTGACACCTAGCAGTCGCGCGACTGCGCGGGACTTGAAGGAGCGGCGGCGACCGCCCACGCCAGAACCGGTAAACTGATCGGCGCGACTCCCGTGGCACGACGGTGCCCCGACGGTCGCGCTGGCGAGGAGGCGAGCGATGCCGAGGCCGATCTGGCGCGGGGCAATCAGCTTCGGGATGGTCTCCATCCCCGTGCGTCTCTTCACCGCCACCGAGAGCAAGGACGTCTCCTTCCGCCAGCTCGACCGCGAGGACCACTCACGCGTCCGCCAGCTGCGCTGGAACATGGAGGCCGACCGCGAGGTGCCCTACGACCAGATCGTGCGCGGCTACGAGTACGCCAAGGACCGCTACGTCGTCCTCGAGAATGAGGACTTCGACAAGCTCCCGCTGCCGAGCAAGCGCACGATCGGCATCAAGGCATTCGTGCAGCTCGAGGAGATCGACCCCGTCTACCACGAGAAGGCGTACTACCTCGAACCCGACGAGTCGGGTGAGAAGCCCTTCGCGCTGCTCGTGCGGGCACTGGAGGCGAAGGGCCTCGTGGCCGTCGCGCAGGTCGCCATCCGCAACAAGGAGCGGCTCTGCGCGCTGCGTGCGCCCGCGCCCGACGAGGAGGGCGCCGCGCACGGCGGCGGCCGCATCCTCCTCGAAACGCTGTACTACCCCGACGAGATCCGCACTGCCCAGCTCGACCCCATCGACCTCGAGGAGGTCTCCGACGAAGAGCTGCAGATGGCGTTCACGCTCATCGGCATGCTGGAGAAGCCGTTCGAGCCCGAGGAGTACCACGACGAGTACCGCGAGGCACTCATGGCGGTGATCAACGCCAAGCTCGAGGGTGTCGAGCTCGCCGAGGCGGCCGAGCCCGAGACGGCCAAGATCGTCGACCTCATGGCCGCGCTCCGCGCCAGCGTCGAGGCGGCCGGCCGCGACCGCGACGATGAGCCCGACGGCGCTGCCGACGCCGAGCCTGCCGCCGCCGAGGCGCGGGCCAGCTAGCCCCCGCCCGGCCGCACTCGCCGTCGCGCGTTCCGATGTCTGCTTCCGAACCCCCTTCCAACCCGGCAGCGCCGGACGCCTCCGCCAACCTCGCGGACTACGACGCGAAGCGAGACTTCGCGCAGACCCCGGAGCCGCCGCCGCACGAGCCCGCGACGGGCACCGGGCCGCTCACGTTCGTCGTGCAGCAGCACCGCGCGACGCGCATGCACTACGACGTGCGGCTCGAGGTGGGCGGCGTGATGCCCTCGTGGCCGGTGCCGAGGGGCCCCTCGGCGAACCCGCGCGAGCGGCGGCTGGCGATCCAGACCGAGGACCACCCGCTCGACTATGCGTCTTTCGAGGGGGTCATCCCGAAGGGCCAGTACGGCGCGGGTGAGGTCATCGTCTGGGACAACGGGACCTACTCGCCCGACGAAGACGGGCGCCTGTCGTTCGGGGATCGCGAGGAGGCGGAGGCACGCGTCCGCGCCGGCATCGAGGCCGGCAAGCTCTCGATCACCTTCCGCGGCCACAAGCTCAAGGGTTCGTGGACGTTCGTGAAGACGCAGGCGTCGGAGGACAGCTGGCTGCTCATCAAGCACCGGGATGTCGCCGCCGACACGGAGCGCGAGTTGACCGACCAGGACGCCTCGGTCATCTCCGGGCTCAGCATCGCCGACCTGCAAGCCGGGCGGCTGCCCGACCCGGCGCGGACCGGCACGCCTCCACACCTCGCCGACTTGCCCGGCGTCGAGGCCGGCGAGGTGCAGCGCGGCCTCAAGCCGATGCAGGCGGCGCTCACCGAGGAGCCATTCGACGACCCCGGGTGGTTGTTCGAGCCTAAGCTCGACGGCATCCGCGCGCTCGTAACCATCGAGGACGACGCTTCACTGGACGCGGGGATATCCCGCAGGGTCACGCTGCGCGCGCGCAGCGGGCGCGACATCACGGCGCAGTACCCGGCGCTCGTGCGCGCCCTCGCCGAGCAGCCCGTCGCGACGGCCGTGCTCGACGGCGAGATCGTGGCGCTCGACGACCGCGGCGCGCCCTCGTTCGAGCAGCTGCAGCAGCGCATGGGTCTGCAGAACGCCGAGGAGATCGCGGTCGCGGACGCCGATCAGCCGGTGCTGTTCTTCGCCTTCGACCTGCTCCACCTCGACGGCCACGACCTGCGGCGCGTGGCTCTCGAACACCGCGCCGAGGTGCTCGCGCGCGTGCTGCTGCCGGGCCCGCTCGTGCAGCCCGTCGAGACGTTCGTCGCCGACGGCATCGCGGCGTTCGAGGCGGCGAAAGCGCTGGGCCTGGAAGGCGTCGTGGCGAAGCGCCGGGACAGCACGTACGAGGAGGGCCGCCGCTCGCAGCGCTGGCTCAAGGTGAAGGCGCGGCAGACGGACGACTTCATCATCGGCGGCCACCACAGCGGCGAAGGCGCCCGGGCCGGCACCTTCGGTGCATTGCTGCTCGGCACGCGCGACAGTGGAGACGACGCACTGCGCTACGTCGGACGCGTCGGCACCGGCTTCGATGACGCCATGCTGCAGGACCTGCGAACGCGCCTCGATGCGATCGAGACGGACGCCAACCCCTTCGCCGATGAGCCTCCCGACATCGACCGCGTGATGTTCGTGCGCCCCGAGCTGGTCGCCGAGGTGGCCTACGCGCAGGAAACGCGCGAGGGCATCCTGCGCGCGCCCTCGTTCCTGCGACTGCGCCCTGACAAGCCCCCGTCCGAGGTGCGCCGCGTGGCGTCTGTCGCGCCGCCCGCCTCCGCGCGGACAGCGACCGCGCCAACGGGCGGGGACGTCATCGCCGAGGTCGTTGAGCAACTCGACGGCGATGAGGCGGAGATGCCCCTTGTGGTCGGCGGACACAAGTTGCGCGTCACGAACCTCGACAAGGTGATGTGGCCTGAGCATGAAGGTTCCCCGGTTGTGACCAAGCGCGACCTGCTGCGTTATCTCGCGCGGGTGTCGCCGTGGCTCCTGCCGCACATGCGTGACCGGCCCGTCACACTCACGCGGTACCCCGACGGCATCGACGGCAACTCGTTCTACCAGAAGCACTACGACCGCCCGCCGGCCTTCGTCGAGACGGCCGAGGTGTACGTGGATTCCTCACGCGGCGACGAGACGGCGCTGCTGTGCAACAACCTCCCGACGCTGCTCTGGCTCGGCCAGCTCGCCGACCTCGAGCTGCACGTCTCGCTCGCACGCGTGAGCGCCGAGCCGGACGGTCACCACCTGCCGATGGTGTTCTCAGGCTCGAAGGAGCAGATCGAACGCTCGGCGCTCGGCCACCCAGACTTCGTGCTGTTCGACCTCGACCCCTACATCTACGCCGGCGACGAGGCGAGCGGGGAGGAGCCGCAGCTCAACCGCCGCGCGTTCGCGCAGACCGTCGAGGTAGCTCGCTGGCTCAAGGAACTGCTGGACGCCGCGTCGCTGTCGTCGTTCGTGAAGACCTCGGGCGCGACCGGGTTGCACATCTACGTGCCGGTGCTGCGGCACTTCGACTACCCGCAGGTGCGGGCGGTGGCCAACACGTTCGCCGAGTTCCTGCAGCGCGCCCACCCCGCCGAGATCACGCTGGAGTGGGCGACGCAGCAGCGCGCGGGCAAGATCTTCGTCGACGTGAACCAGAACGCGCGCATCAAGAACCTCGCGACGGCGTTCTCACCGCGCCCGAAGCCCGGTGCGCCCGTCTCGATGACGCTGCGCTGGGACGAGCTCGACGATGTGTACCCCTCGGACTTCACGGTCCACACCGCCCTCACCCGTCTCGCCGAGGTGGGGGATCCGTGGGCCGACATCCTCGCCCACAAGCACGACCTGCGCGCGCTGATCGAGGCGCAGTAGCAGAGCCTCTCGCTTCTAGTGGGCGACAATTGTCTGCGCACACTCGTTCGCAACGACTAGACATTACATTCGGGATCGGAGAGAATAATCTCGTCCTCGCCCCTTGAGACACTCCCCTTGAGAACGATGCCGAATTGACTGACGACCTTGGCCACCGCCTTGAGCTTCGATCCCTAGCGGCGAGTAATCTACGCGTACTTCAGGATGTCCCACCGACGCCGTTGGAACCTGAGCTAACTGTGCTTGTGGGCCAGAATGGTGGCGGAAAGACATCCTTCATCAATGCCATATCGATGATCCTCGGGAGCACCCCGGTCAGCCCGCAAGCTCGAACTTCGAGCGACCAGCCCATTAGGGTGACAGCACTGTTTGAGTCAGTTGATGGCACTGAATCGCTCACGGTTCGGGCGACTGACGCTGGGTCGCGCATCCAGCGCGAGGTCCTACGCCGCGTACATCCCAGTCTTGGTGGCGAGCCGGATACCATGACTCTTCCCCAGCTCCGCAAGGCTTTCGCAGATGCGGGGATTGAGTCCCCGGGGGGCACCAGCAGGCAGCCATTCGTTGATGCGGCGAACGACTGGGTTGCTCATCGTCCAACCGAAGATCTTGAAGACCAGTGGGTAATCCTCCCGCAAGAGACAGCAGGCCGGCTCCCACGCCTCACTCTCTTCGATTCCGGCGACGCAGGTAGTCAGCGAAATCAGGTTCAGCGATTGATCGCGCAGACGTCCCAAGAACTACTGTCAGGCGAAGACTATTCCGGGCGCTTGGCCGAGATTGCTGAGGATCTCCGGCGAGACGTCGATCCTGTCTTGGATCTGTTGAAGACGATGGTCATGCGCTACTGCCCGGGAGTCGACGGAGTCGATATCTCTGCATCGTTTGATTTCTCCCGCACCAGTCCGCAGGTCGAGATCCGCCTGAAGCAAGCCGGCGGCGGATCGATCGAACTCGGTGAAGCTGGCTCAGGGCTTGCTCAGCGTGTAGGTCTGGGGATATACGCCGCGAATCTCGAGACTTTGCAGGACGTGGGCTCGAGCGCGATCGGCTCGGTCTTGGCATACGACGAGCCAGATACGCACCTCGACTATCAGGCGCAGCGTGAACTGTTTGAGATCATGCGCGACCAGGCGCAGCTCGAGCATGTGCAAGTGGTCGTCGCTACGCACTCCGTTAACCTTATCGATAAGGTAGCGCTTCAAGCTTTGCGGCATTTCCGCCTCGAAGGCCTCCGGGCGACCGTTGAAGCGCCCTCTCATTACACCGAGTACGACGAGTCAACGTTCGTGAACGACTTGGCCGCTGGGCTGGGATTGCGCAATTCAGTGCTCTTGAGTGAGAAGAGCTTTCTCGTTGTAGAAGGAGAAACGGAAGAACGCGCGCTTCCGATCCTTTTCCGGAAGGTGACTGGCGAGAGCTTGGCTAGTGCTGGTGTCACACTCGTCAATACGGGCGGATCTGGGAGCGTCCGAAGGCTTGTCGAGATTCTCATCCAAGACCTTGGGAGGTCGGTCGTGGTGTTGGTTGATCAAGACGCGCGCCGGAGTCCAGGTAGGATCACACGAGAGTGGCTACATGACATGGAACTACCCGAAGGCTCGAAGGCCTTCTTTGTCGGCACAAAGGAGTTCGAAGACGCCTTCGCCGATGAAGTCTGGCTCAGGGTCGGTCACGACCACTTTCCGGTCGCTGGTGGCGAGAACGATTGGATGCTCAGCGACTTTGGCTCCGCACGGTCGAACGACAGTGGGATGGGGGATGCGCTTGTGCCCCTGTTCTCGTCCCGCTCCCAGAGCTCTGTGACAAAGCCACTGATGGGTGAGGCCGTGGCCCTAGCAGTGGAGACACACGAAATCCCCGCGGAGGTTCAGGAAGCGATATCGGCCGCCTATCGTGCGGCCAAGGAGGGGTAGGCGTCCGGATGGATCAGCAGATGTGTGCGGCGATTGGCGGGCGGCACTATCTGACGTTCACCTACGACGGGCTCCCGCGTGAGATCGAGCCACACGCGCACGGGACGTCGTCGACCGGCAAGGAGGTCGTTCGAGGGTTTCAAACGGCAGGCCAGAGTTCGAGTGGTGAACTCGGCTGGCGCATGTGGACCGTCGCAAAGATGGAGTTGTTGAGTGTGTCTTCAGCGACTTTCGCCGAGACCCGGCCCGACTATCGCCGAGGTGACCGGCAGATGCATCCCGTTCACTGTGAACTCTGAGGGGTGGGGTCGGATTGGAGACTGGCCGACCTCGCCGGACTAGGGGAGGCGCGGTAGGGCGCGGGCTGGCCTCAGAGCGCGCCATCGTCATACAGTCGATACATGGCGGTGAACGGGGCGCCCGATGCTGGGCGCGGCGGATTGAAGCAACTTGCACTGCGCGAGCGCCACGAGGCGCTCGGCGCACGCTTCGCCCCCTTCGCCGGCTGGGAGATGCCCCTCCAGTACGAAGGCATCGTCGCCGAGCACGAGGCCGTGCGAGGGAGCGTCGGCGTCTTCGACGTCTCGCACCTCGCGCGCGCGTGGGTGCGCGGGCCCGGCTCCGCCGAGCTGCTGCGCTCCGTCACCACCTTCGACGTGACCACGGTGCCCGTGGGCAAGGCCCACTACTCGCTCTACTGCAACGAGCAGGGTGGCATCGAGGACGACGTCTTCATCTACCACCTGCCCGACGACCAGTGGCTCGTCATCCACAACGCCGCCAACGCCGACGCCGACTTCGGGCGCCTGCACGCGGTCGCACGCGACCAGGCGTCCGAGGAGACCCCCCAGACCGTGATGCTGGCCGTGCAGGGCCCCGAAGCCGTCGAGTTGCTGACGAGCGTCCTCGGTGGAGGCTTCGCGGCGCTGGAGCCGCGGGACTGCGCCGAACTCGACTGGGGCGGCGTGCCCGTCCTGGTCGCGCGTACCGGCTACACGGGCGAGGACGGCGGCGAGTGCATCGTTGGCGCGGACGACGCTGCGGCGCTGTGGGATGCGCTGACCGAGGGGGGCGCCACTCCGGCCGGCCTAGGCGCGCGCGACACCCTGCGCCTCGAGGCCGCGTTGCCGCTCCACGGCAACGACATCGACGGCACCACGCACCCCTTCGAGTCGGGCCTCGGCTTCGCGGTGACGCTCGACGACGAGGCGCCGTTCACCGGCCGCGAGGCGCTCGCGGAGCACAAGGAGCAGCCGCGCACCCGGCGGCTCGCGCACCTCGTGGCGCAGGAGCGCGGCGTGCTGCGCGCGGGGTACGACGTGCACGTGACGGGCGAGGACGGCGAGATGCTCGGCGACCCGCTGACGACGCTGACCAGCGGGGCGTTCAGCCCCAGCTTGCGGATCGGCATCGGCATGGCCTACCTTCCCGCGCAGCTAGCCCGGCCCGGCGTCAGACTTGCCGTGAATGTGCGAGGGCGCGCGCTCCCCGTCGAGGTGGTGCGACGCCCGTTCTATCGGAAGCAGGGATAAGCGGTGAGCGGCGACCAGGTCCCCGACGACCTTCTCTACACAAGCGACCACGAGTGGCTGCGGCGCGACGACGCGAGCCCCGACGAGGCCACCATCGGCATCACGGACTTCGCCCAGGACCAGCTCGGCGACGTCGTCTACCTCGACCTTCCCGGCGAGGGCACTGAGGTCGCCGGCGGCGACCGTTTCGGCGAGGTCGAGTCGGTCAAGACCGTCTCCGACCTCTACGCGCCCATCACCGGCGAGGTCATCGCCACGAACGGCGAGCTTGAGGACCAGCCGGAGCTGGTCAACGACTCCCCGTACGGCGAGGGCTGGCTGATCCGGGTGCGCATTGCCGACGAGTCCCAACTCGACGGGCTGCTCGACGCCGACGCGTACCGCGCCCAGCTTCCGGCGAACTGACGTTGGCGTCCTCGTTGCCTGAGGGGTCGCCGCACCCGTACATCCCCGCCACCGAAGCCGACCGCGCGCGCATGCTCGCCCGCGTGGGCGTCGACAGCGTCGACGCGCTGTTCGACGACCTCCCCGCGGAATACCGCGACCCGGCGTTCGAGCTGCCGCCGCAACTGACCGAGCCCGAGCTGATCGCGCTGCTCGAAGAGCGCGCGGCCGTGAACGCCGACCCCGGGCGCCCGAACTTCCTCGGCGCGGGCGCATACCGGCGCTCGATCCCCTCGATCGCCGGGTACCTGACCAGCCGGTCCGAGTTCGTCACGGCCTACACGCCGTACCAGCCGGAGATTAGCCAGGGCACGCTGCAGTCGGCGTTCGAGTACCAGTCGGTGGTATGCGAGCTGACCGGCATGGACGTCTCCAACACCGGCCTCTACGACGTCGCGAGCTCGACCGCCGAGGCCTGCCTGCTCGCCGCCCGCGCCACACGCCGCAGCGCCGTCGCGCTCCTCGAACCCGTCCACCCCGGCACCGTCGACGTGGTCCGCGCCTATGCCCGCGGCGCCGGCATCCGCGTGGACGTCGTGCGGGCGGGGAGCGACGTCACCGACGAGCACGCGTGCCTCGTCGCACAGCAGCCGGACTTCCTCGGCACGATCGCGGACCTCGAACCACTCGCCGAGGCGGCGCACGCGGTTGACGCACTGTTCGTCACCGTCGCCGACCCCTTCGCGCTCGGCCTGCTGCGATCGCCCGGCGACGCCGGCGCCGACATCGTGACCGGCGAGGGGCGAGACCTTGCGGGGGCGCCCGCGTTCGGCGGGCCGTCCGTGGGGCTGTTCGCAGCGCGGCAGCAGTACCTCCGCCAGATGCCGGGTCGCATCGTCGGCCGCACGAAGGAGCTCGAGGCGCCACCGGGCGGCGGCGAGCCGCGCACCGGTTACGTGCTCACGCTCCAGGCACGCGAGCAGTTCATCCGCCGCGAGCGCGCCACCTCGAACGTCTCGACGGCGCAGGCGCTGATCGCGCTGGCGTTCACCATCACCGTGCAGGCGCTCGGCCCGCGCGGGCTGCGCGAGGCCGCTGAGCTGTGCTACCAGCGCGCCCACGCCGCCGCCGCGCGCGTCGCCGCGCTGCCCCGCTACGACGTGACCGACCGCGGGCCGTGGTTCCAGGAGTTCCTCGTGCGTGGCCCCCTCCCAGCAGCGGAGCTCGCCCGCGAGCTTGCCGCGCGCGGCATTACGGCCGGGCTCGACGTCTCCGACCGCGCCGAGCCCGAGGCGCGCGACGCGATGCTCTTCGCCGTTACGGAGGCCACGCCCGACGCGCACGTCGACACGCTCATCGAGGCGCTGGCGGAGATCGGGGCCAACTCGTGAGCGTTGTGCGCCCGGCCAACGAGGACTTCGGCGCGCAGCTGAGCTTCGACCGCAGCGCGCCGGGTCGGCGTGCCGTCGACGTGCCTTCGTGGGGCGGCGAGGAGACCCCGCTGCCCGACGCGCACCTGCTGCGCGACTCCGTGCGGTTGCCGGAGCTGAGCCAGGGCAGCCTCGTGCGCTACTACACCGCGCTCTCCGCGCGGAACTACGGCATCGACTCCGGCACCTACCCGCTGGGCTCGTGCACGATGAAGTACAACCCGAAGGTCGACGACCTCGTGGCCTCGCTCCCGGGCTTCGCTACGGCGCACCCGCAGGCTCCTGTCGAGGAGGCGCAGGGCACGCTGCGGATCCTCCTGGAGCTGCGCCGCGGCCTTGCGCAGGTGACTGGCCTGCCCCACGTCAGTCTCGCCCCTGCTGCGGGCGCGCATGGCGAGCTGGCCGGCGTGCTCATGATCACGCGCGCGCTCGAGGACCGCGGGGAGCTCGCGACGCGCCGGCGCATCCTCGTCCCCGACTCGGCGCACGGCACGAACCCGGCAACCGCGGCGATGGCGGGCTATTCCGTCACGGAGATCCCGACCGCCGCCAACGGTTCACTCGACCGCGACGCGCTCGCGCGCGAGTTGGACGAGACCGTCGCCGCCGTCATGGCGACGGTGCCGAACACGCTCGGGCTGTGGGTGCAGGGCATCGAGGAGTTCGCGGACCTGATTCACGACGCCGGCGCCTACCTCTACGGCGACGGCGCGAACCTCAACGCCATTATGGGCCGGGTGCGCTACGGCGACCTCGGCTTCGACGTCGTCCACCTGAACCTGCACAAGAGCTTCAGCACGCCGCACGGCGGCGGCGGGCCGGGCGCCGGCCCCGTCGCATGCACCGAGGAGCTTGCGCGGTACCTCCCCGCCCCGATCGTCGTCGAGGACGACGACAGCGTGGTGCGTCTCGAAACCCCGGAGCGGACCATAGGCCAACTGCAGCAGTTCCACGGCAACGTCGGCGTCCTCATCCGCGCGTATGCCTACATGCGCGCGCTCGGCGCCGAGGGGCTGCGGGCGGTGTCCGGGCAGGCGGTGCTCAACGCCAACTACCTGCGCGTGCTGATGCATGGCCACTACGACCTGCCCTACGACCGTCCCGTGCTGCACGAGGTGGTCTTCTCCGGCACCCGCCAGCGGCGCGAGCACGGCGTGCGCACCTACGACATCGCCAAGCGCCTCATCGACCACGGCTTCCACCCGCCGACGGTCTACTTCCCCCTGATCGTCGAGGAGGCGCTGATGATGGAGCCCACCGAGACCGAGCCGCCCGAGGCGATTGAGGCGCTCGCCGATGCGATGATCGCCATTGCCGCCGAGTCCGCCGAGGACCCCGAGACGCTCCACGGCGCGCCGTGGACGGCGCCCATCGGCCGCCTCGACGAAGCCGAGGCCGCGCGTCGCCCGGTGCTGCGCTGGCAACCCCCCGACGACGAGTAGTCGACGCGCAGGCGGCCCCGTCGTGCACCGGCTACGCTACGCCCTCCAGTGAGCGACCAGCGTCCGAGGAGGCTCCGGTGAGCGTGCGTGTCGGGCTCGGGATGGCCGCGTTCCCGTTCTCCTCGACGCGTGCGTTCTGGCGCTGGGTCGAGCTGTGCGAGGACGGCGACGTCGACTCGCTGTGGCAGTCCGACCGCCTGCTCGCCAGCGACGCCTCGCCACGCCCGCAGCTCGAGACGATGAGCCTGATGGCCGCGCTCGCCGGGGCGACCGAGCGACTCAAGTTCGGCATGAATGTCGTCGTGCTGCCGCTGCGCGACCCCATTGCACTGGCCGCCGAGTGCGCCACCATCGACTTCCTCAGCGACGGTCGCCTCCTGCCCGCGTTCGGCGTCGGCGGGAACGCCTCCACGGCGTGGGCCGCAACCGGCCGTGAGCCTCGCGGCCGCGGGGCCCGGTCGAACGAGGCGCTCGAGATCATCACCGCGCTGTGGCGCGGCGACCGCGTGACGTTCGAGGGTGAGCACTACCGCGTCGCCGACGCCTCGATCGCCCCGACGCCGGTGCAGCAGCCGATGCCGCTGTGGATCGGCGGCTCCAGTCCGGCCGCGATCCGGCGCACGGTGCGCTACGGCAACGGCTGGCTGGGCGGGCTGCAGACCCCCGCCCAGGTGGCGCCCGTCGTCGCCTCGATCCGCGCGGAGGCGGCGCGGCAGGGCAAGCGCATCCCCGACGACCACTACGGCGCGAACATCACCTATCGCTTCGGTTCATGGGACGAGCCGGAGGTGGAGCGCGCCACCGCCGCCTTCGGCCGCCTCGCCGTCCAGGACCGCCCCGACCCTCGTGACCAGTTCGCCGTCGGCGACGCGTCGGACATCATCCGGCGCATCGAGGAGTACGTGGCCGTCGGGGTGACGAAGTTCGTCGTGCGTCCGATCGCCGACGGTGACGGCGAGCTGATGGAGCAGACGCGGCGGCTCATCGAGGAGGTGTTGCCGGTCGTGCACCGCGAGGGCGCGAACGGCGAGTAGTTTCCGGCCGTCCGACTTAGTCCTGAACGGCGATGAGCACTGCCGTCGCAAGGGTGACGACGGCGAGCGTCCAGGCGCCAAGCCGGATGAGGAGCTTGTCCACCATGCGGTCGGCTGCGTCCTCGATCATCTTTGCTATCGCGACGCTGTCCGCTTCGGCCTGCCCCATTACGCGAGGCGGATCACGGCGACCGCGGCACTGAGCATGGCCGCATTCACGGTGGTCATGCCGAGGCCGAGCAGCCACATCGCGCGGTACAGTTCTGCCTTGGTTGCGAGATGGCGAGTGGCGTCAGCGATGGAGTCGTCAATGGCTTCGGCCTGCTTGTCACTGAAGTCGGCATTCTTCAATCGCCGAAGCTGTGAAGTCACGATCCATGCCCCGCTCGCCGCTGAACATCACTGTGCTAGTGCGTGCGTGGTCGTGTCAATAGTCATTCGACAAATATAAAATATCGGCTAAACACGCCTGTTGTGGCGCTACCCCGGCCGGCTCCAGTCTTCGGCCACCTCGTCCGACTGCCCGACCTCCGACTGCCCGACCAGCGCGCCGTCTTCCATCTCCACGATGCGCTCGACGTGCTCGATCATCAGCGGGTCGTGGGTGGCCGCGATCACGGTGGTGCCCTCGGCGCTGATGCGCTGCAGCAGCTCGAAGATCTGGGCGCCTGTCGCCGAGTCGAGCTCGCCCGTCGGCTCGTCGGCGATCAGCAGCGGGGGGCGGTTGGCGATCGCCCGCGCGATCGCGACGCGCTGCTGCTCGCCTCCCGACAGCTCGTACGGCCGGTGGTCCTTGCGAGGCCCGAGCCCCACGAGGTCGATCACCTCGTCGGCGCGCTCGAAGACGGCGCGGCCGTGTACTCCGGCGATGCGCAGCGCGATCCCGACGTTCTCGCGCGCCGAGAAGAGCGGCAGCAGCGCGAACGACTGGAACACGACGCCGATGCTATGGCGTCGCAGCTCGGTCAGCCGCGCCTCGCTCGCCGACGAGACTTCCTCGCCTCCGAGATGCACGGTGCCGCTGTCGGGGCGGTCGAGGCCGGCGATGAGGTTGAGCAGTGTGGTCTTGCCGGAGCCGGAGCGCCCTCGCAGCGCCACGAACTCGCCCTCGGCGACGTCGAGGGTGACGTTGCGCACGGCGTGCACGGCGGTGCCGCTGAGCGCGAAGCTGCGGCTCACGTCCCGGACCGCGACGAGCGCGGGCGTCACGGGGCGCCTCGCAGCGGCGCGCGAGGCGGCTCGGGCGGCGGCTCGTTCGAGAACTCGCGCGGCGGTCCTGCCGGCGCGCCTGCGTCGGCGCGCACCTCGATGTGGTCGTCGACCAGCTCGACACGCGCGCGCGTACCGAGGCTCAGGTAGTCCGCGATCTCGCGCGGGATCTGGAGCCGGCCGCTGCGGTCGACGACAGCGTACTCGTCCACCTCGTCCGCGGAGTCCCGGGTGAAGCGGGCACGTCGCACCACCTCCGAGCTGGTCTTCCCGTCGCGGAAGGCGACGATGCGGTGCACGCGGTCGATGATCGATGCGTCGTGGGTCACGATCACGATCGTGACCCCGGTCTGTTCGTTGATCTCCGCGAAGACGTCGAAGACCTCGGCTGCGGTGGCGTTGTCGAGCTCGCCCGTCGGTTCGTCGGCGAGCAGCAGGGGCGGGTCATTGGCGAGTGCGACGGCGATGGCGACGCGCTGCTGCTCACCGCCGGAGAGCTGGTCCGGGCGGTTGCGCTCCTTGTCGGCCAGTCCGACGCGCCCGAGCAGCTCCCGCGCGCGTGCGCTCGCCGCACGCCGCGATGCACCCTCGATGAGCATCGGCAACTCGACGTTCTCGCGTGCGCCCAGGTAGGGGATGAGGTTGCGGCCGGTCTGCTGCCAGACGAAGCCGACCTCGGTGCGTCGGTAGTCGACAAGCTCTTCCGTGGGCGTGGTGAGGAGGTCGCGGCCGCCGACCTCCACCCGGCCGGCCGACGCCTGGTCGAGCCCGGCAAAGATGTTGAGCAGCGTGCTTTTGCCGGAGCCCGATGCCCCGACGAGCGCCATCATCTCGCCCCGGTAGACCTCGAGGTCGAGTCCGCGCAGCGCGACGACCTCGAGGTCCTCGGACTTGTAGATCTTGAAGACGTCCTCGCAGCGGATGTAGGGCTGCTCGTCGTCGGCGACGACCGGGTCTGGATGTTCGATGGTCATGCGTCACCCACCCGCAGCGCGCGGTGCAGCGCAAGGCGCGCGTAGAGCAGCACGACGGCCAGCACGGTCAGCACGAACACCGCCCCCAGGATCCCCCACACCAGCACGATCTCCCACCGCGACACCGCCAGCGCGAACGGCGGGAGCACCTCGGCGCCGCTCTCGTCGACACCGAAGAAGTCCATCATCAGCCGGCCTACCTGCAAGCCTACGATGGTTCCGAGTCCCATCCCCGCCACCACCACGAAGAGGTGCTCCAGCAGCACCACCCCGAACACCTGCGCCCGCGAGAAGCCCAGCGTGCGGAGCACCGCGAACTCCAGCCTGCGCTGCTGCGCCGTCAGGTACGAGTAGATCAGGAACCCGATCGCCGACAGCAGCAACACCGCGGCGAACGAGATCGCGAGGATGCCCTCCCACCCGGCCGCGATCAGCGGGTCCTCCTCCTGCCGCGCCCGCTCGCCCTCGATGTCCAGGAGCACGCCCGGATCGTACGCCGCAAGCGCGGCGCCGCTCGCGGCCGGATCGTCCGAGGCTACCCACACGCTGTTGTAACCGACGGTCGTGTTGGGCAGGGACGCGTTCGCGTCGACCTGCAGACGGCTCGCGTGCACGATCGCGAAGCCCTGCCTGCCGTTCGCATCGAACGTCGGGAACAGGTCGAACGATCCCGCGTACGTCGCTTCGATGTAGGCGCCGCTCACGCTGAGCACGGCGTCGTCCCCGGGCTCGAGCTGAAGCCGGCGTGCGGCCTCGCTCGACAGATAGACGAGCGTCCGACCACCGGGAAGTGCCTGCCGGATCCCCCGCCGGGACGTGGGCTGTACCTCGTCCAGCCACTCGTAGCGCAGCGAAGCGGTGGCGCCGGGTGGAGCGTCGCTGTCGGCGCGCAGCTGGTCGTCGACGCGACGCTGGAGCGTGCCGTGCAGCACCTCGAATCCCGGGTCGGTGAAGCGATGGACGATCGTGGCGCCCTCGAACGGCGCGTCCGCGATCTCGGGACGCCCGCGTTCGAACGGCCTCGCGGGTGGGAGCGTCGAGGTCATCGCGGGACCGAGGAGGATCACGCCGCGCTGCGCCCCGATGGTGCTGCGCGTGTACGTGATGACCGACTGCAGCGCGATCGGCGCCTCCATGCGTGCGGCGAGTGAGCTACCGGTGCGGCCACGGAGCTGCAGGAGGTCCAGCGAGAAGAACCGCCAATCCTCCGTCGCCGGATCCGTGGGACTGACCGACCCGAGCCACCCTGAGGCGAGCTGTCCGCGGGCGTCGCGGAAGACGGCGAGCAGGTCCATGCGCGCCCGGATGTCCGGGAGCTTCGCCCACATCCCGAACTGCCGCGCGTCCGCGGGCAGCATGACGTACTCCATCGAGGTCTCGTTGGCGGCGAGGTTCCCGAGCATCTCGGCGAGCGAGCTGTCGGCGAAGTCCGAGCGGAACCACGCGACCTCCGCGAAGCTCTCTGGGTCGACGCCGAGGATCTCGAGGCGGGCGTTCAGGTCGTTCGCGGCGATGGAGCCATCCTCGCGGATGACGGGGCTGACGACCTGCCCGGGGATCGCATCGAGGGCAGCGACGAAGGCGTCGTCGCCCTGGCGGGCGAGGGCCCGCAGGTCCGTGGCGCGCGCGTCGGCGCCGACGGCGTAGCGCGTGCGGTCGTCGTAGGAGCGGTCGAGCGTGGCGGAGAATGTCGCGCCGAACATGCCGACGCCGGTCGCAAGCATCAGCATCAGGATGAGGCGCGAGTAGTGCGTGGGGTTGCGCGCGAGCGCGCGCGTGCCGACGAGCAGCCACACACCACGGCTGCGGGCCACGACCCACGCGACCAGCCGCAGCGCGATCGGGAAGAGGCGCAGGAACACGATCCCGGCGGTCAGCATCGCCACGGCGGGCGTGGCGAGCAGGAACGGGTCCGCGTGCGGATCGCCGAACAGCGGCTCGTCGAACAGGCTGTCCTCGCGCCGGAGCCGCCAGAACACGAGCCCGAGGACGACGATGAGCGCCACGTCGAGGTAGTAGCGCAGGAAGAGCGGGGAGCGCCGGGGGCGCGCCTGGTCGTGCTTGAAGCCCACCACCGTCTGTCTCGTCGCCTGCCACGCCGGGACCATGAAGGAGCCGAACGCCAGCAGCGCACCTCCGCCCGCAAGCAGGAACGACAGGCCGGACAAGTGCACGTCGAGCGGCGCGCCGCCCGAGAGGTCGGCGAAGGCAGGGGTGGGCCCCAAAGCCGCGATCGCCGTCGCCGCGATCGGCGGCCCGGTCGCGACGGCAAGCACGCCGAGCAGCACGCCCTCGAACCCGTACTGGACGAGCAGCTGCGCCGTGGTCGCGCCCCGGCTGCGCAGCGTCGCGATCTCCTCGGCCTGCCGCTCCAGCAGCATCGTTGAGACGACGAGGAGGTAGTAGGCGACGACGCCGCCGATCTGGAGCAAGAGCACGAAGAGCGGGATGCGGACGAAGAACAGCTTGTCGTCGAACTCCTCCAGCACCTCCACGAGGTCGCTTTCCACGCGCAGCAGGTTCTCCGTGGCGCCGAGGCGGACCTCGAGCCGCTCGAGGGCCAATGCGATGGGTTGGGCGTTGCGCGAGTCCAGCTGGTCTCGCTCGACCTGGTAGACGTCGAGGTAGCGCGCAGTCATGGACGGCAACGCCCGGGCAGGCGCGCTGAAAAAGCCGTCTTGCGACATAAAGAGCAGGTAGGTGGGCCACGACGCCGTCTGCGCGTCGAGCAGGTCGGCCTGGCCGCCCCAGTACCGATCGTCGAGGTCGTTGGCCTCGACGAGGCCGACGACGACCGCGGTAACTGACCCGAGGGCGTTGCTCCACGACGGGTGCAACTCGATGCGGTCGCCGATGCCGAATCCGTTGGCGCTCGCGGTCTCGACGCCCATCAGCACCTCGATGGCGCCGTCCGCCGCGGTCCCTCGCTGCGAGGGGAGGTCGCCTGCGGTCAGCGTCGTGTGCGCCAGCAGGTCCGTGCGGAAGCGGAGGTTCGCTCGCGGGCGTGCGTCGTTGTCGAGGTTGGGTAGGCCCCCCGGCGCCGTCGGGTAGAAGGTGGCAGTCGTGCCCTGCCGGACCACCGCGCCACGCGCCTCTCCGAGCGTGGCGTCGACCCTGCGGTCGATGCGTTCGCGTGACTGCTCGTAGAGGGGCGCGCGAATCGCGATGTTGGTCTGCGAGACGCGCACGTCCAGGTCGTGCACCGACTCGGCTTCGAGCGCGTGCTCAAGTCCGAGGTCGCGGATGGCGTCGGCGTAGATGACGGTGGAGGCGAGGATCGCGCCCGCGATGAGGGTGCCGATGACGACGCTGACGAGCAGCCGCCAGTTGCCGAGCATGCGGCGGAGGACGATCACCGGGAGCGAACGGAATTGCCGCACGAAGACGATTCTACGAAGAGACGCCCTCGGGAGCTCGTCTCTGGTGTCGACTCGCTGGTGCCCGTGAGGCGCGGGCGAGCCTAGACTGGCTGCGTGGGCGAGCTCTTCTCGATCTGGCAGTTCGCGCTGCGGCGGTTCGCGGCAGGTTGGCCGCTCATGCTGCTGCTGGCGGTGGGAGCGCTCCTCGCCACCACCTTGCTCGCCACCGCGCCCATCTACACCGACGCGATGTCAGACGTCGGGCTGCGCTATCGCCTCGACCGCGAGCTCGACCAGCCGACTGAGCGCGTCCCGGACCTGGCCGTCGACCGGCTGCGCCTGGCCGACCCGGTGCAACTCGCCCAGGCACGGGCGTTCGAGGCGGTCACCGAGGCGCGCGTCGGCTGGCTCGGCGACGAGATCCTGACGGAGCAGCGCTCGGACCCACTGTCGCTGCGCTTCGCGGACGATGCCGCTCGCGACCCGTGGCGCGCTCGCCTCATCCACCTCAGCGGTTACCAGGATCACGTCGAGGTGCTTGCCGGGCGTCTGCCCGCCCCGGACGCAACGACTGCCGAAGTCGTCCTCCTCGAAGCGTTCGAGGGCGTGGCATCGCTGGGGGACCGCCTGCAGCTCACGGCGCGCCCGTTCAACGACTGTCGGCGCGTGCCGGCGTCGGAGGACGAGAACGTGGCCGCCGAGGAGGTGCGGTGCCAGCCCACCACCTTCGTGCGCACGAGCATCGAGGCGGAGGTCGTCGGGTTCGTCCGTCTCGGCGACCCCCACGACCTACGCTGGCAGGTCTTCGACGATCGCGACCTCGCTCCCGGCGGTCCGGGCCAGCCGGACGACGAACCGCAGTGGATGCCGCTGCTCACATCGGGCGCGTACTTCAACGGCGCACTCACCGTGCAGATGCCCGAGCTGCTGTCGCGCTACCGCGTCGGCATGGTCGCCGACCTCGACGGCATCTCCGTGCGCGACGTGCCGCGCGCGCTGGACGACCTCGGCGCCTGGCCGCGCGAGGTGCGCGACGAGCTGGATCTGGAGGCGGGCGGGCGCGTCGAGTTCGCCGAGGCGCTGGCGCAGTTCCGCAATGCGAGCACGTTCTCGCAGGTACCGCTGCTGTTGCTGCTACTGCAAGTCGCGGGCGTCGTGGGCTTCTACCTCGTCGTCGTCACCTCGATGGCGCGTGCGCGACAGGCCCAGGAGGTCGCGGTCTACCGCAGCCGTGGCGCCAGCACCTCGCAGCTGCTGGGCGTCAACCTGGTCGAAGGGCTGTTGATCGCCGTGCCCGCAGCGCTCATCGGTCCGCTGCTCGCGAGGCTCGCCGTCGGAGCGCTCGGGTACACACCCGCCTTCTCGAACATCACAGGCGGCGAGCCGCTGCGTGCGTCCGTCAACGAGGACGCCTTCCTGCTGGCTGCGGGCGGGGCCGCGCTCGCCCTCGGGGCGATGTTGCTGCCGACGGTCGGCGCGGTACGGCAGGCGATCGCCGACGCGAGCCGCGAGCAGGCGCGCCCCGCCGAGCGTGGCTGGTTCCGGCGCTACCACCTCGACCTTGCGCTCGTGGCGCTGGCCGCGCTGCTGTTCTGGCAACTCGACCGCCGGGGCGCTGTCTTCGACCCGCAGTCGGTCGGCGGCTGGCAGGCGGACCCGCTGCTGCTGCTCTCGCCCCTCGTGATGACCGCCGCCGCCGCGGCCATGGTGCTGCGGCTCTACTCGCCCGCGCTGCGACTGGCCACGTGGCTGCTGCGTCCGCTGCGAGGTATCACCGTCACGCTCGGCATCGGCCGAGCCGGCCGCGACCCCGCGACAGGGGCACGGCTCCTGCTGCTCGTGCTCACAGCGATCGCCGTCGGCGCGTTCGCCGCCTCGTACGCACCGACCGTGGCGCAGTCGTTCGAGGACCGTGCGTACTACGAACACGGCCCGGACATGCGGGCGGCGATCGCCGACTTCGATCTCCCCGCCAGCCACGAAGGGCTGGACCGGCTACGCGCCGTCGACGGTGTCGAGCAGGCGCTTGTGGTTCATCGCAGCTCCATCGGGGTGCCACGAGGCGGCGCGGTGCCACTGCTCGCGGTCCAGGACGGCGCGGCGGCGGCCTCGATGCTCTCGTTCCGGGAGGACTTCGCCGTCGAGTCGCCGGAGCAGCTGCTGCGCCACCTCGACCTCGGCGTACCGATCGATGGAGGCCGCGCGTTGCCCGACGACACGGTGGCGCTCGTGCTGTACGGCTATAGCGCGGAGTCGCCGCGGATCGGGCGGCTGCGCGCCTCGATCCGCGACGGTCACGGGGAGTACCACGTCCTGACATTCAGCGGCCTGGAGGCGGGCGCGTGGATGGAGCTGCGCACCGAAGTGCCGCCCGGGCTCACGCCGCCCCTCGCACTCGCCAGCCTGTCGTTCATGGACCGTCGTGTGCTGGTCCACGGCGACGGCGCCATCTTCTTCGACGACCTGATGGCCATACGCGCAGGCGGCGCAGCCGAGGTCATCGATGACTTCGACGACCAGTTCGGCTGGGCGATGTACTCGCAGCTCGGCGCCTCGGAGACGTTCGGGCAGTCGGACGCTCGTTCCCGGTCCGGATCGCAATCGGCGCGGTGGACGTGGACGCGCGAGGTCACGGAGCGCTCACGCGTGCTGGCGCCGGAGGGCCCGGGGGTCCCGCTGCACGCGATCTTCAGCGAGCGCGCACTCGCGCTGTTCGGTGTGCAGCCCGGCGAGCGCACGTTCGGGCTCCTCGGCGAACGCGTCGCCGTGCCGCTGCTCGTGCGCAGCACCGCCGGGATGTTCCCGACCCTCGACCCGGCGCAGGGCTTCGTCGTAGTCGACTACGAGCAGCTTCGTGCCGTCGCTGGCGCCCTCGGCTCGCGCGGCCAGCACGTCCCGACGGAGCTGTGGGTCGACTTCGCGGACGACGTCCCGCTTGCCATGCAGGAGGCGATCGCAGAGCAGACGCGTGACAGCGACTGGATGGGCTTCGTCGCCGGCGAACCCTTGCTGCTCGCCGAGCGCCTCGACGAGATCGCATCGGACCCGACGACGCAGGCGTCCGGGAGCGGCATCCTGCTGCTCGCCTTCGCCGGCGCGATGGGCGCGGCCGTCCTCGGGTTCATCGTCTCACTCGCGATCGCGCTGCAGGGCCGCGCGCTGGAGGTGGCCGTGCTGCGATCGCTCGGCGCCTCGACCCGCGGGCTGCTGCGCGCGCTGGTCTTCGAGTGGGGCGTGGTGCTGGTGTTCGGGGCCGCGATCGGCGCGCTGCTGGGCCGCTGGATCTCGCTCCTGATGCTCCAGTTCCTCGAAGTCACCGAGACGGGCGACCCCGTGGTGCCCACGTTCGCCATCGAGACCGAGTGGCGGCTGCTGTCGACCGGCATCGCGGTGCTGGGCGTTGCGGCCGCGGTCACGCTCTGGGCCACGTGGCGCGCCGTGCTGCGTCGCGGCGTGGCGGACGCGCTGCGTCTGATGCAGTAGAACCTCGGCGGAAGCCGCGAGGAGGACGAAAAAACGATGCTGATGTGGCGCTGGCGCTCCGTACTCACCACGGTCGTGGTGCTCACCGCCATCTTCGCGGCGGGCGCCGCCGTGGGCTTCCTGCTCGAACACGAGCCCGCCCCGGACGACCGTCACATCTCGATCAGTCGCCCGCCGCAGCCGCCACCCGCCGAGACGTTCCTCGCCGGCGAAGTGGTCGCCATGGATAGCGGCGCCATCGAGCTGCGCACGCTGGCCGGCGTCGTGCAACTCGATCTCCGTCCCGACACGGCCATCGAGGAGCTGCGGCGCGCGGCGGAGTCGCGCTTCGCGCCCGGCGACGCGGTGAACCTCGGTGGCGACCAGGGCGACTTCGGCCTCGTACTCACCGGCGTGGTGGCGCTCGATCCCGCGAACGCCGAGGAGGCGTCGCGGTGAGCGCGCGTGCCGGGCAGTCGACACAGCGCGCGCCGTGGCTGCTGGTCGCGGCGGTCACGGTCGCCGCGCTGGTTGCGGCGGCCCTCGCGGGGCTCGTCCTCGGGCGCTGGGCCGGCGAGCAGGCGAGCGCGCCGACGGTCGTCGAGCTGGTGATCGAGGATCCGGCGCTGGCTGCCGCGGACGCCGACGGAGGCTGGACCACGCGCGGGGGCTTCACGGGCTTCGGCGGCCTCCCGGCACTGCCGGGCGAGGTATGGCGCGCCGCGCACGTCGTCGAGTCTGAGCCCGGTCGCCTCGTGATCACCTCAGGCGGCGCGACGACAACGATCGACTATCGCGCCACCTCGCGGCTGTTTGAGATTGTGCCGGGCGAGGGCGTCGAGGTGGGTGACATCGTCGTCGTGCGGATGGTGGGCGGGGTCATCGCGGCGATGCTGGTGGTGCCGCCGGACGTGGAGGAGGGGAGCGGGTCGGGGTCGCGGTAGACTCTCGAAGTGCCCACTGAACGTGACCCGATGAAGCTCGGCTCCGGTGACCACCTGGACGCGCCCAGCGATTCTCGTGCACTGTCGCTCGGTGATATGTACGAAGCTGCGTGGGGCGAGTGGGCTCAGGGCGATGGCCCGCTCTGGGTGTCAACGCTCGGGGACGGGCTGTTGCCTGAAGACTGGTTACCGGAGAAGGGTGACGCCCCAGGCGACTTCTGAGTCGAGCGCCAGCCAAGTCGGTTCTCAGCCCAGAGCATTCGTGGCTCCCACCTCTGAGGAGATTGTCCAGCCTTCGCCCGCCGCCGTCGCTGTGTGAGCTCATAACATGCGGAATGTATGTATTGTGCGTTGCACCCAACCATCCAGGCATGGCACCATCATCCTTGGCATTCGAGGTGCGCGATGGCGGCATTCGATACCCACAGCGCAGTCCGGCGACTGACCGCTTCCGGTATGGAAGAGGCACCCGCCGAGGCCGTCGTCGACGTCGTCGGCGACGCTATGGGAGATCTCGTGACGAGGGGCGACCTCAACTCGACGAGACAGGCGCTGGGCGCTGACTTGGATGTTGCCGTGGCCCAATTGACCGCCGAGTTGCACCGGGCGCTACGGGTGCAGGGCATGTGGATCGTCGGGACCATCGTCGGCCTCGCGACAATCGCCTCGCTCATGGTCGCCACCGCGCTCATGGTGCTGGGCGTGGGCTGAGCGCTGCCTCACTCCGCATGGCCGGTCGGGCCCCGGCTACGCCGCGTCCTCTCCGACTCCGTAGAGGCCCTCCAGCTCCCGCCAGTCCGGCACGCCGACGATCTCCTCGAACTCGTGGAAGCCCACCATCGCTTCGGTGCGGCCCGCGGTCGTCTTCGTCTCGAACAGTGCCTGGTACGTCTCGGCGATCGCGCGCGCCGCGGTGAACAGCGCCGCGAGCGGGAACACGACCATCGAGTAGCCGAGGTCCTGCAGTTCGGCCGAGGAGAGCAGCGGCGTCTTGCCGCCCTCGATCATGTTCGCGAACAGCGGAGCGTCCGGGATCGCCTCGCGTACCGCCTGTAGCTCCTCGATTGACTGCGGCGCCTCGACGAACACCACGTCGGCGCCGGACTCGTGGTAGAGGCGGCCACGCCGGATCGCCTCGTCGAGGCCGAGCGGAGCGCGGGCGTCGGTGCGGCCGATGATCACGAGGTCATCGTCACCGCGGGCGTCGGCCGCCGCGCGGATTTTCTGCGCGTGCTCCTCGGCGGGTATCACGCGCTTACCCTCGAAGTGGCCGCATTTCTTCGGCCACTCCTGGTCCTCGAGGATGATCCCCGCCACGTCGGCCTGCACGCACTCGCGCACCGTCCGCACGACATTGAGCGGGTTGCCGTAGCCGGTATCCATGTCCGCCACCAGCGGCACGTCCACGGCCGCAACGATGGGCCGGACGCGGTCGAGCACCTCGGAAGCGGTCAGCAGCCCGTAGTCGGGCGCGCCGAGGGCGGCCGCGGAGAAGCCGAAGCCGGTGGTGAAGAGCGCATCGAAGCCGGCGCGCTGGGCGAGGCGGGCCGACAGGGCGTCGTACGCGCCGGGCAGCACGATGATCTCCGGCCCCGCAAGCCGGTTCCGCAGGGTGGTCGAGTGGCGCATGTGGTCCTCCTCCAGCCCCGATTGAGTGCCGCGGGGCGCGGGGCGGAGGATAGCGAACCCGCGCGCCGAGGGGCGTGCGCGCGCCGTATGCCTTCAGGTCGAAGCATCGGATCGTGGTATACCTTGTGCGTGCCGGATACCACTGTCCTTCGGCGCACGGACCGCCTGCCCGCGCTTGGGTACCGGGAGCGCCATGAGTCCGGACCGACCACAGATCGAAGTCCAGGGGCTCTGGAAGGTCTTCGGCGACGACCCACAGCGAGTCTTCGCGCCCGAGCACATCGACAAGAGCCGGGCGGAACTCCAGGACCAACTCGGCGCCGTCGTCGGACTCCGCGACGTATCGCTCGAGGTTGAACCCGGCCAGATCTACGTCGTGATGGGGCTCTCCGGCAGCGGCAAGTCTACCCTCGCCCGCTGCCTCATCCGGCTCGTGGAGCCGACCCGCGGGGCGATTCGCTTCGGCGGCGAGGACATCCTCGATTACACCTCGAAGGAACTCACCGAGTTTCGCCGCAGCCAGATCGCGATGGTGTTCCAGCACTACGGCCTGCTCCCGCACCGCCGTGTGATCGACAACGTGGCGTACGGCCTCGAAATCCAGGGCGTGGACGAGGACACGCGCTACCGCGCGGCGCACGAGGCGATCGAGACAGTCGGCCTCGGCGGCTGGGAGGACTACTACCCGCGCGAGATGAGCGGGGGCATGCAGCAGCGGGTGGGGATCGCGCGAGCGCTGGCCGTGGACCCCGAGGTGCTGATCATGGACGAGCCGTTCAGCGGCCTCGACCCGCTCATCCGGCGGCGGATGCAGGACGAGCTGGCGGCGCTTGAGTCCCAGCTCCACAAGACCATCGTGTTCATCACGCACGACCTCAACGAGGCGATCAAGCTCGGCGACCGCATTGCGATCATGCGCGACGGCGCGATCGTGCAGGAGGGCACGCCCGAGGACATCGTGAACCGTCCGGCCGACGACTACGTGGCCGACTTCGTGCAAGACGTCGCCAGCATGGCCGAGCTGCGCGGAGCGCCCACCGCGGAGGCTGAGGCCGCCCGGTGACCGCTCCCGGCGACGTCGAGCGTGCTCCGGATGAGCGCGACACGGCGCCGAGCGCGCCGTGGCGACGCTACGCCTGGCTGCCGGGCGCGGCGGCGGTGCTCATCATCCTCGGCGTCAGCCTCGCCGTCTGGGGGCCCGGGATGGACTTCCCCACGACGATCTCCGAGTCGCGTGCGTCCACGCAGGGTGGCGGGTCGGTGGTGCTGACCGAGACCGTCCGGGAGCGCACCGGAGAGACGATCGACGGCGCGGTCGACTGGCTGACCGAGGAGGGTGACTGGCTCTTCGACGGCATCAGCGATGCGGTCGGGCGCACCCTTGTCTCCATCGAGGACGTGCTGAAGTGGGTCCCGTGGCCGGCCGCGATCGCGGCGTTGGCGCTGCTCTCCTTCGTGGTAGGGCGCTGGCGCCTGACCGCATTCACGACCCTCACGCTGCTCTACATCGGGTTCATGGGACTGTGGGAGAACGCGATCGACACCATCGCGCTGATGGTGGTGGCGGTGGCGATTGCGCTCGCCCTCGGCCTGCCGCTGGGCGTGCTGGGGGCCCGCAGCAGGATCGCCGACGGCGTGATGCGGCCGATCCTCGACGCGATGCAGACGATGCCGAGCTTCGTGTACCTGCTGCCGGGCATCCTGTTCTTCGGGCTGGGGAAGCCAGCCGGGATCTTCGCGACGGTCATCTACGCCGTGCCGCCCGTGATCCGGCTCACCAACCTCGGCATCCGCCAGGTGTCGCCGCAGGCCGTCGAAGCCGCCCTCGCGTTCGGCTCGTCGCCCTGGCAGGTGCTGACGAAGGTGCAAATCCCGATGGCGATGCCGACGATCATGGCCGGCATCAACCAGACCACGCTGATGGCCCTCGCGATGGTCACCATCGCCAGCATGGTGGCCGCGGGCGGACTGGGCGACGATGTGCTGCGGGCGCTCCAGAAGAACCAGCCCGGCAACGGCCTGATCGCCGGGCTCGCGATCGTGTTCCTCGCGATCATCATCGACCGGCTCACGCAGTCGATCGCGAGCGAGCAGAGCGACCGTCGTAGCGCGGGGTGACGCACACCGGACGCAGTGCTCCGGGTACAGTTGGCGCGAACCATAAAGGTGAAGCTCATGTTTATTCGCTCCCGGAATCTCGTTGCGGCGCTGCTTGCCGTCGCCGTGCTCACGGTCGCCTCATCGTGCGGCGGCGAGGACGAGCAGCCGACGCTCGTCTTCAGTGACCTGAACTGGACGAGCGCGCAGGTACAGACGCGCATCGCGCAGTACATCACCGAGATCGGGTACGGCTACGAGACCGACACGGTCTTCGGCTCCACGCTGCCGCTGTTCCAGGGGCTGATCCGTGGCGACACGGCGATCACGATGGAGATCTGGCTGCCCAACCAGGACGAAGCCTGGTATCCGGCCGAAGCTGCCGGTGAGGTGGTGCGCCTCGGCCCCAGCCTTGGTGACGACTGGCAGTCCGCGTTCGTCATTCCCGCCTACCTGCAGGAGGAGTACCCCGACCTCGATAGCATCGAGGACCTCAAGGAGGAGCGGTTCAAGCAGATCTTTGCCACCGCCGAGACTGGCGGGAAGGCGCGCCTCGTGTCGTGCGTGATCGGCTGGGGCTGCGAGGTGGTGAACGCCGCCCAGATCGAGGCCTACGGCCTGCTCGACCACGTTGAGGTCATCAACCCGGGCGACGGCGCCGCCCTCAATGCCGACCTCTATGGCGCTTACCAGAAGCGCGAACCATGGCTCGGGTACCAGTGGGGGACGAACGAGCCCGCCGCGGTGCTCGACCTCGTGCGCCTCGATGAGCCGCCGTACACCGATGAGTGCTGGGAGACGACCAAGGCGTGTGCCTACGGGCCCACCCAGATCTTCATCGCTGTCCATCCGGACGTGCTCGACGACGCCCCGGACATTATCGAGATGCTGCGGTCGTGGAGCTTCACGATCCCCGAGTACGAGGGTGTGGCCAAGTGGCTCGCCGACAACGAGAACGCCGACGTCAACGACGGCGCGCTCTGGTGGCTCAAGGGCAACGAGGCCATCTGGAGCGCGTGGGTGACTGACGAGGCAGCCGACGCGATCCGGACCGCGCTCGCCAATAGCGAGATCCCCAGCGGCTGGCCCGAGTCGAGCTAGTCGCGGCGTGCCGGGCATCGTCACGCTGACGACGGACTTCGGCACGCGCGACTCGTACGTCGCGCAACTCAAGGGCGTGCTGCTGAGCCGGTGCGTGGACCTGCGCATCCACGACCTGACGCACGATGTTGCGCCGCACGACGTGGTCGAGGGCGCGCTGTTCCTCGCCGCGTCCGTTCCGACGTTTCCCGCCGGCACGGTGCATGTCGCAGTCGTCGACCCCGGAGTCGGCAGCGACCGGCGGCCCATCGCTGCCGAGGTGTCGGGGCAGCGCGTGGTGTGCCCCGACAACGGCCTGCTCACGCTCCTCGCTCGCACCCACGCGATCGATGCCGTGCACGAACTCACGAACCCCGAGCTTCGGCGTGAGCCCGTCAGCGCGACGTTCGAGGGGCGCGATGTCTTTGCACCGGCCGCCGCTCACCTCGCCTGCGGCGGCGCGCTCGCCGACCTTGGCCCGCCCGTGTCGGACGTGACGAAGCTTGCGTTACCGGAGCCTGAACGGACCGAAGACGGTGTCCGCGGCGAGGTGATGCACGTCGACCGCTTCGGCAACGCCGTCACGAACATCCACGTCTCGATGCTGCGAGACGCGCTGGACCAGGCGCGGGTGCACGCCGGGGGATGCGAGCTGCCGATGCTGCGTACGTACGCCGACGCCGCCAGCGGCGCGCCGCTCGCCCTGGCCGGCAGCAGCGGGTACATCGAGGTGGCCGTGCGGGAGGGCAGCGCAGCAGAAACACTCGGGCTGCGCCGCGGCTCGCCGCTCCTCGTCGTGCCGTTGCGATAGGTGCGAGCCGCGAACCTGTGTCCTCGGCACGGGATGGTACCCTGCGTCACAATCACCGGAACCGCCTCGTGACCACACAGCAACGCTCCACCGCAGTTCATGTCCACCGCGTCGCGTCCGGCGAGTCGCGCGACCACGCAGGATCTCCAACGCTGGACGCCGTAGCCGTCGAGGAACCACTCGAGATCCGGCTCGACGGGCACTCGCTCGCCGTGGTGATGCGCACCCCCGGCGACGACGCCGACCTCGTACGGGGCTTCCTGCTGACCGAGGGCGTCGTGCTGCGCCCGTCCGAGGTGCGCGCCGTCGAGTTCGGCGAGGACGCCGTCGCCGACGCCCGGCTTGCCGAGGGCGTCGTCGTCGACATCGAGCAGTTCAGCCGCAACCTCTTCGTCTCGAGCTCCTGCGGCGTCTGCGGGAAGGCATCGATCGAGGCGGTCGAACTCCTCGCGCCGCGTGCGCCGGAGTTCGCCGTGCGCCGCGAGGTCGTCGCGGGCCTGACGGACCGCCTGGGCGAGCTCCAGCCGACGTTTGAGGAGACCGGGGGCCTGCACGCCGCCGGCATCTTCGACCTGGACGGGCGTGCGCTCGTCGTGCGCGAGGACATCGGACGCCACAACGCGGTCGACAAGGCGATCGGTGCACTCAGCGTCGAGGGCTGGCCGCTGCCGCCATCGCTGCTCGTCGTCTCCGGGCGGCAGAGCTTCGAGATCGTGCAGAAGGCGGCGATGGCGCGCCTCGGCGGCGTGGTGGGTGTCTCCGCGCCCTCCTCGCTCGCCGTCGAGCTGGCCCGGGAGCTGGGGCTGATGCTCGCTGGCTTCGCGCGCGGCGACCGCTTCAACGTCTACGCCGGCGCGGAGCGCCTCGATGGCTAAGCGCGGCGTACGCCGCGGCAAGCGACTGCTCGGCCCGCGCAGCTGGGCCAGCTTCGTCCCCAACGGGATTGGCTCGACGAAGCCCAACCACTACGTCGAGATGGCGAAGGCCGCGTGGACGAACCGCAGCCAGCTGCCGTTCGCGTGGCGCATCCTCAAGGATGGCTGCTGCGACGGCTGCGCCCTCGGCACCAGCGGGATGGGCGACTGGACCATGGATGGCCCGCACCTCTGCATGGTGCGGCTCAACCTCCTGCACATGAACACGATGGGCGCCCTCGACCACGAGCTGTTCGAGGATCCTGCGAGCCTCCGCATGAGGACCTCGCGCGAGCTACGCGAGCTTGGCCGCCTCCCGTACCCGATGGTGTGGCGGGCCGGCGAGCCCGGCTATCGCCGCGTCTCATGGGACGAGGCGCTCGACCTGGCCGCCGAGCGCATCGCGGATACGGTCGAGCACGACCCGGATCGCTTCGATGTCTTCATGACCTCACGCGGCATCACGAACGAGACGTACTACGCGGTGCAGAAGGTCGCGCGCTTCCTCGGCACCAACAACATCGACAACTCGGCGCGCATCTGCCACGCGCCGAGCACGATGGCTCTGGAGCAGACCATCGGCTACGGCGCAACGACGAACAGCTACGCGGACTGGATCGGCAGCGACTTGGTCGTCCTCGCCGGCACCAACCTCGCGAACAACCAGCCGGTGGCGATGAAGTACCTGTACCTCGCCAAGAAGGCTGGCACGAAGGTCGTGAGCGTGAACCCGTACCTCGAGGAGGGCCTCGAGCGGTACTGGGTGCCGTCGTCGCCGGAGAGCGCGCTCTTCGGCACGAAGATCCTCGACGACCACTTCGAGGTGCAGATCGGCGGCGACGCCTCGTTCTTCACGGCGGCGCTCAAGCACCTCATCGAGACCGACCAGGTCGACCACGCGTTCATCGACGCGCACACCGAGGGCTTCGAGGAGCTACGTGCGTACATCGCGTACCACGACTGGGCGGAGCTGGAGGCCGGCGCGGGCCTGCCGGAGACGGAGCTGCGCCGCTTCGCCGACATGTACGCCGAGGCGCGCACGTCGATCACCGCGTGGAGTATGGGCGTGACGCAGCACGCGCACGGCACGCAGAACGTCTACGCCATCTCCAACCTCGCGCTGGCGATGGGGCGCGTCGGCCGCCCGGGCAGCGGGCTGAACCCCATCCGTGGCCACTCCGGGGTGCAGGGCGGCGCGGAGATGGGCGCTGTCCCGACCTCGCTCGGCCTGGGGATGAAGGTCTACGACGACCACTCGGCAGCCGACGTCTCCGCCGTATGGGGCTTCGAGGTCCCGCGCGGCCCCGGCCTCAGCGTCTCCGAGTCCCTCGACGCGATGCACGAGGGACGCGTCGACGTGTTGTATGCGCTCGGCGGCGACTTCCTGGAGACGATGCCGGACCCGGACTTCGTCCGCGAGGCGCTCGCGCGCGTGCCGGTGCGCATCTTCCAGGACATCGTCGCGAACCCGATGATGCTGCTCGAACCGACCGACGTGTCGATCCTGCTCCCCGCCGCGACGCGCTACGAGACGCCGGGCGGCGTGACCGAGACGAGCATGGAGCGGCGCGTCATCTTCAGCCCCGAGATCCCCGGCCGCCGCATCGGCGAGGCGCGCCCCGAGTGGCAGATCGCCACCGAGATCGCCGAACGGGTCGCGCCCGACCGCCGCGACCTGATCCACTTCGCGGACACCGACGCCATCCGCGACGAGATCGCCCGCACGATCCCTCCGTACGAACCGATCGCGGACCTCGCGGCGAAGGGCGACGAGTTCCAGTGGGGCGGCGAGCGCCTCTGCGTCGACGGCGTGTTCAACACGCCCGACGGGCGCGCGCGCTTCGTGCCGCCACGGCTCCCGGACGGCGAGGCGCCCGAGGGCTGCTTCCTCGTCTCGACGCGGCGGGGCAAGCAGTTCAACAGCATGGTGTGGGGCGACCACGACCCACTGACGGGGACACGCCGCGACCAGGTCTTCATCTCGGAGGCCGACGCGGACGCGCACGGCATCGAGCCCGGCGACGCAGTGCTACTCCGCTCGGAGACCGGCGAGCTGCGCGGCCGCGCCCGCATTGCTCGCCTCCGCGCGGGAACGCTCCAGGTCCATTGGCCCGAAGGCAACGTGCTGGTCCCCCACGGCATCCTCGACCCCGAGTCCGGCGAACCCGACTACAACGCTGTCTGCGAGCTCATCCCCATCCGCGACAACGACGCCTAGCGCCTTTCTGATCCCCTCTCCCCCCGCGGGGGGGGGGGGGGGGTGAGAAAGGGGGGTGGCGTGGTTGTCGGGGATGGGGGTGGGGTGGCCGGGAGGGGGGTAGTGGGGGTGG
>VXTU01000030.1 GCA_009837285.1 Chloroflexota bacterium | reverse complement strand
AGAGGCCAATGTCCGGCAGCCATCGCCCGACCTCTGGCGCCGCCGCCAGAGGTTCCCAAGGCGCCTATCACGAGCCCTCGAGCGGTCACTCTTGGGTGAGGCTGGCGCGGTACGGGCCGTAGGTGATGGCGCCTGTCCCGGCGGTTCTTGCCACTGGGCGCTGCGCGCATGCGAGGCGACCGCGTGAGCGGCGCGGCGCGGCCCTGCCCCCGGGCACCCGGCTCCGCCTGCCGGGGGCTCGCCGGGCGGCCGCTGGCAGCAACCTGTGGCGTCACCGCCAGAGGTCCGCGCAACCACGGCCCGCCCCGCTGCATCGCGCCCAACAGCCGCACCCGCGCAGCTGCCACGGCCGGACCGCCCATGGTCCCTGCCCGCCCCTGCTGCTTGGCGGGGCAGGCTGGCTCAGCAGGAGTGCGATCGAGCAGGAGAGCAGCAGTCAGGCGAAAGGCGAGAGTGGAAGTGGCGGAAGAGAAGCAGCAGTGATCGAGGGGAATGGCTGGAAGGTAGAGCGAGCGAGATGCTTGTGAGGGGAAAGAAGTAGAGGGGTAGTCTCGAAGCGGAGGTGACTCGAATCGAAGTAAGCTGTAGTTGGTGATTGATAAAGAGCTAGAACTCTATTAATGGGACGCTTTTCTAGAACCGGAACCTTGCAAATCTACCACCACGCCGGGGCCGAACACCCTGCGGATCCCCTGGGGCGCGAGCAGGCGGCGAGAACCTCTAGTAACGCCGTGTTGAGGGCGGGTGGTTGCCTCCTTGCACGCCGCGCGACCTCTAGTAACGCCGCGCCGAGAGGTTATCGCGCCGCTGCCGACCTCTAGTAGCGCCGTAACCAGAGGTCGGAGCCCAACGACACCCGGGGAGGTCGGGACCGTGGATTGCGCCTCCCGCCGTGCCCACGCGGCAACACGCGCAGCGATCGACAGCGACTGCGGTCGTCATACTCCAGGCGGAGGCTTCGGGCTGGGGCACCGCACTCCTGCGGGAGGTTTGCAGGCCGGATCGCCGCGGGCATGACTGCGCCTATGCATAGTGGTCTCGCGCAGGGGCGCTTGACATGCTTCCGCGGGTCCGGCAGAGTCCATGCTCCAAGAAACAGGAACCCCGGATCCTAGACATGTGTCTGAAGCGGGCCTGACAGTGGGCAGGAGAAACGCGAATCGCGATACCCACGCAGCAACCCGGCGAGCCTGAATCAGCCTCAGAGCACTCAGGCACCAGACCCAGCAGCAAGCCACTCGGACGTACCATTCCTGCTTGGCGACGTTGCTCAACCCGGAGAGTCTGACCGCTTCCAGCAATCAGACGCCACGCTAGCAGCCAACCGTTCGGACGTGTCATTCCCGCTCGGCGACGCTGCTCAACCCCGGAGAAGCCTCCTCGGTCCTTGCGGCTCGATCGTGCGCTCGCGCGCATTCCTCGATCTCGATTGAGTCCCGGATACCGCAAGGTGGCCTGCCAGCGAACCGCTGAACCAAGCCCGCGCAGGCGGGCTGTTGTTGTGTTCATCGCGCCCGCTCCCGCACTCCGTCAACGTGACGGCGCGAGGGCAACTACATCAGTCGTTCTCGAGGGGAACGCGATGACAGCGGAGTTCATCGTGGGCGAGCACGAAGCCTTAGTGCGAAGACTCGTGGCGGCAGGACTCGGCGAGGCCAAGCGCGGGTGATCGCAGGAGGACTGCGTGGCGTGCACCGGGTGGCAGGCGCGCGACTCGACAGCCTCGACTCCACCCTCGGCGAGTTGGCAGGCGACGTGAAGGCGCTCAAGGGTCGCCTCGACGGGGTCATCGCGGCCGCGGTCGGGATTGGCGTGATGATCGTCATGCTGGCCGTGGTGATCATGATTGCTGTCGTAGCCGACACTTTCGGGAACTAGAGTGTCTTATTCCCGAGTAGCTGCGACAGGTGCCGGGCTTCTGAGATAGGGGCCAGGCGGTACATCCTGCTGTGTGTCCAAGCACAGGAAGGAGTTCCGCCGTGACCCCTGACGACCGACTGTACCGCTTCCGCCAGCGCACGCTCGCACTTGCCGAGGAACTGGGCAACGTCCGCGCCGCCTGCCGGATGATGGGCATCCACCACTCGACCTTCTACCGCTGGCGGAGTGACGCCGAGCGCTACGGGCTGGAGATCCTGCGTCCCCGCGAGCGCCGCCGTCCGCGCATGCCCAACGCCACCAGTCTCTTCGTCGAACAGCGCGTTCTGGCCTTCGCGCTCGGCCAGCCCGGCTTCGGGCCCAAGCGCATCGCCGCCGAGCTGGCCCGGCCCAAGTGGGGCGGCATCACGCTCTCCCCCTCCGGCGTCTGGCGGGTGCTGCGGCGCCACGGCCTCAACACCCGCCGCAAGCGCCTCGGCCTCGTCGCCGGCTACGCCGCGCCTCCCGAGCCGGCTCCGCGCGAGCCCGAGCCGGAGCGCCACCTGGAGGCCAAACAGCCCGGTGCGCTCGTGCAATTCGACTGCTTCCACGTCGGACGGCTGTCCGGGACGAAGGGCACCGTCTGGCAGTACACGGCGATCGACGTCGCCTCCGCCTACAGCTGGGCGGAGCTGCACACCACACCGCGTAACCCCTCGGCGAAGTGGACCTCGCGCCTCGCCCGCCGCGTCGCTGCCGACCTGGCCGCCCGCGGCTGGCGCCTGGAGACGGTGATGACCGACAACGGCTCCGAGTTCCGCTCCCGCGAGTTCGGGGCCGCAGTCGCCGCGCTGGGGGCGGAGCAGCGCTTCATCCACGCCGGGAGGCCGCAGACCAACCGCCGCGTCGAGCGGGTGCAGGGCACGATCCTCGAGGAGTGCCGGAAGCCCGCCTTCGCGCGCCACCTGATCCCCAAGCAGACCGGGCTGCGCCGCGACCTCGAGCGCTACCTGCGCTACTACAACAGCGACCGCGCGCACACCGGCCGCTGGACGCGCGGTCGCACCCCCGAGAGCGTCATCGGCAAGGCCAAGGTATGGTCCTGACACACAGCACGATGTGTCGCCAGATCTTGGAGATAGGACAGACTAGAGCGGACCACTCCTCGCCTAGCAGCGCGGCGCGGATGACCCCACGCGCCCGACTCTACCGATCAGAGCCTAGTCGTCGGCCGCCAACTCCACGCCCTCGCGTGCCCAAGTCCCAAGAGACTCCCGCGTACCTCCGCAGCTCGATGACACCCGCATGCACCCATGAGTCCATCCGCCCGTGACCTGGCGTTAGGCGCCGTCATGCGGCTCTCAGATCGGCCAAGCCAACCGGCCACCTGAGGTCCAGAGTGCCGCCGAGCAGTCCACGCCCCCCGAAAGGGGGGCTTCTTCGTGTCCTCTCCCCGCCTACCAGCGGCGATGCCGTCCCACCCCGGCCCCCGTGGGGGGGCCGGGGCGAAGTGCGCCCGCCGCCGGCGTCCACAGCAACAGGCGGCGATTTCCGAGCCGCCGCGATCCGGAGCCAGCTCCGCCGCGGCCCATGCCCGAAGGGCACCGTGGAGTCGAAGAGGATGGGGACGAAGAAGACCGCGAAGCAGAAGACACGAACGCGCAAGCCGCCGAATCTCGAGGTGACGCTCCAGGTCCACACCTACACAGGTCCGCCGACGAAAGCGTGGAACGACCTGTGGTCGAGGATCTTGAAGGAGATGGCTGCGGAATTCGACGGCGAGCAACCGCATACCGCCTACGAAGCAGGCGCGCGCGAGTAGGATGAAGGAGAGGGAGACAACCATGAGAGCGATCATCTACCTGCGGGTCTCGACCGACATGCAGGAGCGGGGCACCTCGCTCGAAACGCAGGAACGAGAGTGTATCGAGCACGCCGAGTACGCCGGCTGGAGCGTGGTGCGCATCATCCGTGATGTCGCCAGCGGCGCTTCGCTCGACCGGCCCGGGATCGGGGAGGTGCGTCGCGCGCTGCGTGACGGCGCCTGCGACGTCGTGCTCGCCCATGCCCTCGACCGTCTGTCACGAAACCAGAACCACGTCGGTGTGCTCCTCGACGAGGCCGAGCAGGCCGACGTGCGCCTCGAGTTGGTCACCGAGGACTTTGAGCAAACGGCGATCGGAAAGTTCATCCTGGCCGCCCGAGCGTTTGTCGCGGAGGTCGAACGCGAGAAGATCGTCGAACGGACGGTGCGTGGGAAGCAGGAGCGCGCGCGGAGCGGGCGGCTGCCCCAGGCTACTGGCAAGGGCTGCTACGGGTACACGTACGTCCCGGAAACGGGTCGCCGCGAGCTGAACCCGGAACAGGCGCCGATCGTCGCCCGGATTTTCGAGGAGTTCGTCCGGGGCAAGGGCGTGAGTCGGATCACCGACGAACTCAACGCCGACGGTATCCCGACCTTCACCGGGACACACTGGTACGCCATCACCGTGCACCGCATCCTGCGCAACGAGACCTACACAGGCCGCACGGTATTCGGGAAGACGGGCACCAAGATGGTCCGGCGCCCCGGACGGCAGCGGCGCGTCCGCGAGGTCTTCAAGCGCCCTGAGAGCGAGCACATCGAGATCGACGGGGCGTCCCCACCGATCGTGTCGAGCGAGCTCTTTGGGCGCGCGCAGGCGCGCCTCGATGACCCGGAGCGGCATGCCCAGAAAAGGCCGTCGCGGACCTACCCGTTGCGCGGGCGGCTGCGCTGCCACCTCTGCGGCGCCTCCATGTCCGGGCACGCCGTTCACCGCGGCCGGTACTCCTACTACCGCTGCACGCGCCTCTACCGCTCCACCCAGGGCGAGCGGTGCGCGTCACGCATGGTCCGGACCGAGGTGCTCGAACCTGCGGTGCAGCAGGCCCTCTCGAAGCTGCTCTCCGACCCGGCGATGGCGATCGAGATGGCCGAGGCCCTGCGGTTCGACAGCGGCAACGATGCGCGCCTCGCCGAGGTCGAGCGCAAGCTCGGGAAGCTGGAAGAGGACGAGAGTCGGCTCGCCGACCTCTACATCGACGGCAAGATGAAGAAGTCGCTGCTGGATGAGAAAAGCGCGGCGTTGGCGACCCGCCGAGTGGCGCTGGAGCGGGAGCGGGCGCGGCTGCTCGCGGAAGCGGAGCCGGGCTGCGACCCCGAGGTGTTGCGGCAGCGCATGCCGAGGGCACTCGCCTTCATCAGCGAGTGGGTGCAGCGGGCCGATGAGGACGAGTTGGTGCTGCTCGCTCACGCTCTCGAGGCACGTATCCAAGTCGCGCCTGACGAGGCTCAGATCCGGGTCGAGGTGCCCCTGATCGAGCCGGGAATGACGCGAGATTTTGTCACCATTGAACAAACATCGGCATGGACGTTCAACAATCACAAACCGGAGTCGTCCTATGTGCCATTCCGTCGGACAATCACGAGGGGAGACGCCTCACCCACCCGGGAGCAATGAGGGCTCGCGCTCGGGCCCGCGCTCGCGTCTGCTAAGCTCGTTTCTACAGAAGGGGTCGGACAGCCGATGACAGCCGTTGATCCCGCCGCCGTTGCCGACTACGAAGCGCAGGCGCGCGAGTTCCTGCGCAAGGGCCGCGAGTACCTCGCTGCCGAAGACCTGCACCAGGCGTCCGAGAAGGGCTGGGGGGCGGCTGCCCACATGGCCAAGGCCGTCGCTGTCGCGCAGGGCTGGGAATACGAGACCCACGCCGACTTCAGTTCCGTGCTGAACAGGGCCACGCAGGCGACCGGCAATGACCGGCTGCGCGGCCTGCGCGGCATAGCCAACGACTTGCACGGTAACTACTACCGTCGCAGCCGCCACCTCGATGCGACGATCATTGGCAAGGACCTCGAAAGCATGGAGGAACTGCTGGAACTGCTCAGTCCTCTCGCCGACCCTCCGAGCTAAGGTTCGCGCCGACTGTGTCCTCGTCGGAGCGACGGGGTTGTCCTCACACGCGCGCTACCGCCGAACCGGGCTGTTCTTCGCTCAACGAACCCCGGCGACACCCGCACGCCCGCGGACACGCTGTGGGCGGACGCCTACAACGCTCAACGAAGGCCGGGGTTCGAACCCCGGCGACACGCCCCAGCAAAGGAACGTCGTCCCGTCCCAAAGCGACGCTCAACGAAGGCCCGGGTTCGCACCCCCGGGACACGGCCCCGGCACCCCGGCAGAGAACTCGATCGGG
>VXTU01000083.1 GCA_009837285.1 Chloroflexota bacterium | reverse complement strand
GTGGGCTCTGGCGTCGGCTCGGGTGTGGGCTCCGGCGTCGGTGCGGGTGTGGGCTCCGGGGTCGGCTCGGGCGTCGGCTCCGGCGTTGGTTCCGGTGCTGGCTTGGGTGCCCCGATGGTGGGGTCCCCGTCCTGTGCGGTCGCCACGGGCATGGAGATCGGGCTCAGCAAGGCGCTCAAGACCAGCGCCATTGCAAGTGCGCGCAGGATCCCGCTTCGCATCCTGTTCTCCTCGGTGGAGGCTGTCGCGTGTCTGCCGTGATCGCGGCGGTCTGCCGCCGCGCACCCGAAGGCGGCGGCCGCTCAGGCCGAATGGGGGGCGAACGTCAGACGGGACGCAGAGACGTGGGGATAACGTGTCTGCCGCGACTCTTGATGAACCGCAACCGGGAGGGGTAATCTGCCTCACGGCTCAGTTCCTGGCGTGGATCGAGGTCAGAGTCGCCCGCGTCGGAACGCCGTATGAGGCCCGGCTGCTTCACGGCCGGGCCTCTCGCGTGGGCGCGTGAGTGCGCCTGGCTGCACCTCATGAGCATCGGCTGCCCTTCCCGTCTCACCCGCCGTTCGGACGGCGGATCTGTGGCTGCGCGGCGCGCCGGGGGTGTCCGCAGTCCGGAAACGCATCCCGGAGCGACCGCCGCAGAGGCACTATATGCGCCCCAACTCGTCGCGTCAACACTCAATGCGTAGACATCGACCTATCCATCAGGTAATGTCTGGTCATCGGATGACTGGACATGTACGCCATGGCTGAATCCTGAAGGGCTCGAACGACTATGGAACGGCGCAACGGGCGGTGGACCCCCGTGGCCCCCGCCTTCCGCTACGCGTTGCGACCCCCGGCCGAGGCTGATGCGGCCTCACCGGTTGCCCGGTGTCGATTCGCGGTTTCACCAGTTGACATTGCCATCGATGGCGTCGAAATTTGATGCGCGTGCAGCATCGGAGTGACCGTGTCGGGATTTCAGCTCGAGCGGTCACCCGAACGCACACGAGGCGGCGGCCTGCAAGGGGTGACGGCGACGGGACGCGCCGCAGGGCGCTCCGTCCCGACCGCGGCTCGACGGGAGCTCGGCACTTGACGGGATCCCCTGAAACACCAGGTGCCCCAACGCCTACCGTAGGGTGGTTCAACCTCGGCGGGCACGTCTCCGACCTGGCGAACGCGCTCCAGAAGGGCGCCGAGCAAGCGGCGGAGCCACACGGCCTGATCCCCGCGGAGATCATGCTCCTGGCTGCCTGCGGGCGCCTCGAGGAGTGCACGGCGTCGCAGCTCGCGCCGCTCCTCCCCGTGGACGCGTCGCGCGTGAGCCGCCTCGTGAACGGGCTTGTGGAGCGCGGGCTCCTTCGCCGGCGCCGGATCCGCAGTGACCGCCGCCTGGTGATGCTGCGTCTCTCACCCGAGGGGCACGAGGTGACCACCGCCGTCGCTGCTCACCTGGACGCGTACTACGCCCGGCTCATCGCGGGCCTCAGCGAAGACCAGATGCGCGCGTTCGCCGAGACAGCCCAGGCGATCGCTGCCAATTACGAGGAGATCAGGGACCCGTAGCGCACGGGCTCACGCTCGCGGCGCGGCCCCGTATGCCGCGACCGGGCGCATGTCGTCCGTCCCGATGCCGGCGGTCCCTGCCTAGTGTTTGGCGGCGATGGCCTCGCCGAACGCGAGCGCGCAGAAGGCGCCCGGGTCGTCCTTCCACCTGTCGTACGCCTCGGAGATCCGAGCGCTCTCCGCCTCCGTGGAGGCCCCGTACTGGATGGCCGCGTCGATCATCTCGGGCGACAGGAACCAGCCGGTGGCGAACGCGTGGACGAACGCAACGTCTGCGGGGGCGGCGTAGAAGTCGAACGACGCCGTCGCCTTCACGCTGTTGAACCCGGCCGCCAACAGCTGGCGCTTCAGGTCCTTTCCGATATTCGGATGCCCGTTGTCGGTCTCGAGGACGTCTTCGAATATGCGCCACGCATGCTGGAGCACACCGTAATCGGGGTGCGTAAAGCTGGATCTGGAGATCATCTCCCGGCACCCGATGATGCCTCCCGGCTTCATCACGCGCCGCACCTCCGCGAGCGCGGCCCTCGTATCCGGCACATGCATGAGCACGTTGTGGCAGAAGGCCAGGTCGAAATAGTCGTCCTCGAAGGGCAGATCGAGGACATCAGCAACGTCGAACACGGCGTTGTCGACGCCCGTTTCCGCGGCGAGGGACCTCGCCAGCTCGACCTGCGACTCTTCCATGTCGATGCCGTGCACCGTCCCGGGCGCGACAACCCGGGCGAGCCCAACGGTGATCGTGCCGGGCCCGCACCCGAAGTCGAGCACGCGCAGTCCCGGTCGGAGGTACGGGAGCAGATACGAAGCACTGCTGTCCGCGGTGTTCCGGGTCAACGACGCGAGCAACTCGTCCGTGAAGCCCAACGAGTAGTCGGGAGTTGACGACGTCATTCCATGCCCCTTGCTCGCCTCGATTCCGGGGGAACCGGACGGGCCCGCACGCACCAGGGGCGTCCACCCTCAGCGGTGCACATCGTGTCTGGTCATTGGTCGAACGTGCAGGTTATCGGCAGTACACGGCCCGTTCCATATGAAAACGAGATAATGCGGCCCGCTATGCGAGGTAAGCGCGTATGAGACAGCTATAGTCGGGACTTTCGGAAGGTTTCGGACGCGAAGGTGATGTCTGGCGTGCGTGCCGCTGCGGTCCCGGCAGCCCGCTGCGTCACGGTGGCCAGACGAGCAGGATCAGGGGCACGGCGACGACGGTGATCACGACCTCGAGGGGCAGGCCCAGGCGCCAGTAGTCGCCGAATCGATACCCGCCGGGACCCATCACCAGCAGGTTCGACTGGTGGCCGATCGGTGTCAGGAAGGCGGCCGACGCGCCTACCGCGACGGCCATCAGGAACGGATCCGCCGAGGCCTCAAGCCCACCGGCCACGCCGAGCGAGATCGGCGCCATGAGCACTGCCGCCGCGGTGTTGTTGACGATGTCCGACAGGAACATCGAGATCACCAGCACCAACGCGACGCTGGTCCACAGTGGCAGGTCGCCGCTCATGGTGACGAGTATTGACGCCGCATCGGCGGCGAGGCCCGTCTCCTCCAGCGCGCCGCCGACGGGGATCATCGCGCCGAGGAGCACGATCACGCGCCAGTCGATCGACTCGTATACCTCCCTTGGCGAGACAAGCCCCACGAGCCCCATCACCGCGGCGGCGCCGGCCATGGCGACCTGGATCGGCAGCAGTCGCAGCGCGGCCGCCGTCACCAGCGCGCCGCCAAAGATCGTGACCGCGAGCAGCGCGCGACGTTCCCGCCGGCCGACGCTCAAGTCGCGCTCCGCGAGGGGGAGGCAGCCCAGCGCCTCGAGCGCCGCGGCGAGCTCGTGGCGATTCGCCTGGAAGAGCAGCACGTCCCCCACCCGCAGCGCCGTCTCCTGCATGCGTTCGCGGGACAGCCGGCCGTTGCGTGAGACCGCGAGCACGTTGACGTGGTGGCGTTGCCGGAGGTCGGCCTGCACCACCGTCCTCCCCCGCAGCAGTGAGCCGGGCGTGATCACCGCCTCGGCGAGGACGACGTCCCCGCCGCCGAGCTGAACCGCCGCGTGCTCGCTTCCGCCCGCGGCCGCCAGCCCCGCCTCGGCGACGAGCGAGTCGAGCGCCTCGCTGCTGGCCTCGACGACCAGCACGTCGCCCGCGCGGAGCAACTCGAAGCTCGACGGCAGCTCGATCCTGCGGTCGCCGCGCACGAGCGCGACCACGACGAAGTCGGCGTTCGACGCCGCGCCGAGCTGGGCGATGCTCCGGCCGTCCGTCGGTGATCCCTCTGGGATCCGGACCTCGAACAGGTAGTCGCTGATCTCGAACAGCTCCTCGCTGGCTGCCTCTTCACGCCGCGGGATCAGGCGCCACCCGACCAGCGAGACGAACGCCAGCCCGACGACCGCGACGCCGAGGCCGACTGGGGCGAAGTCGAACATCGCGAACGCCTCGCCGGACGCGTCGGAGCGGAACGTGGCAATCACGATGTTGGGCGGTGTGCCCACGAGCGTGACCAGGCCCCCGAGCAGTGAGGCGAAGGCGAGCGGCATCAGGACTACCGAGGGCCTGTTACCGGCCTGGCGGGCCATCCGGAGCGCCGTCGGCATCAGCACGGCCAGCGCCCCCACGTTGTTGATGAACGCGGAGAGGCCCGCCGCGACCCCGGAGGTGGCGGCTATCTGCCGGGTGGGCGACGTGCCCGCCAGGGTGAGCCACCGGGCCACCACGTCGACGGCCCCGGAGTTCTGCAGCCCCCGGCTGACGACGAGCACGGCGGCCACCGTCACCACGGCAGGGTGGCCGAACCCGGCGAACGCCAGATCGCCGGAGATGACCCCGCCCAGCACGAGCGCCAGCAGCGCCAGGAGCGCGACCGCGTCGTAGCGCCACCGCCCCCAGACAAAGAAGACGAACGTGATGGCGAGGACGGCGAGGACGAGTAGCTGATCAGTTTCCACGTCCAGCACAGGATAGGCGACCGGCCGACACAAGCGCGTGACGCGCTGCTCGTTCGCGCGCGTCGCGGCGCTAGAATCCGGCCGAAGCCACGATTCCTGCCCAGGAGGCCACGATGGAGATCACGGCGGCAGTGCTCTACGAGGCGAACACCCCACTGGTCGTCGAGCCCGTGCAGCTCGACGACCCGAAGAACGGCGAGGTGCTCGTGCGCATCGCCGCTTCGGGCGTGTGTCACTCCGACTACCACGTGATGAAGGGCGAGTGGAGGCCCCCGCTGCCCATGGTGCTCGGCCACGAGGCCGCGGGCGTCGTCGAGCGCGTGGGCGCAGGCGTCGGGCGGGTGCGGCCGGGCGACCACGTGATCCTGAACTTCCGCCCGAACTGCGGCTGGTGTGACCACTGCGCGCGCGGCGAGCCCGTGCTCTGCAACGGCGCGGACAGCGACCGCTGGCTGCTGTTCGACGGCACCACCCGGCTGCACACGAAGGGCGGCAAGGACCTCCATCACTTCGCGCGCGTCGCCTCGTTCGCCGAGTACGCGGTCGTCCCGGAGTCGGGCGCGGTACCGGTGCGGCACGACGTGCCGCTCGACCGGGCGGCGCTCATCGGCTGCGCGGTGATGACCGGAGTCGGCGCCGTCATCAACACGGCGCGCGTCGAGGCCGGTAGCTCCGTGCTCGTGATCGGCTGCGGCGGGGTCGGCCTGAACTGCATCCAGGGCGCCGTGCTGGCCGGCGCGGAGCGGATCATCGCCGTCGACGTGAAGGCCAACAAGCTCGAGTACGCCAGGCAGTTCGGCGCGACCGACATCCTCGACGCGAGCGAAGGGGACACGGCGGCGCGCGTGCTCGAGATGACCGGCGGCGGGGTGGACTACGCATTCGAGGCGATCGGCTTCCCGCAGACGATCGTCAACTGCTACGAGTCGACGCGGCCCGGTGGCACGACGGTGGTCGTGGGGATGGCGGCGGAAGACGACATGATGAGCATTCCCGCGCTCTCGCTGCCGCGCACGGAAAAGGTGCTCCGCGGCTCGTGGTACGGGTCCGCGCGCCCCTGGATCGACCTCCCGAAGATGGTCGACCTCTACATGGGTGGCCGCCTCCAGGTCGACCCGCTGGTCAGCCGTACCTACCCGCTCGACGAGATCAACGAGGCCTACGCGGCCCTCGGCCGCGGCGAGGTCGCACGCAGCGTGCTCGTGATGGACTGAGCCACCACACGGCGGGACGCATCGCCGCACCCCGATCCAGGGAGGTCGCGCTCGGTACTAGCTGCTCGGTGACGGGCAGCCTACGCGGCCACGTCGTCGCCCACGAACTCCCGGCGCCCCCACATGATGCCCACGGCGATGACCACGATGCACCGGCAAGCCCCAGGACCGTCATGTCGCTATGCGCAGTGCACCCCAACGGATATCTGGTGCTGCATCGCGAATGTAGCTTGCACTAATATCCGTTTGTAGGTTCTACTGGTTATCACGTACAGTGTCAGCGCGTCTCGACGTGCGGTAACGACGAATCCGGGGGAATAGCTATGACTTCGTATGGATTGGGTGCGGGGCTACCGGGTGGATCGGCGCTGCGCGAACGGTCCCGCGCCGGACTCGCGCTCCTCGTGGCAGGCCTGATTGCCGCTCTGGCAGTCGTCGCCGCGAGCTGCGGGGGTCACGAGGAACAGAGCCTGACGATCTACTCCGGCCGCAGCCAGGAGCTGATCGGCCCGCTGCTGGAGCAGTTCGCCGAGGAGACCGGCATCAGCGTCGGCGTCCGCTACGGCAGCACGGCTCAGCTCGCGGCCTTGCTCATCGAGGAAGGCGACCAGAGCCCCGCCGACATCTTCATCGCCCAGGACGCCGGCGCCCTCGGCGCGGTGCAGGCCGCCGGCCTCTTCACGGACATCGACGACGACCTCCTCGAGCGTGTCGCGTCGGCGTACCAGTCGCGCGAGGGCCAGTGGATCGGCCTGTCCGGCCGCGCGCGCGTGGTCGTCTACAACACGGACGTACTCGACCCGTCGGAGCTCCCGGAATCGGTGCTCGAGTTCACCGACCCGAAGTGGCGCGGCCGGGTGGCGTGGGCGCCGACGAACGGCTCGTTCCAGGCCTGGGTCACCGCCCTGCGCGTCAGCGAGGGCGAGGACGGCGCGCGCGCCTGGCTCGAGGGCATGCTCGCGAACGACCCGCCCGAGTTCCCGAACAACGTGTCTATCGTGTGGGCGGTGGGTCGTGGCGAGATCGACGCCGGCCTCGTGAACCACTACTACCTCAACCGGTTCCTCGCCGAGCACGGCCAGGACTTCGCTGCCCGCAACTACCACACCGGCCCCGGCGACATCGGGACGCTCGTCAACGTCGCGGGCGCGGGGATCCTGCGCACCTCCGAGCAGACCGACGCGGCTCGGCGCTTCCTCGAGTTCATGCTGAGCGACGACGCACAGCGCTACTACGCCGGGACGAACGCCGAGTACCCGCTGGTTGCGGGGGTGGCAGGCGCTCCGGGACTGAGGTCGATCGCCGACCTCCAGCCGCCGGCAATCGACCTCAGCGACCTTGCGGACCTTGAGGGCACGCTGCGGCTGCTCCGCGAGACGGGCGTGCTGCCCTAGCTCAGGCATGCCGCGGGCCGCCGGCCCTGGTGGCGCGGCAAGGCCGGGTAGCGGAACCCCGGCAGTTCCCGATCACGTCGGGCCCGATGGAACCGCCGGCCGCCTCCCTGCGTACTGTTGGTCATAGGACCGCGAATCTCGCAGCCGGAGGAGTCACCTGATGGCGAGGTGGATGCCGTTCGTCGTTGTCGCGCTACTGCTGGTGGCCGGCGCGGTACTCACGTCCTGCAGCGATGATGACGATGGCGACGACGACGACGCTCCGGGCGCCACTGCCGCCACCACGACGACGGCCAGCGGCACCGCGGCAGCCGGTAGCACGGCGACCTCCTCGTCGGCCCGGGTCGCCGCAACCCCGGCGCCCAGCGCATCCCCCGCGCGCCTCCCCGCCTCCGGTACCTCGGGCGGCACGGTCGACGACTCCGAAGGCGTCGCCTTCCAGGAGATCGATACCGGCCGCGCCATCGTCTACGTCGGCACGCTGCTCGTGGAGGTGGAGGATGTCCGCCGGGCGACGCAGCAGGCCCAGGTGGCGATCGCGGGGCTTGGCGGACTGGTCTTCTCCCAGGACACGACCAGCGACCCGAGACCCCGCACCGAACTCACCTTCAAGGTGATGCCGGAGGACTTCACCGAGGCAATGAGCAGGCTCGAAGCCCTTGGCGAGCTGAAGAGTCAGCAGATCTCCGCCGACGATGTCACCGACCGCGTCGTCGACCTCGAGAGCCGCATCATCACCGCGCGGGCGTCGGTCGAACGGCTTCGGACCTTCCTCGAAGACGCGGTCGCGCTCAAGGACGTTGCCGAGCTCGAATCCCAGCTGCTCATCCGCGAGACCGATCTCGAACGCCTGCGCGGCCAGCTCCGCACCGTCCAGGGCCAGGTCGCGCTGGCGACGATCTTCCTCACGCTCGTGGAGCCTGTGCCCGAGGTCCTCGAGGCTCGCGTCGAGTTCGTGGAGACGGCGTATGCCGGAGACGACGGAGGCAAGCGCTGCCCCGCCGACGACCTCGCCGTGGAGGAAGGCGTGCCCGTCACGGTCTGCGTCGAGGTCGAGAACATCGGGGACGTCCCGCTGGTCGAGATCGAGATCCGGGATTCCGGTCTCGGCCTCAAGGACGACGACTTCGTCGCGCTCGAGGGCTCGGTCGCGGGGCCGCTTCAGCCCGGGGAGCGTCTGCTGGGCTACTTCCTGACCGAGGCGCGGCTAGAGAGCGCGCCGTCGTGGGGGTTCTCCGCCGTGGCGGTGGACGCCGAGGGCGAGCCGCTGCGCATCCCGGTGGCGATCGACTACGACATCTTCGAATACGAGGTCATCGCCGACGACTCGCTGCCGACCTTCGCGGACGGGCTGCGAGGGAGCTGGGGCGCCGTGGTGACGCTCGCCCGCCTCGGCGTGCTCGCGGTCGGCATTGCCATCCCGTTCCTCTGGGTCGTCCCACTCGCCTTCGGGCTCGTGTGGCTGGTGCGCCGCGTGAACGTCCGGCGATGGAGCCCGTGGAACTAGGGCAGGGTCGCCCTCGACAGGCCGGATGAGCAGCGAGCGAGCGTAGGACAGCAGTATCTCGAGCCCCCGGACGGCGACTACCGTGCGGTGCGAACGTGGGCCCCGTTCCGCCCCATCTTCGTGGCACGGTCGCGCTCCGCGCACGGCGATAGCGTTTCGGCGCCCGCTGCGGGTGCTGAGCTACGTGTACTCCACCTATATGCTGTGCCCGCGCCCAACGCTCACCGACGGCGCGGGAGAAACCGCATGACGCTCGACTTCGCGACCGCCCGCCTGCTCAAGCAGATGGCCGAAACCGGCGGCGCGCCGCTGCACGAGAGCACCGTCGATGAGGCGCGCGCGATGTTCGCCGGCATCGCCGACATGCTCGGCCCCGCGCCGCGGATGCATCGAGTCGACGAGCACACCCTCGTCAGGCCCGACGGCGAGGTCCTCGTCCGCGTGCTGACGCCCCTGGAGCAACCCGCGGGCGTGATCGTGTACTACCACGGTGGCGGTTGGGTCATTGGCTCGATCGACGAGTCGGACACGGTCGGTCGCAAGCTCGCCGAGCGCACGTCGTGCACGGTGGTGCTCGTCGAGTACCGACTCGCGCCCGAGCATCGCTACCCGGTGGCCGTCGACGACTCCTACGCGGCGCTGGAATGGGCCGGCGAGCGCGTCGAGGAGCTGGCGCGGCCGGACGCGCCGCTGTTCGTCGCCGGCGACAGCGCGGGCGGCAACCTCGCGGCGGTGATGGCGCTGCAAGCACGCGACCGCGGCGGTCCGACGATCGCCGCACAGATCCTGATCTACCCCGTGACCGACGCCGACTTCGACCGCCCCTCGTACACGGACCCCGCGAACCGGCTGCTGCTGACGCGCGAGGGGATGGAGTGGTTCTGGGCCCACTACGTCCCGGACGCCGCGCGGCGCGGCGAGCCCGACGCGTCGCCGCTGCGCGCCACCGACCTCGCGGGCCTCCCGCCGGCGGTGGTGCTCACCGCCGAGCACGACGTGCTGCGCGACGAGGGGGAGGCCTACGCCGAGCGCCTCGAGGCGGCCGGGGTGGCGGTCAACTTCCGGCGCCACGAGGGCCAGACGCACGGCTTCTTCACGCTGCTGATGCTGCCCGGCAGCGAGCGGGGCTTCCAGCAGGTGGTGAAGGCCGTGCGCGCGACGATCGCGGAACGCGCCAGGGAAGCGAGCGGGGCCGCCTCGTAGCCCGCGCGCACAGCGCGAGGCGGTAGAGTGCGGCAGGCGACGCTCGACGAGGGGGACAGCGATGACGACCGACACCAGCACCACGGAACTCGACGCGGTCGTGGTCGGAGCCGGGTTCTCCGGGATGTACATGCTCTACCGCCTGCGCGAGGTGCTCGGCCTCTCGGCGCGCGTCTTCGAGGCGGGCGACGACGTCGGCGGCACCTGGTACTGGAACCGCTATCCCGGCGCGCGCTGCGACTCCGAGTCGTACGTCTACTGCTTCTCGTTCGACGAGGACCTCGCCCAGGAGTGGACCTGGAGCGGGAAGTACCCTGAGCAGCCCGAGATCCTGCGCTACCTCAACCACGTCGCGGACCGCTTCGAGCTGCGCCCGGACATCCAGTTCGAGACGCGCGTCACCGCCGCCCACTACCGTGAGGACCTCAACCGCTGGGAGGTCGAGACCGACCAGGGCGACCGCGTGCTCGCGCGCTACTTCATCACGGCCATCGGCTGCCTCTCGGCCGGCCAGATCCCCAACATCCCCGGCCGTGACAGCTTCGAGGGCGACTCGTACCACACCGGCGCGTGGCCCCATGAGGGCGTCGACCTCGCCGGAAAGCGCGTCGGTGTGATCGGCACCGGGTCCAGCGGCGTGCAGGCGATCCCGGTGATCGCGCAGCAGGCCGGGCAGCTCACGGTCTTCCAGCGCACCCCGCAGTACATGATCCCGGCCCGCCACGGCTCGGTGACACCCGAGTTCCTCGAGGACGTCAAGGGCCGCTACGACGAGATCTTCGAGGCGCGTCGCTGGTCGCAGGGTGGTTTCCCCTACGACCCGGCCGAGCGCTCGGCGCTCGAGGTCGACGACGAGGAACGACTCGCGGTCTACGAGGCGGCGTGGGAGCAGGGCGGGTTCCGCTTCCTGCAGGCGACGTTCCGGGACATCGCGCTCGACCGGCGCGCCAACGACACCGCGTCCGAGTTCATCCGCTCGAAGATCCGCGAGGTCGTCGACGACCCGGAGACCGCCGAGAAGCTGGTCCCGCGCGACCACCCCTTCGCGTCGAAGCGAGCGCTCATCGACACGAACTACTACGAGACCTACAACCGCGAGAACGTCGAGCTGGTCGACATCCGTCACGACCCGATCGAGGAGATCACCCCGACCGGCATCCGCACCCGCGATGGCGCCTGGGACCTCGACGTCATCGTCTTCGCGACCGGCTACGACGCGATGACGGGGCCGTTCAACCGCATCGACATCCGCGGGCGCGGCGGCGCTGCGCTCAAGGAGAAGTGGGCCGAGGGGCCGCAGGCATACCTCGGACTGTCCTCCGCCGGATTCCCCAACATGTTCATGATCACCGGCCCCGGCAGCCCCTCGGTGCTGAGCAACATGCCGGTCTCCATCGAGCAGCACGTCGAGTGGATATCGGACCTCGTCGAGCACATGCTCGAGGCGGGCGTCGAGATCGCCGAGGCGGACGCCGACGCCGAGGTGGAGTGGGTGGACCACGTCAACGACGTGGCGAGCAAGACGCTCTACCTGCTCGCGGACTCGTGGTACGTGGGCGCCAACATCCCCGGCAAGCCGCGTGTGTTCATGCCCTACGCGGGCGGCGTGGGCAACTACCGCCAGAAGTGCGACGAGGTCGCCGAGGCAGGCTACGAGGGGTTCGTGCTCCACTCCGGCGAGCCGGTGGGCGCGCGGTAGGGCCATCGTCTCAACGCGCTGCGCTTCTCCGCGCGCCGGCGAGCGCGCCGCCGGCCGACGGTCAGCGGCGGTACCGGCCCAGCCTCGCGCCCGCCGTCAACGCGACCGCCAACAGCGCAGCGATCAGCACGTGCAGGCCCGGGGCGCCCGACGCGGAGACGGGCGCGGTGCCGCCAGAGCCGGTTCGAGGCGTCGTGGGCTGCTCGTCTGTCGGACTTGCATCCTCGACGAACGCAATCCGGCCGTCTCCGCCCGGTGCGTAGCGCGCATCGCTCGCGGCAATGGTTCCGAGCCTCGCCAGGTAGTCGCGGAGGGCCTGCTCGTAGCTGAGTGGCAGCTGGAGCCGGGCCTCGTAGGCCGCGAGCATGTCGTAGCCGTCACCACCGGCGGCGGTGAAGCTGTTGGTGACGACGGTGACGGCAGGTGCTCCGGCCACCACCGCGCCGCCTGCGACCACTGCCGTGCCGTCGTCGAGCGTGAGACCCACGACCCTCGAGCCGACCTCGCGCGCAGGGTCGTAGACGACCGCCATCCCCGCGACATGGAGGAAGCCGCCGTTTGAGGCGGGGTACCGCGAGATCGAGAGCTCGAAGGCCGCCTTCAGGTCCGCGGGAGTGACCCCGGGGATGACCGATACGCCGTTCCCGAAGGGCAGCACGTTGAGGGTATTCACGAGGAAGATGCCGCCCGGGACAGAACCGTCCGTGGGCAGCACGTCGCCTGCGTTCTGGCGAATCCCCCCGCCGTTCTGCAGGGCGACCACCGGGTTGGCCGGGCCGCGAGCGGGTAGTGCGAGGTCCGCCGTGTGCCGGTCGTAGCTGTGGAGGAACGCGTCGACGACGAGGTTGCCGCCGTTGCTCTCGCGCGTGCGCACGGCCGTGCGCGACACATCGATGAGCACCTCGGTGGTCGCGATGCGCGTCGTGGCGAGGCCCGCGAGGCACTCGCCCACCGGCCGCTCGACCGAGTCGACGAGCGCCGCGTCCGGCTCGACGGCGGCCGCAAACCCGGCGGCGGTCGCGGCGTCGGTGGAAGGCACGACCGGCCGGGCGTAGCTCGTCTCGCCCACCACACCGGTGACCTCGCCCGCGGCGTCGAAGCGGACATCGAGCCGCCCGACGTAGTGGTAGTTCCCGGGCGTCGTCACCAGGTAGACGGTGCGGCCGTCGGCATCGGTCGCCTCCATGGGATAGGCGCCCTCGACCTCGGCCCGCTCGCCAGGGACGAGCTGCGCGGAGGGATCGACGGCCGGGCTGTGCAGCAGGTCGTCGCCGCCGCCCGCCACGGCCACGTCGATACCTCGCAGGAGGGCGATGAGATCGACATCGATGCCGATGTGCTGGAGGTGGCTGACCAGGATGACCCTGTTCACGCCCCGCGCGAGGAGCCGGTCGACCTCGGCCTGGACGGCGGCTGCCGTCGTGGCGAGGTCGGGCGTGACGGTCACCTTCCGAGGGACGGAAATCACCGGCAGCCCCCACGTGGTGGCGCCGACGAGCCCGAAGCGGGCGCCGGTCGCGCGGTCGGTGACGATCATCGAGCGGCCAACGACACGGCCGTCCTCGATCGAGCCGTCGATCAGGCCGTCGGCGTCGAGGAGGTCCGCGAAGCCCGGCTCGTCCGAGAAGTCGACGTTCGCGCTGAGGAACGGCTGGCCGTCGAAGGCCCGGATGAAGCGTTCGAGGAAGTCCGGGTTCTTGTCGAACTCGTGGTTGCCGAGGATGTGCGCGTCGTACGGGATCGCTTCCTGCGCGAGAGCGTCGAAGAGCGGGTTGTCCTCGATCCGGCTGCACACCAGCGTCGCGCTGGAGAGGTAGGCGTCCCCCGCATAGACGTTGAGGACCGCGTGACCACGGGCACGCGCCTCGGCGATCTCGCGGTCGATGACTGCCCCGAACGCGGCGATACCCCCCACGGGCACCGCCGTGCTGGCCCCCTCGACATCGACCGGGTTCGTGAGCGGGATGAGCGAGGACTCACCGTCGCTGTTGTGCAGTAGCGTCAGCGTGACGCCGCCCGCTTCCTGTGCGGCGGCGGGCTGGACCGAAGCGCCTTTCGCCGCGGCCGCAATGAGCAGCACGGCGGCGACGAGTAACGCAGGGCGGGCGATGGTTCGTTCGAAGGACACGGGCAAGCCTCGGTCGAAGGTCGATTGGACGGCATTGTACGCGCGGGTCGAGCTACCAGCGGCGTGTGGGAGAGCGCGGTCGCTAACCGCCGGCTCCCCTGGCCGGATCGAGTCGTGCGAGGAGCGCGGTCAGCATCTCCATGCGAGGGGCGGAGACGCTGAGGTCGCGGGCGCGCCGCGCCGGCTCGGCGAAGATGGCGTCGACCTCGATCGCGCGGCCCTCGAGGTAGTCGATGAGCGTGCTGGGGCGGTACGGGCCCATCACGTCGGTGAGCTCGAACATGCGCGAGATCACGGCCTCGCCGTCGATGCGCTCGGAGTTGCCCGCGGCGGCGAGGTCGGCATTACCGGCCGCGACGACCTCCTCCATGAGCGCGCGCGCCTCGGCGCGCAGGGCGGCGTCGGTGACGATCACCTCGGTGTCGACGCCGCCAGCGGCGACGGTCAGTCCGTTGAACGGGACGTTCCAGCAGAGCTTCTCCCAGCGCGCTCGCAGCAAGGAAGGCTGCCGCGTGATCTCGACCGTCGCGTCCTGCCAGAGCGCGAGGGCGCGGTCGAGCTCGGCGGGGTCGTCGCCGAGGTGCGCGATGCCGACCTGCCCGTACTCGATGTGGTGGATGACGCCGGGCTCCCCGCGGTTGATGCAGGTGAAGGCGAGCCCGCCGAAGACGTGCTCCGTCCCGAGCGAGCCAGCGAGGCTCTCCTCGACGCCGAGGCCGTTCATGATCGCGAGCACGCGCGTCTCGGGCGTGAGGCAGGGGCGGATGAGGGCGGCTGCGTGGTCGAGCGCGGTGGTCTTCAGGCCGCAGAGCACCCAGTCGACGGGCCCGATGGCCGCAGCGTCGCGTGCGATGGCGGGGCGTTCGAGCGCGAAGTCGCCGTGGTGCGACTCGATGTGCAGGCCGCGCTCGGCGACGGCGTCGTAGTCGCGGCGGAGGAGGAAGCGCACGTCGTGCCCGGCCTGCGCGAGGCGCGCGCCGTAGTAGGAGCCGACCGCCCCCGCTCCGATGACGGCTACTGTCGCCACGGGCGGGGATGCTACCACGCAGCGGAAGCATCACGAGTCACCGAGGAGGCCTGTCCGCCCCTCCAGCTGAGGCCGAGGGCTCGGCCGCGAGCGGCCTCGGCGGCGCATGGCGGGTGCGGCGGGCGTCGGCTAAGGTCACGGCATGGACTGGAGCGACAGCCCGGAGCAGGCCGCCTTCCGCGCCGAGGTGCGCGATCTCCTCGACACGCAGCTGCCCGAGCGCTACCGCACGCCCGGCGGCAACTGGGCCGCCGACCGGCGCTCGGACGACCCCGAAGAGCGCCAGGCTGCCGAGGACTGGACCAACGCGCTCGCCGAGCGCAGGTGGTTCGCGCCCCACTGGCCCGAGGAGTACGGCGGCGCCGGCCTCACCATCTGGGCGCAGACGATCCTGCGCGAGGAGATGGCGACGGCGCACGCGCCGGCCGTCGGCGGCCCCGGCGTCATCCAGTACGGCCCGACGATCATCCTCGTCGGCGACGAGGAGCAGAAACGCGACTTCCTGCCGCGCATGGTGAGCGGCGAGTTGCTCATGCACTCCGGCCTCTCGGAGCCCGGCGCGGGTTCCGACCTCGCCTCGCTGCAGACGCGCGCCGTGCGCGACGGCGACGAGTACGTGGTCAACGGCCAGAAGATCTGGACCTCGAACGGCCATCTCGCCGACTACCTCTGGGTGCCCGTGCGGACCGACCCCGACGCGCCCAAGCACCGCGGCATCAGCGCGCTGCTGATCCCGACCGACCTCCCGGGCGTGGAATTCCGCCCGCTCATCAACATGGGCGGGGAGCACGGCTTCAACGAGAGTTTCTTCGAGGACGTACACGTGCCGGTCAAGAACCGCATCGGCGAGGAGAACCGCGGCTGGTACGTCGGGGCGACGGCGCTCGACTTCGAGCGCTCCGGCATCGCCGGCTCGGCCACCGTCCGCCGCGACGTGCGCGAGCTGGCCGACTACCTCGCGAGCGACGACGGCCGCGCACGCTCCCGCGTGGCGAGCTCGCCGGCGCTGCGCCGCGAGGTCGCGGAGATCGCCATCGCTGCCGACGTGCACTACAACCTCTGCCTCCGGATCGCCTCGATGCAGGACGCGGGGCGCGTCCCGAACTACGAGGCCTCGATGGGCAAGGTGTTCGGCACCGAGCTGACACAGCGCATCGCGCGCACCGCCGCGAACGCGTTCGGCCTTTACTCGAACCTCTGGGACGAGGACGACCCGCGGGCGCCGATGGCGGCGCGGGGCGCACGGTCGTACGTGTTCTCGGTGCCGATGACGATCGCCGGAGGCACCTCGGAGATCCAGCGCAACATCATCGCGACACGCGGGCTGGGGCTGCCGAGGACGTAGCGCGGCGGCGACGCCCGCCGCAATCGGTGACCGACAGCCTCCCTCGCCCCTCCTCGCGATCAGATCGCCTCGGGGTGACCTGGTACCTCGGCGTCGGCCGCGCCCGCGACGTGGCGAAGCGCGAAGCGCCAGGCGAACAGCGCGAGGACCAGCACGACGACGCCCTCGAGGATGGCGACGGCGCGGAGGCCGACAAGGTCAGCCAGCGCCCCCGCGAAGATGGCGCCCACGGGGAAGAGCGCAAAGATCGTGAAGGTGAGGCCCATGATGCGGCCTCGCATTTCGTCGGGGACGCGGAGCAGCAGGAAGGTCTCGTAGGCAACGAAGAGCGCGCTCTGCGCGGCGCCGCCGACCATGAGTGCTAGCGCTGTCAGTGGGAGCCAGTGTGAGAAGCCGTAGGTCAGCGCGGCCGCGCCGACACCGAAGATGCCCAGGAACATGAGATAGCCGATCTGTCTCGACTGTCCCGCCGCCGCGATCACCATCGCCCCGATCACCCCGCCGGCGCCGAGCGACGCGCTCAGGAACCCGAACATCGCCGCGCCCCCGCCCAGCTCCTTCTCGACGAACAGCGCGAGCAGCAGCGTGTACGACGAGCCGAGGACGAATGGCATGACGATCACGGCGGTCAGTCGCAGCAGGTGCGCGTCGGCTCGCAGGTAGGCGATCGCGTCTCGCAGGTCGGCGGTCACGGAGCGCGCGTCGTCGCGCTCAATCGAGCCGAACGACGCCGCGACGCCGACGAACAGCATCACCGCGGCGGCAAGATGCGCGCCGGATGTCGCGAAGTAGACAACGCCAACGCCAACCCCGCCGACGAGCAGCCCCCCGAGCGCCGGGCCGACCACGCTCGGCACGCTGTGACTGGCCGTGTTCAGCGACGTGGCGTTCATGAAGAGGTGCTCGGGCACGAGCCGGCCAGTCATGGCCTGGCTCGCCGGGAAGCGCACCGCGCCTAACAACCCCGCCGCGAGCGAGGCGGCGAACACGTGCCACACCGCCACGAGGTCCGTCACCACCAGCACGCCGAGCGTGAGGGCCACGAGCACGGCCACCACGTTGTCGATCAGCAGCAGGGTACGTCGGTTGAAGCGGTCCGCGACGAGGCCCATCGGGATCGACCCCAGCGCGAACGTGACCGCCCACGACGCCTCGACGGCGCCGAGCACCAGGGCGGAGTCGGTGAGCTGGACGACCAGCCAGGCGCGCGCGGTGAACTGCACCATGAGGCCCATGGCCACGATGAAGTTGCTCGCCCAGAAGTAACGGAACGGCGGGAAGCCCAGCGAGCGCACGGCGCGGCGGGCGACGCCTCCCGGCGGAACGGTCGGTGACCCGTCCGGCGCGTCCACGATCGCTCCCCGGCGGCCGGAGAGCCGTGTCGCTCGCTAGCGCGGCAGGCCGAGGCCCCGGTTGGCGATGATGCGTCGCTGGATGTCGTTGGTCCCGCCGCCGAATCTGCCCGGCGGGGCGCTGCGCCACGCAGCCTCGAGCTCCCCGTCCAGCGGGGCGCCCTCGGCCTCGACCTGCATGCCGCCGCTGCGGCCGAGCAGGTCCATGAACGCGTCGTTGATGCGTTCGCGCGAGTCCGATGTCCAGACCTTGCCCATCGAGGCTTCCATCGTCGGGATGAGCCCGCTGTGCACCATCGCCGCGTTGTTCGTCGCGAGCGCGCGGGCGACCTCGACGCGCATGAGCGCGTCGGCCACCGCGTTGCGGGCGAAGGCGTCGCCCTGCAGCTCGGGTCGTTCGGACTTGATGTGGTCCAGCAGGTCCTCGACCGTCTTCTCCAGCGGGCGGTACGTGCCGATCGCGACTCGTTCGAGGTCGAGCGCGCCGCTGACGATGTACCAGCCGCGGTTCTCCTCGCCGATGAGCGAGTCGGCGGGGATGCGCACGTCCTCGTAGAAGGTCTCGTTGGTGCGTCCCTCGCCCATCACCCATAGCGGGCGCACGGTGATGCCCGGCGTGTTCAGCGGCAGCACGTACGTCGAGATGCCGCGGTGCTTGGGCGCGTCGGGGTCGCTGCGCGCGGCCAGCCACACATGTGTCGCGAGGTGGGCAGACGAGGTGTAGATCTTCTGGCCGTTGATCACCCACTCGTCGCCGTCGCGCGTGGCGCGCGTCTGCAGCGAGGCGAGGTCCGTCCCGGCGTTCGGCTCCGTGTAGCCGATGGCGAAGTTGATCTCGCCGCGCAGCACCTTCGGGAGGATATCCAGCTTCTGCTCCTCGGTGCCGTTGCGCATGATCATCGGGCCGACGGAGATGAAGGTCAGGGTGTCGAACGGCACGCCCTCACGGGAGCACTCCTCGGCGAGCGCCCACAGGAAGAGCGCGCCCTTGCCCTGGCCGCCGTACTCCTCGGGCCACGCGACGGCGGCGAGGCCCTCGCGCGCCATCGATTGCATGAAGGCCTGGGCGGCCGGGCCGTAGCCGTGGATGTGGTGTTCGGCGATCTCTGCGTCGAGCTCGGGCGTGCGGTGCGTGGCGATGAAGTCCTGCACCTGCGCGCGGAAATCGAGCACCTCCGCGGGCATCTCGAAGTCCATGTCCCCGTCCTTCCCCACCCGGTCGAGGCGGGCGGTCGTTGTGTCCACCGTGAGCCTAGGCAGACGCACCCGGCGGGTCAACGCGATGGCGTGGCGACCGTCAGACGAGGGCGAGGACGTGAGCCGGGTTGTCGACCGTGATCGCCCGGACCTCGTCGTCCGAGAAGCCCTTGCGCCGCATCGTGGGGACGACGTTCTGGAGGATGTGGCCGTAGCCGTGCCCGCCGTACGTCACCAGGCGGTGCTTCGTGAAGACGTCGTGCGCGATCACGACACGGTCGCCGTAGCCCTCGTCGACGATGCGCTTGATGAGGTCCAACCGCTGCGCGTCGCTGGGCATGTCGATCTCGGCCTGCGGGTAGTACGACCCCTCGTTGCCGAACAGGTCCCATTCCATGTAGCACCCCGACTCGGCGATGCCTCGCAGCACGTCGAAGTCGAACACGGTGCGGTCGAGGTGGCCCATGATCACCCGCGACAGGTCCGCGCCGCTGTCCGCGAGCACGCCGAGGATCTCCGCCGGCGCGCCCTCGTTGCGTCCGGGGTGGATGAGGATCGCCGCGCCGGTCTCTTGCTGTGCGACCGCCGACGCGGTCAGCGACTTGCGCTCGTTTGCCGTCATCGGCCAGCCGCAGCCGACCTCGCCGATGATCCCCGCCTGCACGCCGGTGTCGCCGACGCCTTCCGTCAGGTCCGCGACGATCTCGGCGGCCAGATCCTCGACGCTCCGCGCGTCCATGTCGGCGGGGTGCTTCGCATCCACGTAGAACCCGGCGCCCATGACGATGTGCACCCCGGACTCACGCGCGATCCGGACGAGCACGGCGGGGTCGCGCCCGATGCCGCTCGTGGTCGCGTCGACGATCGTGCGGCCCCCGACCTCGCGGTACATCCGAGCCTCCCGGATGGCGGTGTCCACATCCGAGAGCCGGAGGTTGGAGTGGTTGCTGTAGTAGTGCCGCCGGACCCACCCCAGGTTCTCGAGGGTGATCGAAGCGTCCTCGAGCTCCTGGGACGGCGCGTACCGGGCAGGGCGAAACAGGAACGAGAGGTCGCAGTGGAGGTGCTCGTGCGTCGTCGTGGGCCCGAGCGCCGAGGGCTCGATGGGACCGAGCACGGTCTGGACGAGCCCCCGGTTATGTCCCGTCATCGGAGGATCCTCGGCCCCGCCCCGGCGCTCAGCGCAGGTCGAAGCGGTCGAGGCTCATCACCTTGTCCCACGCCGCCACGAAGTCGCGCACGAACGCGTCCTGCCCGTCGTCAGACCCGTAGACCTCTGCGAGGGCCCGCAGCTCCGAGTTCGAGCCGAACACGAGGTCCACGCGCGTCCCCGTCCACTTGAGGTCGCCGCTCTCGCGGTCGCGCCCCTCGAAGACGTCCCCGGACGGCTGCCACTCGGTGTCCACGTCCAGCAGCTGCACGAAGAAGTCATTGGTCAGCGTGCCGGGCTGGTCGGTGAACACGCCGTGCGCGGACTCCCCGGTGTTGGCGCCGAGCACGCGCAGGCCACCCACGAGCGCCGTCATCTCGGGCGCGCTGAGCGTGAGCATGTACGCGCGCTCGACCAGCAGGTCCTCGGCGCGGCCCTCCTGTCCGTCCTTCAGGTAGTTGCGGAACCCGTCCGCGGTCGGTTCGAGGACCGCGAACGACTCCTCGTCCGTCCACTCCTGCGTGGCGTCGGTGCGGCCGGGGGTGAACGGCGCCTGCACATCGTGCCCGGCGTCGCGGGCGGCCTGCTCAACCGCCGCGCATCCGGCGAGGACGATCAGGTCCGCGAGCGAGATGCGTACCGCGCCCGCCTGCGAGCCGTTGAACGCCCCCTGGATCCCCTCGAGTGCCTCGATCACCGTGGCGAGCTGCGCGGGGTCGTTGGCTTCCCAGTCCTGCTGCGGCGCGAGGCGCACGCGCGCCCCGTTCGCGCCGCCGCGCCTGTCGGTGCCGCGGAACGACGATGCCGACGCCCAGGCGGTCGCGACCAGCTGCGAGACCGTTAGCCCCGAGGCAAGGACGCGCGCCTTGAGGTCGGCGATCTCCGCGTCGCCGACCAGCTCGTGGTCGACGGCCGGGACCGGGTCCTGCCAGAGCAGCGCCTCGTCGGGCACGAGGGGGCCCTGGTAGCGGCTGCGCGGCCCCATGTCACGGTGGATCAGCTTGAACCATGCGCGTGCGAAGGCGTCCTCGAGCTCCTCGGGGTGTTCGAGGAAGCGCGTCGAGATGGCCGCGTAGTCCGGGTCCGCCCGCAGCGAGAGGTCGGTGGTGAGCATCATCGGGGCGTGCTTCACGGCCGAATCGTGCGCGTCGACCACCGTCGCGGCCGCGGCGGCGTTCGTCGGCTGGTACTGGGACTTCCCCGCGGGGCTGGTGGTGAGCTCCCACTCGTGCTCGTAGAGGTTCTCGAGGAAGTTGTTGTCCCACTCGACCGGGTTGTTGGTCCAGGCGCCCTCGATGCCGCTGGTGATGGCGTCGTTCGCCATGCCGGTGCCGAAGCCGCTGGTCCAGCCGAGGCCCTGCTCCTCGATGCCCGCGCCCTCCGGCTCGGGCCCGACGTGCGATTCGAGCGAGGCGCCGTGGGCCTTGCCGAAGGTGTGGCCGCCCGCAATGAGCGCGACGGTCTCCTCGTCGTTCATGGCCATGCGCTTGAACGTCTGGCGGATGTACCGGGCGGCGGCGAGGGGGTCCGGGTTGGCGTTCGGCCCCTCGGGGTTCACGTAGATTAGGCCCATGTGGTCGGCCCCGAGGGGACCCTGCAGCTCCCCGTCGGCGTCGTGGCGCTCGCTGCCGAGCCACTCGCCTTCCTCGCCCCAGTCCGTGTCGTCGGCCTCCCAGACATCGGGGCGTCCGAACGCGAACCCGAAGGTCTTGAAGCCCATCGACTCGAGCGCGCAGTTCCCGGCGTAGACCAGCAGGTCGGCCCAGGAGAGGCTCCGGCCGTACTTCTGCTTGACCGGCCAGAGCAGCCGTCGCGCCTTGTCGAGGTTGGCGTTGTCGGGCCAGCTGTTGAGGGGGGCGAACCGCTGGTGGCCGGAGCCCGCGCCGCCGCGACCGTCGCTGATGCGGTAGGTGCCCGCGGCGTGCCACGCCATGCGGATGAAGAGCGGACCGTAGTGGCCGTAGTCGGCGGGCCACCACTCCTGCGAGGTGGTCATGACCTCCTCGACGTCCTGCCGGAGCGCACCGACATCGAGTGACTGAACCGCCTCGGCGTAGTCGAAGTCATCGCCCATCGGGTCGGAAAGCGAGGAATGCTGACGGAGCGCCTGCAGGCTCAACTGCTCGGGCCACCAGTACTGATTGTTGGTCATTGCTGCCCTTCTGTCGGTTCGCTCTCCCAGGAGTGTCTGCCCGACCGCCGAAGCCCGCGACTGCGACCTCGTGCGGTCTCGTTGTGTCTCGCGTTGTCGCGGCCTGTGCCCCATCGCCGGCTGCGAGCGTGACGATCGTATCAGGCCCCCTGCTTGCGGAAGCCCCCGGTGGACGATCGAGCCGAGGCGATCCCGGAACCTCGGCCGCAGCGGTGAGCCGCGACTTCGCGCAGAATGGGCAGGTGACTCGCGCCGGCGCGCCGCGCAGGGCGGAAACAGGAGGAGCAGCACCGTGATCGACTTGCGGTCCGACACCGTCTCCCAGCCCACCGACGCGATGCGCCAGGCGATGGCGCGCGCCGAGGTCGGCGACGACGTGCTGCGCGACGACCCCACGGTGCAGCGCCTCGAGGAGGCCTCGGCCGCACGGGTCGGCAAGGAGGCGGCGCTCTACGTGCCCAGCGGCACGATGGCGAACCTGCTCGCACTGCTCGTCACCTGCGGGCGCGGCGACGAGGCCGTGGTCGGCTCGGAGTCGCACATCCTCCACCACGAGGCGGTGGGCGCTTCCGCGCTGGGCGGGATCAGCCTGCGCAGCGTCGCGAACGACGACCGCGGGCGCATCGACCCCGCCGAGGTGGCGTCGGTCGCCCGGGCACCGGGCGCCGCGCCGCGGACCGTGCTGGTCTGCCTGGAGAACACGCAGAACCGCTGTGGCGGCGCCGCGATTCCCCTCGACAGCATGCGCGGCGCGGCCGAGGTGGCGCGCGGCGCCGGCGCGGCCGTGCACCTGGACGGCGCGCGCATTTTCAACGCCGCGCTGGCGCTGGAGACCGACGCCGCGACCATCGCCGCCCTCGCCGACACGGTATCGTTCTGCTTCTCGAAAGGCCTCGGCGCACCGGTCGGCTCGGTGCTCACCGGGCCGCAAGAGGTCATCGACCGCGCACGCGTGCTGCGTCGCCAGCTCGGCGGCGGTATGCGGCAGGCCGGCGTGATCGCGGCCGCGGCGCTGCACGCGCTCGAACACCACGTCGACCGCCTCGCCGAGGACCACGAGCGCGCCTCGCGGCTCGCCGACGGCCTCGCTTCGCTGCCGGGCGGCGCCATCGAGATCGACGCGCCGGACACGAACATCGTCTTCTTCGAGCTCGACGGCGCACTGGACGGGGTCGAGTTCCGCGAGCGTCTCGCCGCCGAGGGGGTGCTGTGCAGCGGCACCGGGCCGCAGCGGGTGCGGATGGTCACGCACCTCGACGTCGACGACGCCGCGATCGACGGCGCGGTGGCGGCCGCCGGGCAAGTGATCGAGTCGATGCGCGCGGCGTGATTCCACGCCGGTGGTTGCAGCTCGCGCCCAGGCTCCGGCTCGCTGGTCAGCAGCCGGCGACGCTGGCAGGCTGGGAGCGCAGCGACCGACGGGACGGGCACCATGCCTCGGCGCATCGCCATCATCGGTGGGGGCATCTCGGGCCTCGGCGCCGCGTGGGCGCTGCACCACCACCCGGACCGCTTCGACTTCCGGCTCTACGAGGCCCGCGAGCAACTCGGCGGAAACGCCGTCACGGCCGAGATGCCGCAGGACGACGGCAGCACCATCCCGTTCGACATCTCCGTCACGGCGCTCATTCCGTCCGTGTACGACCACATCCTGCTGCTGCTGGAGCAGTTCGGCATCGAGGTGTTCGACATCACCTTCAACTACAGCGTGCGCTACCGCGGGGGCGTCTACGCGCACGACTTCGACTCCGACATCCGCGAGGAGTTGCAACCCGAGATCGAGAAGTTCCAGCGGCTGCTGCGGCGTCTCCACCGGTTTGGCTGGCTGAGCCGGTCGCATTCGAGGTTCCTGAACGCGCTCAACCCGTTCAACTACATCAGCATGGGCACGCTGCTGAACCTCGGCGGATTCTCCGCCGACTTCCGCTACAAGATTCTGAAGCCGATGTTCGTCAACTTCCTGATGGCGACGAACGTGTTCGACATGCCCGCGGCGCTCTTCGCTCGCTACCTCGAGTTCTTCGACATCGAGCGCGCCACGCCGATGCAGACGTGGGAGCGTGGGACGCAGCGGATCTACGAGCACCTGTCGGCGGGGTTCCGCGACAAGGTGTACCTCAACCGGCCGGTCCGGAAGGTGTACCGGGGCGCCTCGTCCGTGGTGGTCGAGGACGAGGACGGGGCACGCGAGACGTTCGACGAGGTCATCTTCGCGTGCAACGCGAACCAGACGCTGATGATGCTCGACGACGCGACGTTCCTCGAGCGCCACATCCTGTCGTCGATCCGGTACGAGAGCGAGCTGCACAACCACGCGATCGTCCACTCCGACGCCTCGGTCCTGCCGGACAACGAGGTGCGGCCGCTGACCACGCGCAGCAATCACATCGAGCAGTACGGGGCCAGGCCGGACAACTACGAGATCACGTACATCATGCACAACCAGCAGCCGTGGGCTCACGACTCCGACCGGCCGTGCCTCGTGACCTACAACCCGAACAGCACGATCGACGAGGAGCAGGTCGTCAAGCGGTGGTGGTTCCAGCACATCGTGCACGACGTGAAACACGTCGTGCTGCTCGTGAACATGTTCCGCTTCATCCAGGGCAGGCGGCGGACCTGGCACTGCGGCGCCCACACGCTCGTCAACAGTCAGGAGACGTGCTTCGTGACCGGCCTCGCCACCGCGCGGCAGCTCGGCGCCGACTACCCGTTCGACGATCCCGCCGCCAGGCGGTCCTTCAACCACTACGGCAGCATCATGTACGGCTCGGGGTTCAGGACGGCATAGGCGCTAGACCGAGGCCGCGGCCGGCGAGCGCGCCTGCGCAGCGCCTCGCTTAGAATGCGTGCGATGAGCAATGTGTTGACTCAGATCAGCTGGCTGGTCACGGTCCGCCCCTGGCTGACCATCAGCGCCCTCCTCATCGTCACGGTCGTGCTCGGCGCCGGCGCGCCGCTGCGCGCGCCGCTGCCGACGACCGAGGAGACCCTGCCCCAGGACAGCCCGGTCGCCGCGACGCTGCAGGAGATCGACGCGCTCTTCGGAGACGCCGGCGAGACCAGCGTGGTCACGCTCCTCTTCCGCGGGGAGGCGCTCACTCCCGACGGGCTCGCACAGATGGCCGCGCTCGTCGACGAGATCGTCGTCGACCCGGACATCGGTGCGCTGCTCCCGCCCGTTGACCCCGTCATCACACCCGCCGCCCTCGTGCAGGCGGCTCTGCAGCTCGAGCGCATCGAGGGGGTGACGCAGGCCCAGATCGACGCGGCCCGCGCGGCTCCCGTGATCGGCGACGCGATCGCCGCGATGACGGGAACGGACACGGACGGCACGTCCGTCGCGATCGCCACCATCCGCCTGCTCGACACAGGCGACGAGCGCGTACAGGAGGCGGAGCGAAGAATCGACGTGCTCGCCGACGCGGATGAGGGGCCGCTCCGCGTCAGCAGCATCTCGCCGACGGTGGTGGAGGACGAGTACCAGCGGGCAACCGAGGAGGGCATGGCCCCGCTGATCGGGCTCGCGATGCTGCTCATCGCGGCGCTGCTGCTGCTCTTCATGCGCACCATCTCGGATCTCCTGCTCACGCTGGCAGGACTGTTCATGGCGCTCGTCTGGATCATCGGAGTGGAAGGCTGGGTCGGGCCGAACGGGCTGAGCCTGACGGGTCCGCCGAACTCACTGACGTCGATGGTGCCGATCATCATGATCAGCCTGACGGTCGACTACGCGATCCAGTCGATCTCGCATTACCGCGAGCAGCGCCTCGCCGGTGAGCCCGTGCTGTCCGCCGTCCGGATCGGCATGCGGAACGTCACCGTCCCGCTGGTCCTGGCGGCCGCCACGACGATCGTGAGCTTCCTGGCGAGCCTGTTCTCTCCGATCGCGATCGTCGGCGACTTCGGCGTCATCGCCGGCCTCGGCGTGGGGATGAGCCTGATCGTGATGCTCACGCTGGTTCCGGCGGGGCGGACGATCATCGACCGCCGGCGCGAGGCGCGAGGCACGCTGCGACAGCCTCGCCCGATCTCGGGCGCGCTGCCCGGGATTGGACGCGCCGCCGAGCTCCTGGGCAGGAGCGTCGCGCGCCGGCCCGCGCCGTACATCGTCGTGGTGCTGGTGGTCACCGCGGTCCTCGGATTCTCGGCCCGGGGGCTGGAGGCGGAGTTCAGCATCCGCGACATCCTGCCCCGCGGCGGCAGCCTGCTTCAGGACATGGACACCCTCGATGCAGCCGTCGGCGGCTCCACGGAGATGACGAGCACACTCGTGCGGGCCGAGGCTACCGAGACCCGCACGCTCCTCAACCTGCGCGATCTCGCCGTCGCCTTCGACGACGAAGCCAGCCGTCCGCAGGCCGCGGCGGGCCCCCTGGGGGTGTCCTATGAGTCGCTGCTGCGGGATTGGACCACCGACAGCGGTGAGCCCGGCGACCGGTACGACCCGGAGCTCGCGGCGCTGTTCGAGGAGGCCTCGGCAGGGCTCGAACTCGACCCGGCGCTGATGCAGCAGTTCCTGGACCGACTGGAGGCGCTCGATCCCGCCTTCGGACACTTGCTCATCAACGACCCCGACGGCGTCGACGCGATCCTGCTCCAGTTCCCCACCTACGTCGACGACCCCGCCGCCACCAAGGCGATCCAGGGCGACCTCGAGGAGCTCTGGTTCGGCGAGGACGACACGATCACGGCGACATCGCTGAGCATCATCTCTGTGACCGTCACGGACTCCATCACGGACCGGCAGACGGAGGCGATTACGACGACCATAGCGGTCGCGCTCGGCATCCTCGCCTTCTTCTTCTGGGCGACTGTGCGTCAGCCTCTGCTCGCGATCGTGGCCGTCGGGCCAATCGTGCTGGTCCTGATCTCCGTGCTGGGCACCATGGCGCTGCTGGGGATCCCGTACACACTGATCACGTCGATGATCACTGCGCTGTCGATCGGCATCGGGGTGGACTACACGATCCACGTCATCCACCGCTACCGCGAGGAGTTCGCGCAGCTGCGGAACCCGGAGCAAGCGGCGATCCGGACGCTCGCGACCACCGGCTCGGCGCTGCTGGGCTCGGCGCTGACGACGGCGCTGGGGCTCGGCGTGCTGGTCGCCTCGCCGCTGGCCGCGTCGCAGCAGTTCGGCATCACGGCCGCAATCACCATCGCCTACTCGCTCATCGTCTCCATTCTGGTCGTGCCGCCTGCGATGACGGTCTGGGGCGCCTACCAGAACATGCGCCTGCGCTCGGCCGTGCAACGCATGTCGGATGAGCTCGACCTTGCTATCGAGGCAGTGCACCGCCGCCATGACGAGGGCAGCTCCGCGTAGCGCCGATCCGCCACGGGACGGGACGGCGGCAACGCAGCGGACGCCACAGCGCGATCCCCTCGGCCCGTACATGGGACGTCGAACGGTCAGGGTTGGGCGGGCTCCTCTGAGGTTGGTCGCACCAGGAGGACCCCCCTCACCCTCACCCTCTCCCCTCGGCGGGGGGAGAGGGGATCAGAATGTGGCCCCTCTCATGGACGAGGAGAGGTCGGACCGTCGTTCGGGGGCCAGGAGGAGCGGGTCAGGCCGGGAGCTCGCGCCTCTGCTCGGTGACGCGGAACTTGAGCTTCTTCGGAGAGAGCGACGGGAACGGGTCGATCTTGAGCTTGTAGCTCTTCGGCGACACCTCGAGCGTGAAGTAGTGCGCGATCATCAGCAGGTTCACGGTGAGCTGCAGCTCCATTTGCCGGTTGCCGAGGCAGGTGTGCGTGCCGAGGCCGAACGGGGCGTAGCCGGGACTGAGGTGCTCGTTGCGGTCCGGCAGGTAGCGGTCGATGTCGAACTTGGTGGGCTCGGGGAACACGTCCGCCATGTAGTGCGCGGCCGACTGGGCGATGAAAAGCTCCGCGCCTTCCGGTAGCTCGTAGTCCTCCACGACGCACGCGTTCATGACCTTTCGCACCGACATCGGGACGATGGGGTAGATGCGCATGCTCTCCATGATGAAGCGGCGCGTGACGTCGACGCTCTCCGGGGTGATGTCCTCGGGCGCGGGATCGCCATCAGCGAAAAGCGCCTCCGCCTCGGCCGTGATCCGCTCGTAGAGCTCGGGCTGTGAGGCCATGGCGTAGACCGCGAAGCTCAGGGCATCGCCGAGGTAGACGCTGGCGATGAGCGGCGCCGTCAGCGCGAAGCGCAGGTTCGACTCAGGGAGGAACTGTGGGTCGCTCTCGTGCAGGCTGAGCAGGTCGTCGGCGAGATCGCGAGGTTGCCCGGCTCGCTGCGCAGCGGTGTGGACACCCTGGACACGCTCCAGCAGCTTCCCGATGCCCTTCCGCCGACGCCGCATGCCCGGCGTGTGCAGCATGAACTTGGGGAGCACCTTCAGCACGTGGGTGGTCAGAGCGCGCGTCTTGTACTCGGTCAGGTCGTCGATGAGGTCCTGCGAGTCGACGCTGATCATGAGGGGTGATACCTCGCCGTTGATGAGACGCCGGCACATCGAGGTCGCGCCGATAGTGTCGCCGACGTTCCATTCGGCCAGGCCCGCTCGAGTGTGGCTGTACAGGTCGTCCAGCTGGCCCTCCAGCCTCGCGCGCGAGTAGCCGGGCGCCATGGCCTTGCGGAACCGGAAGTGGTCCGCGCCGTCCAGTGCCGGGAGGATGCCGGACGCGCCGTAGACCTTCTCGAAGTCCTGGAGGTAGTCCCGGGCCCGCAGGTACATCCGCCCCTGCCGGTGCGCCCAGTGGTTCGTGTCGGGCCCGGCGACCACGTACATCGGCGGCCGGAACGGCGGGCGGATCGTGTACACCGGGCCGTACTGCTCCGCGAGATCCGCGAACAGGGCGGGCAGGTTGCCGTCACGGAAGTTCCGGTTAAGCAGGAGCTTGCGCAGCGGAACCCTGGGAATCGACTTGGTGAGCCCCGAGCGCCGGAGCAGCGGGCCGGCAAGGTTGTGGGAGACGGCCTCGGCGATCGAGCGGCCGATCAGGTCCATCCGGCAGATGAGCTCGATGCGCTCCTCGGACTCCTCGTCCACCGGGAACATGAAGCGGAAGACATCACACGTGTTGATGAGGCAGACGATGATGATGTCGCGCGGGTCGGGGATCTCGTTGTTGAAGATCACCTTGCTGATGCGCGTCCGGACGAACTCGGCTGCGGTGCCCTCGCCCGAGCCGCCGAACATGTCCGCGTGCCAGGCAGTGGGCGAGAGCGACCAGAAGTCACCTTCGTGATGGTCGAGGACCCTCAGCTCGACCAGCCGGTCCAGCGACAGGTCGATGATCGTCTCAGCCTGCGGAGCCAGCCGCTCGATCCAGTACTGGGCGTTTCGCTGCATCCGCTCCGCCGCAATCGCCTCGAGGATGGGATCGAGGGCGGGGTCGCCGGTCTCGGCGTCGTCCAGCAGGACCAGGGACTCCAGGTCCGTGTCGATCCGCGCGAGCAGCGACAGCTCGGCAAGCGCCGCGCCAACGACCGCGCAGTTGAGGGCCCACCCTGGCACCTGGTGGAAGTAGCCGCTCTCCTCGTTGAGGAGCATCAGTACGAGCTCTTCCGGGAGCGTGAGTTGCGCCGTTGTGGGAGGTGCGGTTGAAAGTGTCATAGTCCGTTACCTCGAATCAATGATACCGCAGCCCACCTCGTTACGTCCGTAAGCGCGGACGCGATGCACGGCGAGTTGCTTGCGCGATGCGATGATTTGGCCGTTTTCGTATCCTGTTCGTGGGCAAGGAGTGTCGGACAAATGCAGACTCGACATGGCGAGCCCTCGATCGCTTCATTGCCGCCGTTCCCCGAGGGCTGGTACTTCGTGGCGAATCGCCTGGAAGTGCAGAAAGCCGGGCTGATCCAGAAGACCTGGATGGGCGAGAACATCGTCGTGTGGAGCGACGACGAGGGGCGCATCTGCGTCGCCGAGGCCCTGTGCCCCCACCTCGGGTCCGATCTCGGGCCAGCCGCAGGCGGGAGAGTCTGCGACGGCCGCCTCGTGTGCCCGTTCCACGGCTACGAGTTCGATGCGACCGGCCAGTGCGTGGACACGCCATACGCGGCACCGCCGAGGTCGGCCCGGTTGCGGGTGTTCGAGACTCGGGACATCGCGGGCCTGATCTTCGCGTGGTGGGGGGTCGGCGGACGCGAGCCGCAGTGGGGTCTCCCCGAAGGCGAACCGGAGCAGGCCGGGTGGAGCGACATCATCGTCAACACCCTGACCTTCCCGGGCCATCCCCAGGAAACCTCCGAGAACGTCGTCGACATCGCACACCTCCGGTACGTCCACGGGTACGGCAGCGTGGAGCGCACGCACCCCGTCTCCGTGGAGGGGGCGTTCTTCTCGAGTCGCTGGAACTTCCAGAGCGTCCGGCGGATTGCGAAGGTCGGGAGGCTGACCTTCGATCTGTCCGCGGACGCCAGTATCTATGGGATGGGGTACTCGTTCGTGAGCATCAGCGAGCACTCGATCGGCATGGAGCTGCGCCTGTGGGTGCTGGCGACGCCGGTCGACGGCACGCTGATCGACATGTCGCTCGCCACGCAGGTCCGCGAGATACGCAACCCGAAGCGCTGGGTAGCGGGTCTGGGGTTCTTGCCCACGAGACTGCGCGCACCCTTCATGAACAGGTTCATCGCCCGGCAGCAGGTGCATGACGTCGAGCAAGACGTGGAGATCTGGAGCCGCAAGCGATACCTGTCGCCGCCGCGCCTCAACCGCTCCGACGGCGAAGTCACGATGTTCCGGGCGTACTGCGCCCAGTTCTATCCCGACGCGAGCTCAGACAACGGCGCGTCCGAGGCGTCACCGGCGATCACGCCGGCCCGTACCGCGATCAACTGACGTTGCGAACCGGCGCGCGGGGTCAGCCCGCCCCCGCCGGGTTGGCAGGCAGCGCCTCGGACGAGAGGTCCTCCGCCTCGTCGGCATCCTCGACCCGCATCAGCAGGGCGGAGAGGATGCCGAGCAGGGCCAGCACACCCGCGATGGTGAAGATGTTCTGGAACACGGTTACACCGGCTGCGATCAAAGGCGCCTCGGTCTCCTCATAGGTCGTCCCGACCGTCACGTGGGCGGTGAGGCTGTAGAAGCGCTCGATGCCCCACGCGGACAGGGCCGCCAAACCGAGGGCCATCCCCACCATCCGCGAGGCGGTGACCAGCGAGGCCGCCGCGCCCCAGTAGTTGCTCGGCGCGGCGCTCAGCGCGCTCACGCCGATGGGCGGGATGACCAGCCCGAAGCCCAGCCCGGCCGCCACCAGCGGCAGGGACAGCCGCGGCTCGGCGACCTCGGTCTCCCACGTGCTCATGGTGAGCAGGCCCACCCCGATGAGCACCAGGCCCGCGATACACACGGTCCGCACGCCGGTCACGCGCAGGATGTAGCCCCCGACCACGGCTCCGATGGGGATCATGGCGGTGAGGCGGATCAGGCGCAGCGCGCTCTCCCACGCCCCCTTCTCCATGACCGTGCCGGACATGAGAGGCACCGCCACCAGCGAGATGATCAGCGCGATCCCCACCAGGAACTGCGTGATGTTGGACGACAGGAACGCCTTCGAGGAGTAGAGGAACGACGCCAGCAGCGGCTGCGCCACCCTCCGCTCCACCGCGATCAGCACGGCGACCAGCGCGATCCCGAGCACGAGCAGCATGTATGGGACGTAGGACTCCTGCGAGAAGATGCTCCGCTGCGACAGCGCGATGGTGACAATCGTGAGCGCACCACCGAGTGCGATGGCCCCGAGGTAGTCCATCTTCGCCTCGGCGTTGCGGCGGTTCGGCAGGATCGCCATGAGCGCGATCAGGGCGAAGCTCTGCGGGACGTCCAGCCAGAAGATCCACCGCCACCCGACCAGCTCGATGATCGCTCCCCCGTAGAGGGGGCCCAGCACGGACCCGGCCTCCGCCGAGGCGGCCACGAGCCCGATCGCGACGCCTCGTCGCTCCGGTGAGACGGCGGCCACGGCCATGGCGAGGCCGATCGGGACGGTGGCCCCGCCGCCCGCCGCCTGCATCACGCGGGCGGACACGATCCACTCGAAGTTCGGGGCAACCGCCACGAGCGCGGAGCCGAGCGCGAACAGGAGCAGAGCGGCCTGGAACATGCGCACCCGGCCGTAGACGTCGGAGAGGCGCCCGGCCAGCGGCATGGCCACGGTGTAGCTGATGAGGTACCCGGTGACAATCCAGGACGCCTTGTCCAGGTCGGTCAGCGGGATCTCCAAATCGATCATCACGCTGGGCAGCGCGGCGACCACGACGGTCTGGTCCAGTGCGGTGGAGAAGACACCGATGCACAGGATCGCGAGGACGGCCGACTCGGAAGTAGCCAGCGACTGGAGGCGGGACCGCGTGGCGCTCACTGCCCGGAGGCCACATCCGGAAGCTGGATGTCAACGGGGACGTTGACGGAAATGCTGAGCAGACGGCTCGTACCCGCACCGTCGTCGTCGAACAACTTGCAGTCGCATCTGCCGGAGCGTGTGGTCCGCTTCGCCCAGCCACACGCTGAGGATGATCGGATGGCCCGGATCCGCGTCCGGGATCAGGACCAACATATCGTCGGACGTCACGTCACCGTCAATGCGGATGGTGTCGACCCCGTCGACCTCCTCGCGGCCGACGATGGAGCCCGCGGCGACGCCGTTGAGGATGTCCCTCAGGGTCATGCCCACCGAGCGGAAGTTGAACGGCATCTCGTCGGCCGGCAGCGGGGTCCACGGGGCGTCCTCCGAGAACTTCATGTACGCCTCGTCCCCAACGGCGAGGATTTCGATCCTGGCGAACCCCAGCCCCGGAGCGACCACGCTGACCAGCATCCTGACGCTGTCCGGTGTCTCGATGTCCGCTTCCATGCTCTTGAAGGTGGTGCCGAAGAACTTCGCCCCCGTCTCGTCCTCGTCGATCATCTCGAGCTTCGCGGTCGACATGGAGGCGAGCACCCCTGCAGCG
>VXTU01000111.1 GCA_009837285.1 Chloroflexota bacterium | reverse complement strand
CGCGGCGCCCCGCCCATCCCTCACCGAGCATCTCGATCGCCGTCTGTGCGGTCTCGAGGCCGGCGTGCTCCATCATCTGGAGCAGCGACGGGCCCGTCTCCTCGACGGCGACGCGGTCGACCTCGCGCATCTCGTCGACGCCGACCGCGGGCACGGGGCGCCCGTCGGTGGTCCAGAAGCTCGGTCGGGTGGGCAAACTCAGCGTGGTCCCCGATCAGCGGGCGGGAGGTCTCCGCACGCTAGCACCGGCCGGGCGCGCTGTCAGCGATGGCCGTTCATTACATACGAGCAGATCGGCGCCGATGTTGGCCCCCGACTCGCGCGGACGGCCGTACTACCGCACGATGCAGGCGGGCGGGGCTGGTGTCGGCGACCTCGACCGAGGCGCGGCACGTACCGGTTCGCCGCCGCGGGACGAGGTGAGCGAGCCGACCATGCTCGGGTTCCTGCGCCGCAACCCTCGCCTGCTGGCGATCCAGGCGGTCGTCGTCGCCATCTCGATGGCCGTGCTCGTGTGGCGCGTCGACGTCCTCGAAGCGCTGCGGCGGCTCGACAACGTCGAGCCGGGCTGGGCGCTCGGCGGCATGGTCCTGTTCACCGTCTCCAAGGGCATTCACGCGTACCGCTGGCGCGTGCTCCTCGGCCGCCCCGATGTGCCGCTGCGCCCACTGGTCAGCATCTTCATGGTGTCGAACCTGGTGAACGCGCTGGTGCCGCTGCGCGCCGGCGACCTCGTGCGCATCGAGCTGCCTAGTCGGCTCCTCAAGCTGCCCCGCGCCGCGCTCGCCAGCAACGTGCTGTTCGTCGAGTCACTGTTCGATGGGCTCGCGTTCCTCGTGCTCGTCGCCGTCGCGGGGTTCGTGCTTGGCGAGGGCGTCCGGGAGCTGCCTGGCCTGACGATCTTCGTGGCCATCGTCGCGCTCGCCTTCGTCGTGCTGGTCTTCCTCGCCCGGTGGGAGCTGCCCAGCGACCCCGCGCGTTCGAGGCTGCTCGTCGTCGTGCCCGACTCGGCGCGGGAGCGGGCCGCGAGCCTGCTCGCCCAGCTCCAGGAAGGCATGGCCTCGCTGCGTGAGGTCCGCCACACCATCATCTCGCTCATCATCTCGGTCGCCGCGTGGGTGGCCGAGGTGGGCGTGTACTGGATGATGGGCAGGGCGCTGGGTCTCGAACTCGGCCTCGGCGAAGCGATCGTGCTGATGATCGCGGCGAACATCGTCGTCTCGCTGCCCATCACGCCGTGGGACATCGGGCCGTTCGAGGTGGCGGTGACCGAGGCGTTCGTGCTGCTGGGCGGCGACCGCGTCGACGGCAGCAGCTACGCGGTCGGCATCCACGTGCTGCTACTCGCGTGGATCACCGTCACGGGCGTGATCGCGATGTTCACGCTCAACCTGCGCCCGCGCGAGGTGCTGGACAGGCGCAGGCTCCAGGCCGACGAGGACCCGGAGGCGTAGCGCGGCGAGCGCGCCGACCTGCAGCGAGAGCGGCCCGCGGCTACAGGATCTGGCTGAGGAAGAGCTTCGTGCGCTCCTCTTCGGGGTTCTCGAAGAAGTGCTGCGGCGTGCCCTGCTCCACGAGGGCGCCCTCGTCGAAGAATATGAGGCGGTCCGCCACCTCGCGGGCGAAGCCCATCTCGTGCGTGACGACGATCATCGTCATGCCGGACTCGGCCAGCTCGCGCATCACGTCGAGCACTTCCTTGATCATCTCCGGGTCGAGCGCCGAGGTGGGCTCGTCGAAAAGCATGATCTTGGGCTGCATCGCGAGCGCCCGCGCGATCGCGACGCGTTGCTGCTGACCGCCCGAGAGCTGCGCCGGGTACTTGTCGGCCTGCTCCGGGATACCGACGCGTTCCAGGTGCTGCATCGCAAGCTGCTGCGCCTCGGCCTTCGGCATGTGCCGCACCTTCTGGGGTCCGAGGGTGATGTTGCTGATCACGGAGAGGTGCGGGAAGAGGTTGAACTGCTGGAACACCATCCCGACCTCGGAGCGGATCGCGTTGAGGTTCCGCACGTCGTCGTTCATCTCGATGCCGTCGATGACGATGCGGCCGGCGTCGTGCTCCTCCAGGCGGTTCAGGCAGCGGATGAACGTCGACTTGCCCGACCCGGACGGGCCGAGGATGACGACGATCTCGTGCTCCTTGATGTTCATGCTGACGTTATCGAGCGCCTGGAAGTCGCCGAACCACTTGTCGACGTTCTCGGCGACGATGATGTCCTGCGAGTCGGTCAGGCGGTCGCTGTCGGCTGAGGCGTCACTGACTCCGTCGTGAGTCGTCATTGCGGTCATCCTTCCGTGCGGCAGCTGCACGCATCCTATCGCTCGCCGACACCGAGCGTGCGTTCGACGCGCTGCGAGATGCGCGACATCATGAACGCGACGGCCCAGAAGACGACGGCTACGAACACGTACGCCTCGATGCGGTCTGGCGTGAACTCGAACTGAGCGATGGCGGAGTCGGCGTTTCCCTTGAGCTCGCGGAGCGGAAGGATGACGGTGACGAGCGTCGTGTCCTTCCAGATGGCGATGGCCTGCCCGACGATGGGCGGGATCGAGATCCGGAGCGCCTGCGGCAGGATGATGAGCCGCAGCGCCTGCAGTCGCGAGAGGCCGACGGCATGTGCGGCCTCGTACTGCCCGCGCGGTAGCGCCTGCAGCGCCCCGCGGATCGATTCCGCCATGTAGGCGCCCGTGAACACCGCCATCACGACCATCGCGCGGACGATGAGACTGCCGCCGATCACGTCGTCGAGGATGAACAGCGCGACGAACAGCCAGCCGAGCAGCGGCGCTCCTCGCACGATCTCGATGTAGGCCGTGCACGTCCACGAGATGGTCTTCATGCGCGAGGCGCGCCCGATGGCGAGCGGAATCGCCATCGCGAGCCCACCGACGATCCCGACCGGCGCGAGGACCAGGTTGAGCACGAAGCCGTCGAGCTGGCGGGCGCTCGCATCCCCGGACAGCAGGATCATCAGCGCGATCGGGAGCGCGAGTATCAGCAGTCCGCCGACCACGCGCTGCTGCAGGGTGCGGATCGGGCCCAGCTCGCGCGGCATCCGCACTGTGACGGCGTAGGACAGATACATGACACCGACGGCCAGCAGGAACCACAGCGACGACCAGATCGACGCGCCGCCGTGCGCCATCAGGAAGACCACGAACGCCGAGATCAGTCCGACGAAGATGTGGTCGCGCCGGCCGAAACTCGACCACGTGCCGTAGGTGAGGCCGATGAGCATGAACGTGAAGCCCATGCCCATCCACAACCGCCACGCCTCCTCGCGCGGGTAGCCGCCCGCGAAGAGCAGCCACCGGTTCTCCGTGATCACCCGCCAGTTCGCGTCGATGAACACGAACCAGATCACACCCGCGAGCAGCGCGCCGAGGAACCCGACCGCGATGACCGTGAGGATGGTGCCGTTGCGCGACGGGAAGAGGTTGCGGCGCACCCACTCGCGCGCGCGTACCGAGAAGGGCCGGCTCGCACGAACGCGGTGCGGCGGCAGGACGATGCGCCCCGGGGGCTGCTGCATGGGCATATCAGCCATGGCGCGCCCCTAGACCTCGTGCACCGTTACGCGTGCGTTGAAGAAGTTCATGATCACGGAGATGACGAACGAGATGATCATGTACGTGACGATGATCAGGAAGAACATCTCCAGCGCGTGCCCGGCCTTGTTCTGGATGATGCCAGCCACGCGGAACAGGTCGTCGTAGAGCACGGCGTAGGCCAGCGAGGAGTTTTTGTTGACGTTGAGGTACTGGTTCGTGACGGACGGAATGATCTGGCGCAGCGCCTGCGGGAGGATGACCAGCGTGAGCCGCTGATAGTTGCTCAGTCCGACCGCGTTCGCCGCCTCCGTCTGACCTCGAGGCAGCGCCTGGATGCCGGCCCGCACGATCTCGGCGATGAACGATCCCGTGTAGAGCGTCAGCCCCGTCACCAGGGCGGCGAACTCGGGGATGATCACCATGCCCTCTTCGTAGTGCGTGCCGGTGACGATCGGGGCGTCCATCCAGACGGGCCCACCCATCACCAGGTACGAGGCAACGGCGCCGATGGCGAAGAGCGTGAGCGCCCTGCGGTTCGCGTTCATCGGAATGCCGGTCTCGCGCTCCTGTTCCTGTCGCCTCGCACGGACGCGCATCGCGACGACGGCGAGCACGAGCAGCACGAGCACCCAGACACCGGCAAACCAGTCGGGCAGGCCCCACAGCCCGCCGTTCGGTACCGGCCACGGCATCGCGATGCCGCGGTTGGAGACGAAGAAGATGTCGCCAATGCTGATCACGTTCTGGATCAGCGGCATGCCGACCAGGAACACGGAGTAGACCAGCACCACCTGCACGAGGAGCGGTGTGTTGCGGAAAATCTCCACGAACAGCATCGCGAGCCACGAGACAAGCCAGTTGTTCGAGAGGCGGGCCACACCGACCACGACGCCGAGAACGGTGGACAGCGCAATCGCGACGATGACCGCGCGGAGCGATGACCACACGCCCACCATGTACATCGTGATGCGCGAGTTGGTGACGCCATCGACGTCGGTGATCCACTGGTTGCCGACCTTGAAGGCAGCGGGGTCGTCCAGGAACCCGAATCCGAACTCCCGGAGGTTGAGTGAGTAGAAGACGTAGAGGAACGCTACAGCGGTGATTGCGACGTAGACACTCTGGGTCGCGAAGTCGCGGAAGCTCCGCCTGTGGATCAGCGGGACCGAGGCCGCCTCGGGAGGAGCGCCAGCAGACATGGTCATAGCTTAGCCGGTAGTGAAGTGGGGCGCGCGTGTATCACAAGGCGGAAAAGCGGAAGGGGTTGCCCCATCATCGGGGCAACCCCTTCCAGCACTATGCTCGCTTGCTGTGCCGGCCTAGCGGTACGGCAGGGCGTACATGATCCCGCCCTCGCCCGCCGGGCACTGGACCGACTTGTCGGTCGCCAGCGCGTTCAGCGTGCAGTCACGCGGGATGTTGTCGCCGATGGTGCGGTCGTAGATCTCGCCGTAGTTACCAACGGCCGCAATGGCCCGCTGGATGAACTGGGCGTTGACCCGGCCGAAGCCGAGGTCGGAGACCTCACCGCCCTCGTACGAAACGCCGAGCAGGCGTGCGATCGCGGTGCCTGGCGGGTTCGCCGCCATCGAGCCCACGTTCGACTGCGTGATGCCGAGTTCCTCGGCCGCGATCAGGCCGTGCACGACCCAGTTGACCACGTCCTTCCACTCGCTGTCGTAGTCGCGGACGCCAGGCGCCAGCGGCTCCTTCGAGATGATTTGCGGAAGGATCTTGTAGTCGGCCGAGTCCTCACGGACCGCGATCCGCGAAGCGAGGTCCGAAGCGTCCGCCGTCAGCACGTCGCAACGTCCGGAGAAGAACGCGTCCGCGACGTCCGCGCTCAGACCACCCTTCGGGTCGTACGTGAGGCCGATGTCGGTGAAGTGGTCTGCGACGTTCTGTTCGGTCGTCGTGCCGGTCTGCACGCAGATGGTGGCGTCGCCCATGTCGGACGTCGTGTCGTAGCCCGAGTCCTTGCGGACGGCGAAGCCCTGACCCGTGTAGAAGGTCGTCTGCGCGAAGTCGACACCCAGCTCGCGGTCACGCGAGGCGGTGATCGTGGTGGTGCGGATCAGCACGTCGATCTCGCCGTCGTTCAACAGCTCGAACCGGGTCGAGGCGTCCGAGGCGTCGATGTACTCGACGCTGTTCGCGTCACCAAGAACCGCAGCGGCGATTGCCTTGCAGAACTCGATGTCGAAGCCGGTGACGGTGCCGTCGGCCTCCCTGAAGCCGAAGAGTGGCTGCGTCTGCTTGACGCCGCACTTCAGCTCCCCGCGGTCATTGATGATCGACAGTGTGTCGCCGCGTGCCTCACCACCGTCGCCCTCGTCATCACCCGTCTCGCATGCGAGCGCGAAGACGCCGAGCGCCACGACAGCGGCAAGCGCGATCCTCATCGTCCAACGCCTGACCATAAGCACCCCCTTCACCTGTGGGTTCCCCAGCATGGGGCCGCGGTCGCGGCCCGCGATTCCCAAGCAAGATAGCGACCTTCGCCGTTTTATGCACGCGCCACAAACGACCCACCCGATAACAAGTGAAATGTTCGGCGTCGGGCACCGCTGGAACTCTGGTACCCCCAAGCGGATTCGAACCGCTGTTTCCACCTTGAAAGGGTGGCGTCCTGGTCCCCTAGACGATGG
>VXTU01000057.1 GCA_009837285.1 Chloroflexota bacterium | reverse complement strand
TCTGATCCCCTCGCCCCCGTCTGCGGGGGAGAGGGTGAGGGTGAGGGGGTCTGCGGGGTGTGAGCGGCCATCGAGGAGGGCCGCCGGAACCCCCTCACCCCAGCCCTCTCCCTCCAGGGAGAGGGGGTCGGAGGGAGAGGGAGCCAGATCAGCTCAGCCTGCGGCAACCCCGGCCACGAACGCATCGACACGCTCCCGCACCTCCTCGCGCGTGGCGCGGAAGGCGGCCATGCGCTGCTCGTCGTCGCCAGAGGCGGCCGCCGGGTCATCGAGGCTCCAGTGGAGCTGCTCGCCCGCGTGCGGGAAGACCGGGCAGGACTCGCGGGCGCGGTCGCAGACGGTGACGACGTAGTCCCACGACGCGTCCACGTACGCGTCGACGTGGGTCGACTCGGCCTCGCTCACGTCGATGCCGTCCTCGGCGAGCACGCGCACGGTGAAAGGGTTGAGGCCGGCCGGATCGCTGCCGGCCGAGTGCGCCTCGAACGCGTCGCCGCCGCGCTCACGCAGCAGCGCCTCGGCGATCTGCGAGCGCGCGGAGTTGCCGGTGCAGACGAAGAGCACGCGCGTAGCCACGGCTACATCGCTTCGTCGATGTCGTGCTCGTCGGCCGGGGGGTTGCCGCTGCGGATGAGCATGTAGACGGCCGCACCGAGGAGCGCACCGGCGATCGGGCCGGCCCAGTAGACCCAGTGGTCCACCCACGTGCCGGAGAGCAGCGCCGGCCCGAACGAGCGCGCGGGGTTCATCGAGGCCCCGGCGATGGGGCCCGAGAACGTCGCGGCGAGGGCCACGTATCCGCCGATGGCAATCGCGGCGTGGTCGCGCACGGCGCGCAGGTCGGTCGCGACGGCCATGATCACGAACATCAGGAAGGCCGTGATGACCACCTCGAGGCCGAGCGCCTGCCCGGCGCTCCCCGTCGGCACGGTCGAGCCGAGGTCGGCGACGACGCCGAACAGCCACCGCAGCACGAGCGCAGCGCCTGCCGCGCCGATGAGCTGCGCGACGATGTAGGGCGGCACGTGGCGCTTCGGGAAGTGCCCGGCAATAGAGAAGGCGAGTGTCACGGCCGGGTTGATGTGCGCCCCGGAGATGTGGCCCGTGGCGAAGATCGCCACCATGACCGCGAGGCCAAACGAGATCCCAATCCCGAGGTGCGTGACCGCGCCACCCGACACCTCGTTGATGACTGCGGCGCCCGGCCCGGCGAAGACGAGCAGGAACGTCCCGGCCGCCTCGGCGGCGTAGGCACGCATGTCGGAACCGGTGGGTAACAGTTCGTTGGCCACGATGCAGGAGCATAGCCCGAATGACGCTCAGCGGTCGTTAATCGCTCGGCTGTTCGCCGCCAGTGGGCGCACGCCCTAGACTTGGCGACGTAACGAGCGGGAGACCCCAGCATGCCCGCGTCAGGCACTATCGAGGTCGAGTGGCAGTTCGGCGTGGATGACCTCGCCGCCGCGGAGCGCGTGCTGCGCGCCCGCGCAGCCGCGCTCGGGCTCACCCTGACGCCCGCGACCACCCGGGTGCTGTTCGACGAGTACCTCGACACGCAGGACTGGGCGTTCCACCGTGCGAGCTTCGCGCTGCGCCTCCGCGAGACGGACGGCGCCGTCGAGGCGACGCTCAAGGGGTTCGGCGATCAGTCCGACGGCCCTTACCGCAGGCGCGAAATCAACGAACCGCTCGACGCCGCCGGCATGGCGGAGCTGCTCGCCGCGACCGGGCCCGTCGCCCGTCGCGTGCGCGCGGTGGTCGGTCCGGGCGAGCTGCGCGGGCTATTCTCCCTGCGCACCGAGCGCAGCACGTTCGACGTGCACGCCAACGGCACGGGTCGCCCCGTCGCCGAGGTCGCCCTCGACGTCACCGAGGTGGCGAACGCGGGCGATACGCCGCTCGCACTCAGCCGCATCGAGATCGAGCTCTCCGACCCGGGCGCCCTCGCGTCCGTCGAACAGCTCGCGACGGCGCTCGGCCGCGTCGAGGGCTTCGAGCGGGCTTCCTCCTCGAAGTTCGCGATCGGCCTCGAAGCCACCGGGCAATCGCCGGTGGAGCCGCCGGACCTCGGGCCGACGCGGATCACACCGGCCTCGACACTCGGCGAGGTCGCGTACGCCGCGCTGCGGCGGCAGTTCGCGCGCTTCCTCGCCAACGAGCCAGGCACGCGGCTGGGCGAGGACATCGAGGCACTGCACGACATGCGCGTCGCGACGCGCCGGCTGCGCACCGCGCTCGCGGTCTTCCGCGCGGCGCTTCCGCCGCAACTTGAGGCGCTCCGTCCGGAACTCGGCTGGGTCGCCGACGCCCTCGGCGAGGTGCGCGACCTGGACGTGCAAATCGAGTGGCTGAGCGAGGAGGAGGCGGCCCTGCCCGAACCGGGCGAAGACTCGGCGCTCGCGCCGCTCATCGACGTCCTCGGCGTGCGCCGGGAAGAGGCGCGGAGCCACATGCTCGGCGCGCTCGACTCGCCGCGCTTCGCGGCGCTGGTCGAGGGTGCGACCGTCATGCTGCGCGAGGGCACGACGACCGTCGCGGGGGACGCGTCGGCGGTGGATGCAGCGCCCGCGCTGCTGCGCAAGCGCTGGAGGCGCTACCGGCGCCTCGCGGAGCGACTCGACGCCGACGCGTCCGAGGACGCGTACCACGACACGCGCATCCGCGCGAAGCGCATCCGCTACGCCGCCGAGTTCACCGCCGGGCTCTACGGCGACGCAACCGCCGACTTCGCGGCCGCGCTCAAGCGGGCCCAGAACGAGCTCGGGCGTTACCAGGACGCGGCGGTCGCCGTGGACCTGCTCGAACGCACCGCAGCCGTGCAGCCGCTCCCGCGCCACACCGTGTTCGCGATGGGCCGGCTCGCCGAGCGTCAACGCGAGGTGGTGCGCTCGGTCGCCCAGCAGTTCCCCCGGACGCACCAGCGCCTGCGGCTTGAGTGGCGTCGTCTGCGGGGGGTGCTGGAGGCAGGCGAGCGCGCGGGCTAGCTGCGGCCCCTGATGCGCAGCCCCACACCGAACGCAGCTTGCAGGCGCTCCGTGAGGTCGGTCGGCGCCCACGTGGTGCCGCCGGGCAGCGTGATGCGCAGGTTGCGGCGCCCCATCGACGCGTCGACGGCCCCGGGCTCCGCGCGGCGCCGCACCTCCTCGGCGAGCGCCACCACCACGCCCGCGCGGTGCAGGTCGGCCTCGTCGTCGCCCGTGATCAGCGGCCGCAGCGAGCGCACCTCCCACGTCGGGCGGCGCGCGAGCCGCGCCGCGGCGGCGATACGCGCGATCTGCGGCTGGGAGAAGCCGGAGAGGTTCGCGTCCAGCAGGATCGTCGTGGTCGCACCGGCCCGGCGGTAGAAGTCGACCTGCAGACCGGCGTTGTACAGCATGGCGGCGTATTCGACCGTCTCGTGCAGATCCTCGTCGGCTTCGGGGTCGAGCAGCTCGATGAGCGCGACGGCGAGCTGCGCGCGGTGGTGGGCGTGGTCCGTCTCGACATCGCCGAAGCGCTGCGCGAACACCTCGACCGAGCTGCGGCGGACGTCACTCACCGGCGGGAGCTCGTCGATGAACTGCGACCGCGCGATGCCCTCGCGCAGCCCCTGGCCGGCGACGAGCACCGCGTCGGTGCGCGTGTGGGCGGCCACGGCGTCCACCACGAGCGCCCCGGCGGCGATGATCCCGGCGCGGTCCGCGTTGAGCCCGCGCACGCCGCGTCGCTCCTTGAGCGACATGCGCGCGAGCAGGCGCGTGAGGCGGTGCAGGCGGCGGATCGTGATCGAGTGGCCGTGGAGACGCGAGATCGGGTAGCGCTGCCGCCGCCGGCTCACATTCGCGAGGTTGCGGACAGTGCCCCCGGTGCCCACCAGCACCTCGCCCGACCCGAGGCGCGGGACACCCGCCGAGCGGAGCTCGCGCCGGACGTGGCGGCGCAGGGCCGTCATGGCGTCCTCGTCGGGCGGGTCCGCGTCGAGGAAGCGGTCGGTCAGCCGCAGCGTGCCGAACGGGAAGCTCCACGTCGCCACGGGTTTGCGGTCCTCGATGCGCGCGAGGAGCAGGCTGCCGCCGCCGAGGTCGAGCAGCATGCCGCTGTCGATGGGCAGCCCGAACACCGCGCCGATGCTGGCGAGCCGCACCTCGGCGTCGCCGCTGAGCACCTCGAGCTTCACGCCCCAGCGCGAGCGCAGCGCCCTGGCGAGAGCGCCCGCGTTGTCGGCGTCGCGCAGGGCTGCGGTGCCGACCGCGTGGATCGACTCCGCGCCCGCATGGGCGGCGAGGCGTACGAAGTCCCCGATGGCGTCGAGGGTCTGTTCGAGCACCTCGGGCGGGATCGAGCCGTGGGCGTCGACGACGCGCGCGAGCCGCAAGGTCGCGCGGGCATCGTCCAGGATGTCGAGGTGCCCGCCCGGTAGCGGCTTCGCGATGAGGAGGCGGACGGAGTTCGAGCCGACGTCGATGACGGCGAGCGGCGCGGCGCCGTTCTCCATCGCTGCTCGCACCTCCCGGGGGAGTGGCGGGGCCGCATCGCGTCCCCGGTGCCAGCCTACCGCGCGCGGCGCTTACTGGTAGATCACGAGGTCCGGCGGATGTTCGAGCGCCAGCAGGCTGGCCGGCGTGATCAGCGGCGCATCCCAGTGGTAGAAGAGCTTAATCGCGGCACGCTCGGCGTAGTCGGACGTGGCGTACAGGTCGTACTTCGTGAGCTTCACGTACGGGTTGCCCCACCCATCCATGTCGATGGTCACCTCGACCTCCGGCACGTCGTCGTAGTGCTCAACGCCGGTGAGCATGCTGTTGAGGAACTGGTGCAGCACCAGCACCTTCGGCGGCAGGTCGTGCTCGCGCACGAGCCCCGCCAGGTAGTGCTGCACGGCGTTCACGTCGGCGGCGCCGACGGCGCCGATGACGAGCCCGGGCGCGGTGCCGGAGCTCTTGGTCGCGAACTCCGGGTCGATCGCGAGGTGCACGAAGGGCTCGAGCAGGAACTCCTCCAGGTGCACGACCTCGGTGAGCGTGTCGGACCAGCCGATCTGCACGTCGACGAACAACAGGATCCCGGCCTCACGCGCCGCCTCGACGTACTCGCTGATCAGCTCTCGCTCCATGCGCAAGAGGTAGAGCCCGTCGTTCCCGGGGTGGCGCTGCGCCACGGCGACGATGAGGTGGAGGGCCGGGAGCACGTCGCGCGAGCCGTTGAGCGCGTCGTACTCGGCGGCGAGAGCGGAGATAGCGGCGGCTGCTCCGGACGGGGAGTGCAGTCCGAGCTCGCCCATCACGCCCACACCCGGGTAGCCGTAGAACGACACGACTTGCGCGTCGTCGAAGACGGACGCTCGCAGGGGGATCGCGGGCGGCCGGAACTGCGCGGCCAGGGTCGTGGCGCCTGGGGACGGGGGCGTCGTGGTCAGGGCAAGCAACGCCGGGGGCTGCGCATCCAGAGGCGTGGTGAGCGCCCCGCCAAACTGCAGCAGGAGCTCGACGATGTCGATGCCCTCAATCGGGTCGGCCAGTACGCCCGGTGTTCCGCGGGACCCCACCGGCGGGAGGGCAGCGCTCAGCGCGTCCCGGATCGCCTGCGCGGTTTCGGCCGACCTCGAGGCCGTGGCGGCGAGGGGCCGCCCCGCGGGCGTGTCGTCTCCGTCGGTCGTCGGCTCCTCGGTCGTTCGTGCGGGTTGCGGCTGCACCGGGATGGAGGCGCCGGCCACGGGAGCCGTCGGGACGACACCGCGAGCCAGCGCTGGAGCCGACGGCGGGTGTGCCATGTCGGGCGCGGGCGACGCCGCGACGAGCACAAGCGTCAGCGCTCCGAAGGCGGTGATGAGGACGAGGGTCAGGGGGGCAAGCGGCACGCGCAGGATGGGGCTCCCAGCTACCCCGCCGCTGATCCAGCGTATCACATAATTCGACGCAAGCGCTCTATTCAGTGCCGAGCGCGAGTGACAATGGGTCGTGCGGGCTGCGACAATGCGCGCGCGGTGCGGGGAGTCCCGCGCCCAAGGCGGGAGAGGCTCTGCTCGTGGCCGGTCGAGGACTACTGCGCACGGTGATCGTGCTGGCGGCCGCGGCTGGCGCTGCCGCGTTCGCGCTCCGCAAGCTCGGCATCATCGGGGCCGATCACCCGGACTCGGCGATCGACTACGCGTCCGGATCGGACTCGTCAGTTGATGACGGCGAGGACGAGGCCGCCAACGAGTAGGGCGATCACCAGGGCGGCGCCAATGCGCAGCACCGTCGGAGTCCAGAACCGGCGGGTTGGTGGATCCCAGTACGCGTACCCCGCCTCCTCGGTCAGGTCGGGGTCGAGGTCGCCCTCGCTCGAGTACTCCCAGCCGTCGTTCGTCACGCGCGTCCCTGCCCTGGCCGCTACCTCGTCACGTCCGAGGCTAGCGAACGCGGCCGCGCAGCGCCACGCGCCGACTACCCAGACCGCCATCGGAGACCCTCGGTGACGGACGCCACGGGCGCCCCCACCGCCGCGGACGGCGGACCGCCGGCCCCTCCTGAGGAGGTGCTCCTCGAGATAGAGGCGGTCGCGGTCGACCTCGCCCGGATCGCGGGCGAGCGCATCATGGAGACACTGACCCGCGAGATCGCCGTCGAGTACAAGGACCAGGGCGAGGACGGCCGGCCCCCCTCGAACCCCGTCAGCGAGGTCGACCATGCGGTCGAGCAGTTCCTCCGCGAGCGCGTGGGGGAACGCTTTCCCGATCACGGCATCATCGGCGAAGAGATCGACACGCACCCCGACCGCGACGACGCGTTCGTGTGGGCCGTCGACCCGGTGGACGGGACGACCAACTTCATCAACGGGTTCCCGCTCTACGCCGTCTCCATCGGCGTCCTGCACCACGGGCTGCCCGTCGTCGGAGCGATCTGGTGCTCGACGGGGCACACGCTGCGGCCTGGCGTCTACCACGCTCGCCGTGGCGGCGAGCTGTGCTTCGACGGCGAGGCGATGCCGTCCGGGCGTCCCGCGACCGGCGTGACTCGCAAGCTCGGCGCGGGCCCGGCGGGATCGCCAGGGCGGTTCCGCGGCTGGGACATCCGCGTGACCGGGTCGGCCGCGATCGAGTGCGCCTTCGTCGCGGCGGGGATCTTCCAGTACGCGGTGTTCACGGCGCCCAGCATCTGGGACGTGGCCGGCGGGGTGTGCCTGTCGCAGGCGGCGGGCCTGAGCGTGATGACGAACGGCCCGAGAGGGGTCGAGGACTTCCGCCGCTTCGAGGCCCCGCGCGAGGTCACGGACGACCGCGAGCCCTCGGTTCGTGACTGGCGGCAGTTCATCGCGATGGGATCCGAGGAGGCAACGGGCGGGATCGGCGAGATGATGAGCCGACGCCGCAACCGCGTGATGTTCCGCGTGCGTCGCGTGCTCTGGCGCTTCGCAGCCCGCTTCCTGATATCGAGGTAGCAGGGACCACACCGCGACCCTGCGGCTACTCGATCTCCTCGAGCCGCAGTTCACCGGTCCACGACTCCGTGCCGACTTCAATGTCGCACGTCACGCGCGCGCCGCGGACGGCGTCGCCGGACAGCTGGGCAAAGCCGGTGAGGTCGCCGTCGGCCGCGTCGACCGCGAAGCGTGCCCGCACAGCGGCGGCCCCGGTCTCCTCGCTCGCCTCGACGCTGCCCGCGTCGAGCGATGCGTTCAGCTCGCCCGCGTCGTCGGCCACCGTCACGTAGCCCTCGGAGAGCGGGATCGCGCCCTCGCGCCCGAGGAGCCACACGAGGCTGACCGCGAAGACGACGCCCGCAGCGCCGTCGTCCGTTCCGTCGGACTCGCCGTCGAGCACCACCTGGCAGCGCCCGTCCAGGAGTTCCTCACGCTCGATCACCTCGCCGCTCGCGTGCCACGCCGTGGAGGTCATGCGGGCATGCTAGCGGGGGCGAGCGTGAGCGCCGAGCGTGGTGCAGACTGACGAGCGATGGCCGATATCTTCTTCCCGATGATGCCGACACCCGACTGGGCGCGGGAGCTGTCGCACCGCGTGCTCGACGATGCCTCGTACGAACGGCATTGCATCATCGAGTGGCGGTGGGGCGACCCGCGGCCGAAGAGCTGGGCCGAACCCGTGCGCGGCCGCGTCGTGATCCGCGCACCCCATGACCGCGGCCACGCAGCCCTCGCGTCGACGCTGCTGCACGAGCTGGCGCACCTCGTGATGCCGCCGAAGGAGCACCACTCGCGCCGGTTCTGGCGACACTTCTACGGGCTCGTCGAGCGGTACGGGTCGGGCGGGGACTGCTCGCTGAGCACCGAGGATGCCTACCTGCTGTCGCGCCACTACAAGGTCACTGCCATCAAGGTTGCGGCCGAGCTCGGCGTCCGCGCGGCGCGCTCCGATCTCGCCGAGCGCGTTCCGGGGGCGGCCCAGCCCCGGCGCTGGCTCCGCGAGACGCTGGCCCTCGAGCGCTGGCTCTCGGAGCAGACCTGCGAGGCATGCCTCCGCAACTCGCCAGTGCCCGAGCGCGCGGTGGCGGCCCTCTAGGCTCGACACCTCTGTCGACGCCGGACGCTTGTGCGAAGATGGCTGAGGAGCGCGGGAGACAGTCATGGTGCTCAGAGGGGTCAGAGCTCGCTACTCGAAGGGCGTCTTCGAGCCGCTGGACGACGTCGACCTCCCGGAAGACCAGGAGGTCCTCCTGACGGTCGACGACAGGCCATCGCCGAAGCGTGACCCGGAAGCGGTGCGCGCCGGTGCGGGCGGTTGGGTTGGCCAGCATGACCCCGAGGAGTTGAAGCGGCAGCTCTACGAGGCCCGGATCACGGGCTCACGCGAGCCGCCGGCTCCATAGCGTCGTGAGATACCTTGTCGATACCGACTGGGTGATCGACTACATGCACGGGGTTCGGCGCGTTGCCGATCGCATCGCTGCACTCACCCCGACGGCATCGGCATGAGTGTTGTGACACTCGGCGAACTGGTTGATGGCGTGTACGGCGACGCTGACCCCCAGATGAGCCAGCGCGAGTTGGACGCGCTTCTGCAGGGTGTCGACTTACTGGACGTGGACGAGGAAATCGCCAGGATCTTCGGCCGAGAACGAAGACGGCTCAGAGTTGCGGGCAACCTCATCGGGGACATGGATCTGCTCATCGGCGCGACCGCGCTCCGGCACGGTCTCACCGTGCTGACGAATAACCGTTGCCACTTCGAGCGGATCGAGGGTCTGGCTATCGAGTCCGTTTAGCTCGGGACGCACGGTGACCGCGTGAGCCCGCCTGGACGGACGAGCCGCGGTCACTCGTCTAGCTCGAGCGTCTCCATCAGCTCTCGCCACTCCCGCGCCGAGATGCCCGCCGCCTTCCGCAGCTCCTCTGCCTCGGCGCGACGACCCTTGACGAGGGAACGGACGACCGACAGTGCGCCGGCTGAGAGGTTCCCGCTGTTCATCCGGTAGTCGCAGAACGCCTCGTAGACCAGCGGCACCCAGGCCTTTACGACGCGCTCGAGGATCGCATCCGCGTACACACGGATTTCGTACTGGGCGTGCTCGTCCGCCCGCAGCGACAGGAAGTGCAGCAGGTTGTGCAGGTCGATTTTCCAGTACCACTGCGTGTAGAAGCTGAGCGACAGGTTCGTCCGGGCCAGCTCTCGCGCCAGGCCGCTCTGCTCGTCGTCACCCGACTCTCCGGCCGGTGACTCGTTCAGTAGCTCCTCGTAGTGGTTGTACGCACGTTCGGCGTCCTCGCGCAGCAGGTCCTGCACCCGCGCGGCTTCAGTCGGGGAGAGCTGTTCTCCGCGGCCCTGGCGGTTGGTCCGGGACTGCGTCCGAATGACGTCGGCGTCCGGAATGTAGAACTCGCGATCGAGGATTGAGTAGCGGGCCGAGTATTCGTTGACGTTCGCCGTGCGGTGCCGGATCCACTGTCGTGCGACGAAGATCGGGAGCTTGACGTGCAGCTTGATCTCGCACATCTCGAAGGGAGTCGTGTGCCGGTTCCGCATGAGGTAGCGAATGAGCCCGCGATCGTCCGACGTACGCCGCGTGCCGCGCCCGTACGACACGCGTGCCGCCTGCACCACGGCGCCGTCGTCGCCCATGTAGTCGACAACGCGTACGAAACCGTGATCCAGGACCTGCACAGGCGTGTACAACAGGTCTTCGAGGGCGGGGACGGTGGCGCGCTTCGTGTCGTACCGCTGCGCTCGCAAAGCCTCCAACTCGGCTTGCTGCTCCTGCGTCAAGAAGTCGCTCGTGGTGTCCACCCTCCGCTCGGCAAGCCCCATGCCGATGCCCGCACGCATCGGGGCTCGAACCAGCCGTATTCTACACCGGCTCCCTGACCCAGCCTGCGGCGAGACGCCGTGAGGCGTGCTGCCCGTTTGCCATCGACGGCGCGCCTTCCGGCCTGGGTTTACGGTCGCGTTAGCTCGGCAGTGGGTACCCTGATCGGGTGCGCGCCCGCCCGTGGCGTCGCACCCTGACCGGCGGGAGGGCGTCCATGCTCGGGCTACTACGCGCACGCATCTTGATCCTGGCGGTCGTCGCCGTCGCGGTGGTCGCCGCAGGCGTCTGGTACTTCGTCATCCGCGACGACGCGCCGGAGCCCGTCAGCCTCGAGACCGCCGTCAGCTCCGTCCAGCAGCAGACCGCGACGCCGACGCCCACGGCCGCGCCGGCCGCCTCGACGCCAGACCCGACGCCCACCGCAACGCAGGCTCCTGCCTCGACGCCCGCCGCAACGCCGACCGCGACGCCAACGCCCACCGAGGAGCCGGCCGCCGCGTGGCCGGACGACCCGACCGGCGAGTGGGTCATCTCCAGCGAGGGCGAGACCTTCGTCGGCTACCGCGTCAACGAGGAGCTCGCCAACGTCGGCGCCTTCACCGCCGTCGGGCGCACCAGGGGCGTCACCGGCTCGCTCGCCTTCGACGGCGCGGCGATCACGAGCGTGGAGATCGAGGCCGACCTCACCCGGCTGAGCAGCGGCGACTCGCGCCGCGACCGCGCGCTCGGCTCGCAGGGACTAGAGACCAACACGTACCCAACCGCCACGTTCTCGCTGACGCAACCGATCGCGCTCGACGCCGTACCCGCGGAGGGCGACGCGCTGGCCGTGGACGCGGTGGGCGAGCTCACGATCCACGGCGTCACGCGCGAGGTCACGATCCCCCTCGAGGGTCAGCGCGCCGGCGGCTACGTGGTGGTCGTGGGCTCGATCGAGATCGTGTTCGCCGACTATGGGATGGAGACGCCGAGCGCATTCATCGTCGTGTCGATCGAGGACTTCGGGATCATGGAGTTCCAGCTGGTCTTCGAGCCCGCATAGCGGCGAGACGGTCCGACGGACCTGGTCAGGCGGCGGCTTCGACCTCGGCCTCCGCCTCGGCGATCCCCTCGTGCGAGGACTTCGCGCGGCGGGCGGGCGACATCGTGATCCGCTGCCCGCCGACGACGGCCATCAACGCGATGAAGGCGACGAGCGCCACGCCGAGGGCGGTGAAGGTCGCGAAGCCACCGATCGCGTCGCCGAGCACGCCGAGTGGGCCGCCCATGAGCGGGAAGATACCGAACGTGAGCATGTAGAGGCTCATCACTCGGCCGTGGTACTCGGGTGCGGCAGTCAGCATGAGCATCGAGTTGTTGAGCGCCATGTAGCCCATCTGGAACACGCCGAGCAGGAACATCGCAGCGAGCGCGCCGGGGAAGCCGAACATTGCCGACCCCAGGCCGAGGAACACCAGCCCCGCGCCCCAGCCGGCGCCGAGCAGGCTCTGGATCAGCGGCAGCCTCGACCTCGGATTCAGCGTCGCGATCACCAGCGACCCGATCAGCGCGCCGACCGCGGAGAGCCCCACGAGCAGGCTGAACCCGAACTCGCCCTGTCCGAGGTCGGCGCGGGCGAAGGCAGGGAGGATCGTCACGTACGGGATGCCGAGCAGGATCGGCACGAACGCCATGAACATCAGCACGCGCAACGCGCGCGTGTCGCGCACGTAGCGCAGCCCGATCGCGATGTCGTCGAACATTCCGCGCTTCTCGCGGTTGAGGTGAGCCGTGCTGCGCGGGAGCAGGATGACGGTGAGCCACCCGATGCCGTACATCGCGCCGGTGATGTAGTAGGTCACGTCGAAGCCCCACAACGAGATGAAGAGCCCGGCCGCGAGTGGCGAGAAGATGCGGGTTGAGTTCATCGCTGTGTTGTTGAGGGCGATGGCGTTCATCATCTGTTCGCGCGGTACGACCTCGGGGATGAACGCCTGGCGGGCGGGCATGTTGAACGAGAACGTGGCGCCCATGAATACGCCGACAATGAACAGCATCGGCAGCGAGATGACGCCGGTGGTGATGGCCAGCCCGATGAAGATCGCCTGTGCCGCCACGCCCACCTGGGTAATGAGCAGGATGGTCCGCTTGTCCATCCGGTCAGCGATCGCGCCGCCGGGGAGGGCGAAGAAGAACTGGGGCACGCCCCACGCCATGGCGAGCACGCCGACGGCGGTGAACGTCCCGGACAGCTCGTAGGCCAGCAGGCCCTGCGCGATCATCTGCATCTGCATGCCCGTCATGCCGACGGCCATCGAGATCCAGAGCAGGCGGTACTTCGGGTACTTGAACGCGGAGAACGTGCGCCGGAACGAGGGCTTCTGCCCACCCGGCGGTCCGCCGCCGTGCCCGCCCGGCCTCCCCGGAGGGGCGCCGTTGGCCGGGGGGCCACCCGAGGCTGCCGGCGGCGCGCCGTTCGCCGGCGGGCCGCCGTGCCGCGTCGGAGTGGCGACGCCGGTCGGCGTGCTGCGCCCCGAGTCGGCGTCGGCAGAAGTGACCGGGCCTGCAGTCATGGGCGCTCCCCGCGCGTGGACTCGGCTCAGCGCGCAGCCGCGTCAGGCGGGCTCGGCGCATCGACGGTGGGGCATTCAGGGTAGGTTCGCCCAAACCTGCCGTCAACGTAAGGTTGGCGCAAACACGGCCCCCGGTATGATCGCGCCGAGCCGAAGCGGTGAGCCGCCCGGCACACGAAAGGCCCGCATGATCGCCATCCCGCCGTCGGCCCGGAGGCTGCTCGAGAACCGCGCCTACGGGCACCTCGTCACCACGAACCCCGATGGCTCGCCGCAGATGTCCATGCTGTGGTTCGATGTCGAGGGTGACGAGTTGCTGTGCAACACCGTCGACGGCCGCGTAAAGGTCCGGAACATACGCCGCGACCCGCGCGTGATCGTGAGCGTGCAGGACCACGACAATCCGCTGTGGTACCTGCTGGTCCATGGCCGCGTCACGGCGATGACGCCCGAGGGCGCGCAGGAGCACATCGAGCGGCTCGGGGAGCGCTTCACCGAGCCGGGGGAACAGGAACTACTGGCGCAGTTCCGGGGAGCCGACGCACCGCGGCTGCTCGTGCGCATCGCCGCCGAACGCCTCGGCGGCTGGGGGCCCTGGCTCGCCGAGCAGGGTGAAACGACGGAGTAGCCAGATGACGAGCGACGCGAGCGCGGGACCGGACGACCAACTCGGGGTGGCGATGGATGAGAACCTCGCCGAGGAGTGCGCCAACTGGATCGCCGAGCAACTCACCGACGAGTTCGGCGGCTTCGTCTCGGCCGAGATGATCGACGCCATCTTCGAGTTCGAGGTGATCCTCCGCAACGAACACAACGACGCAGAGATGGACCACCGCACCATGGCCGACCGGCTGCTCGTGCGCCTCGAGGAAGAGGGCGCGCCGGTGGGCGAACGCTGGGGCGTCACCTCGCACTTGCTGGTCGAGATCCTGCACTGGGAGGACGAGTTCCGCGCGCTCGCGAACCAGCCCCGGACCGTGCGTCCGTAGGCGTAGCGGACCGGCTCAGGCCCCGTCGGCGCCGGGGTGCCGGACCGCGGCGGCGACCTCCTCGCGGATGGTCTTGAGCCGCTGCACGTTCTCGAGGTCCGGCCCGTCGTGTTCGATGCCCGGCACCTCCAGCAGGAACGTCTTGCCCGTGAACGCCATCGAGCCGAGTACCGCGCGGAACCCGTCGTAGCCGATCTGTCCGTCGCCGATGTTCTCGTGGCGGTCGAGCTTCCCGCCGAGCTCGCCCTTCGAGTCGTTGGCGTGCACCACGGCCAGGCACTCGAGGCCGATCGCCTCGTCGAACCGCTCGACCATCTCTGTCACGCCGTCCTCGCTGCGCACGTCGTGGCCGGCGGCGAAGACGTGGCAGGTGTCCAGGCAGACCTGCAGCCGTGGCGACCGCATGGCGTCGAGGATGACCCCGAGGTCTGAGAACGAGCCGATGGTGCCGCCCTGGCCCGCGGAGGTCTCCAGCGCGAGCGTCGTGTCGCCGGGCGACTCGTCCATGATGCGCTCGATGGCGGTGAGCACGCGCGGCAGCACGGCGTCGAGGCCCGCGTCGCGGTGTGAGCCCGTATGCAGCACGAGACCCGCCGCACCCGCCTCGTGCGCGACGGTCAGCGCGTTGACCACGGAGTCGATGGAGCGCTCGTACTGCTGGTCGCCGCCCGCGGCGAGGTTCACGAGGTAGCTGCTGTGCAGCCACGCGGGAGCAAGGCCGGCCTCGGCGCTCAACTCGCGGAAGCGCTCGAACGCCTCCGGCTTGTGCTGGGTCTGGCGCCAGGCTCGCGGGGAGCTGCCGAAGAGCTGCACGGCCTCGGCCTCGATGGCGACGGCGCGCTCGGCGGCCGTCCACAGCCCGCCCGACGCCGAGCAATGGGCGCCGATCGTGATGGCGCTCGCCATCAGGCCGTCGTGCGTGCGCTGCGCGCGCGGCGGTGCGTGAGCCGGTCGAGGAGCCTGCGCACCGGGAGCGCGATGACCATGCGGTCCACCGCCCGTTGCATCGTGGCCAGACGCGGCGGGTCGCCCTCGTGCCGGACGACCGCGACACCGCGCTCCAGGTCCACCTCGACGCCGCGTACGCCCTCGGTGCCCGAGAGGGCCGAGCGGGTGCGCGCGGCGCACATCCCGCAGACGAGGCCATCGACGGCGAACGTGGTGGAGCCGTCGTCGCTCTCGATGGCGCGGAGGGCGGGCGCCGTGCGGAGGCGCGAGGGGTGGACGTGCAGCGCGCTCCACTTCATGGCGTCATCGTACCAGCCAGGACCGCCCGTTTCGCCCGCTCTCCTTGCTGGCGCACGGGGCCGATGTTAGATTCCACCGGACGACGGTCGCCCGAGGAGCAACGCCGTGAGCTACTCCATCATCGAGACGTGCATCGGCTGTACCGCGTGCACCAAGAAGTGCCCGGTCAACGCCATCACCGGCGTGCGCGACTCGCTGCACGTCATCGACCCCGAGCTCTGCATCGACTGCGGCGCGTGCGGCGCGGTCTGCCCGCCCGAGTCGATCCTCGACGAGCTGGGCGACGTCTGCCGCACCTTCCCCCGGCGTGAACTCCCGCTGGCGAAGGTCGTGGAGGACAACTGCATCGGCTCCGGCTGCGAGCTGTGCATCCACGTCTGCCCCTTCGACGCGCTCTCGCTCACGGACGCACCGAACAGCCACGACTTCTTCGGCGTCGCGATAGTCGACGAGAAGCGGTGCACGGGCTGCCGCCTCTGCGAGCAGTCGTGCGGGTGGGGTTCGATCTTCATCGACCCGCCGCGCGAGATGCTCAAGAAGCGCGTCTACCCCGTCGAGGTCCTCACGCCCAAGGAGGGCCGGGGCGTCCAGCGGGCACGCGAGGCCGCGGCCGCCAACTAGCCTCCGACCTGGCATCGTTCCCACTGAAGGCATCATGCCGTGAGCGATCACGAGCGCATCGCCGTGCAACTGCTGCGACCGGGCGCGCGGCTGCCCGAGCGCCAGAGCGCGCTCGCCAGCGGCTTCGACCTCCATGCCGAGCTCGGCGGCGGCTCCATGGAAGTCGGCACGCGCCCGGTGCGCGTTCCGACGGGCGTGGCCATCGCCGCCCCGCCCGGCCTCGACGTGCAGGTTCGGCCACGCTCCGGCCTCGCGCTGCGCGGCGTCTTCGCCACGCTCGGCACCATCGACGCCGACTATCGCGGCGAGGTCTTCGTGACGCTCTACTGCCTGCCGGACCCCGGCCGGTACGTGGTGGAGGACGGCGAGCGCATCGCGCAGCTCGTGGTGACGCGCCTCGCTGGCGTGGAGCTCGAGGTGGTCGAGACGCTGGATGAGACCTCGCGCGGGGCAGGCGGGCACGGGTCGACGGGAACAGGCTGACCCGGCGGGTGGCCCCGGACATGGCGAAGGCGGGCCCGAAGGCCCGCCTTCTCACCGACATCTGCCGTGCGGCGGGGGTGATTAGATTCGCGGCAGATGTTGGCTACTGGGTTAGTGCGCCGCCCCTTCCAGCGTAACGCGACGCGATCACATCGCGGACCGTCATGGCACCGCTCCCGGTGCATCCTGCGGGTCCGCGAAGACGTAGTGATAGACGACGGCGGCGAGCACGGCGCCGATGATTGGGCCGATCCACCACACGAGGTGGTCGTCCCAGGTACCGCTGGCCAGCGCCGGCCCGAAGGCGCGCGCCGGGTTCATCGCCGCGCCGGTCAGGGAGCCGACCGCGAAGATGTTCATGGTGATGATGAGGCCGATCCCGAAGCCGCCGAGGTTCGGCCCGCGCGGGTCGAGCATCGTGCCGAAGACGGCCGTCATCAGGAAGAGCGTCACGATCGCCTCGATGCCGACGGCCTGTACGAAGTCGATGCCGGGCGAGATGGCCGGTGTGCCGAGGCTGGTGGCCTGACGCATCACGTCCGGGAACAGGGCAGTGAGCGCGAGCGCGGCCACGACGGCGCCGACCAACTGGGCGATGATGTAGAGGATGCCGGAGATCGTGGCGATGCGGCGGGTGGCCCACAGGCCGATCGTGAGTGCCGGGTTGAAGAGCCCGCCGGAGACGTGGCCCACCGCGGAGACCATGAGCGCGATGGCGAGGCCGTGCGCGAGGGCGATGGCGACGAGGTTGGCTCCACCAGTGACGATGACTGCGCCGGCGGCGATGAAGACCAGGGTGAACGCGCCCAGCGCCTCGGCGGCGAGCTTGCGTCCCTCCTGTAGCGGATCCACAACGCCCACCCGGCAAATCCCCCGCTGGCCACGCCCAGGCTGGGAGCATTCAAACAAGGTTCGGCTAATAAGTCAATACACGTGTTCAATTTAACTTTCCACAGCGTACGGCCGGTCATCGTCGCCGCGGCAGCGGGAATCACGCTGCTGCTCGGCGCTGCGTGTGGCGACGGCGGCGACGTGCGGATCGTCGCGCTCACGCCCACCCCGCCGCCGGAGGCGACCGTTCCCCCGGTCGAGGGTGCCGTGACGCCCCCACCGCCCACCTCGAACACCGACACGGTGGACGTGGTGCCGTCCGGCGTCGTGCCCGACCGCCCCGGCGACTTGCTGACCGGCGGGCTGTTGGTGGCGAGCTACCTCGCGGGCGGCAGCGCCGACATCGCCGGCTGCCTGCCGGGCCTCGTGACCGCGTGGGAGCTCGCGCCGGTCCTGGGAGAGCGCTGCATCTTCGCCGACATCGACGGCGACGGCGCCAGCGAGTTCGCGTTCGCGGTCAACGCCACGACCGAGGGCGTGAACCCGGGCGACGTGTGGTTCTTCCAGGGCACCGACGAGCAGTTCCGGCTGTTCTCGTCGGCCCGCGTGCTCGCCAATGCCGTCCTCCAGGACGTGGTGATCGAAGCCGCGGCCGACCTGACCGGCGACCGCTTCCCGGACCTCGTGATCTCGGGGCGCGTGTGCGGGGCCGCCGATTGCGAGGGGCGGCTGCTCATCGCCAGCGCGCACCGGGGCGCCTTCGGCGACCTGGCGCCGGCGCGCCTCGACCTGACCGGCCTGCACTCGGTCCGCGTCGAGGACGTGACGGGCGACGGACTGGAGGACGTGGTGCTCCGCTTCGAGTACAGCCCGAACACCGACGCGGGGCCGCGTCGCGACGTGGAGACGGCCCTGAACTGGGCGGGTCTGAAGTTCTTCGACACCGACCACCGGGACCCGCCGCGCTACCTCTTCCACGCCATCGTCGACGCCGATGAGACGTTCGACGGTGGGAACTACGAGGCGGCGCGCGCCCAGTACGAGGCCGCCGCGGAGGACACGGCGCTGGTCGACTGGCGGGTCGAGGTCGGCCAGGGCTCCGGCCACCGTGAGCTGGTCCCGTACGCGCTGCTGCGCGCCGGGCTGGCCGCCCAGCGCAGCGGCGACGCCGACGGGGCGCTCGCGCTCTTCTCGCAGGCGGCGAACCGCTTCGCCTCCTCGCTCCACGGCCAGGTCGCATCGATCTTCCAGGCCGCCGTCGAGCGTGAGCTGGCGCCGGCGATCGCGTGTACCGCGGCCGAGGATTACCTGCGGCCGCAGGCCGCGCGCTACGCCCGGATCTGGGACTACGGCTACGCGAACCCGACCCACGAGATCTCCGACCTCTGCCGCTAGGAAGGGGCCCGCACGCGGATTTGACCGCCGTCGCGCTCCGGCCCTACGGTGCTTGCGCGCCCGCGAGGTATCGCGCAGGGAGCTTAAGCCCATGATCCGCAGCCTCCGCCGAGCGGTGATGGTGATGGTGTACGCCGTCGTCGGCGCCGTGGCCGGGCGTGTCGCCATGGACCTGCGTCAGCGTCATCTCCGGGGCGAGCCGCTCGAGGTCAAACTCGATGCTTCCTCATTGCGGCCGCAGGAGGTAGTACCCGGCCTGATAGCCGCGATGCGGGTGCGAGACCGTCCGTGGTCGTACCTGCACATACCTGGGTGGTTCGCCGCCTTCGCCGTCAACTTCGCGGTCGCCGCGCTCGGTCGCGAGCTCCGGCCGCTCGACGAGGTGACCGGAGAGCCGCGCGCGGTGCTCGACCCCGCCGAACCTCGGACCGTTGTGACGCGGGCCGAAGCCGGTCCGGGCGGCGCGAGTGCGCCCGAAGCCGGGGGCAGCGCCGGGGCGGGGTTCACGCCGTTCGAGGAGTAGCCGGGCGCGCTCACGCCCCGCTCGCTCTGACCACTGTCTGTCCGCGTGACGTAGACGTGCGGTATGCTCGTGACAGAAGGCACGACGACCGCGCGCAGCGCGAGCCGCCGGCCCAGGCGACCGAACGGAGTGCGCCGTGGCCCCGACCGTCACGCTGGTCCTCGTCCTCTTCGGCGCCTACCTCCTCGGTTCCATCCCCAGCTCATACGTAATCGTCCGGCTCTTGACCGGCCAGGACATCCGGCGCATCGGCTCCGGGAACCCGGGCACGATGAACGTGCGCGACCACGTGGGGTGGAAGCCCGCGATCGTCGTGGGGGCGCTGGACATCGGGAAGGGCGCGGCCGCCGTCGGACTGGCCTACCTGGCCGGCCTCGGCGACATCGAGGCGATCCTCGCCGGCATGATGGCCGTCGCGGGCCATGACTGGTCGATCTTCCTGCGGCTGCACGGTGGCAACGGGACCGGCGCAACGGTTGGCGCGCTCCTCGCGCTCTTGCCGGCGCCCGGGTTGATCGCCGCCGTGCTCGCCTTCGTCCTCTGGCGCCTGGGCGCGTCCAGGCGGCTCGCGGGCCTGACCGGGCTGCTCTCGGTTGTCCCCATCGCGTACGTCCTCGACGCACCGGAGATCCCGATGATCGGTGTCACGGTGCTCGTCTCGCTCCTGTTCGTGAAGCTGTGGCGGGTTGAAGGATTCGCCGTAGCATGACGGACCCTCCTGACCGACCGCTCGGCCGGCTCGCCGCGCAGTTCCGCAGCGCACTCGGTGAGCCCGGACAGGACGTGGCGCTGGCCCGCGCCGCGCTCGTGGTCGCGGAGGGCGAGCAACCCGGCCTCGACACCGACCTTTTCGAGGCGGAGCTGCGCGACTGGGGGCGGCGCCTCGAGGCGCGCGTGCACCCGGCCGCGGAACCGCTCGCGCAGGTCGAGATGGCCAACGAGTTGCTGTTCGGCGAGCTCGGCTTCCGCGGCAATGAGCAGGACTACGCCGACCCCCGCAACCTGCTGCTCGACCAGGTCATCGAGCGCCGCACCGGCATTCCGATCACCCTCGCCATTGTCTACGTCGAGGTCTGTCGCGCGGCCGGGCTCGACATGCGTGGCGTCGGGATGCCCGGCCACGTGATCGTGCGCAACGCGGCGCGGCCGGACGAGGAGACGCTGTTCGTCGATGTGTTCCGGGAGGGCGCGCTGCTCACGGTCGCCGACTGCGAACGCATCGTGCGCTCGATCTACGGCAGCGCCACGCCGTTCCGGGACCACTTCCTGGACCCCGTCACGCCGCGCCAGATGCTGCAGCGCCTGCTCTACAACCTGAAGGCGAACGCGCTCCGTCGCGGCGACGAGGAGCAGGCGGAGCGCGCCATCGAGCTGCTGCTCGTGCTCGCACCGTGGGACGTGGACGAAATGCGCGACCGTGGCCGCCTGCGGGAACGGCTCGGGCGTTACGCGGAGGCGCTCGCGGACCTGGAGACGTACCTGGAGTACCGCCCGGGCGCCCGCGACGCCGCGACCATCGCCGACACGGTGCGGTCGCTTCGCCGCCATGCGGGCGCGGAGGCGTCGTGAGACTTCGTCGCGGTACGAATGGCCGTCCCCGGACGCGACTGGTAGTATCGATCAGGCGATCATAACGGGCGGGGCGCGACGTCGCGCCCGTGTCGCCGAGGGGTCCCGATGACGCAAGAACCGCAGCGGGGCAGCGTCCAGTCCCTGTACTCCGCTGTCGCGCCTGCCGCGCAGTTCAGAGTGTTCTCCGAACGCCTTGAGTACGCGACGACTCATCCCTGCGAGTTCATCGACGTCTCAGACGACGTACGCGGGGTCGTGGAACGCTCCGGCGTGGCCATCGGGCAGGTCTTGATCTCCTCGGCCCACACCACCGCGGCGGTCGTGGTGCAGGAGCACGAGCCGCTGCTGCTGCGCGACATGGCCCGCCTGTTGCAGCGCATCGCGCCGGCGGACGACTACTACGAGCACAACGACTTCACGATCCGCACGGTCAACATGGCGGAGAACGAGCCCGAGAACGGCCACTCGCACCTCCAGCACCTGTTCCTCGGCGCCAGCGAGTCGCTGCCCATCGTCGAGGGGGCGATCCAGATGGGGATGTGGCAGAGCATCTTCCTCATCGAGCTCGACAACCCGCCGCTGCGGCCCGAGGGGCAGCAGCGCCGTCGCATCACCGTGCAGGTGATGGGCCTCCTGGCCGAGGACTCCACCAGCTAGGCGCCATCGCGCGCGTCCGGGCAACTCGCTACACTAGAGTGGTGTCACTCCGATATCACGAACGGAAACACGAGCATGCCTAACCTCACCCTGCGCGGCATCCCCGATGACATCCACGCGGAGCTCAAGGCCGCCGCGAAGCGCAACCACCGCAGCCTCAACGGCGAGATCCTTTTCAGACTCACCACGTCGGTAGGTCCAGAGACCGAGGATCGCGACGCGCTGCTGGCACGCATCGAGCGGCGACGGCGAGCCATTGGGCCGATGGCTGCCGACCGCGCCGAACTCCTTGAGCGCATCACGCGGGAGCGCGAGGCTGCCGGGTCCATCGACCTCGACGACGAGACCATTCGGGAGCTCAAGAACGCCGGCCGACGGTGATCGTTGTCGATACGAACGTCGTGGTGCACTTCATCACCGACGGCCGAGCTACCGAGGACGCAGCGGCCCTCTTCGAAGAAGATGGCGAGTGGGCCGCGCCTCGCATCCTGATGAGCGAGTTCAGAAACGTCTTGGTCGGGATGATCCGTCGCGGAGCGATCACATCAGACCGCGCCAAGGTCATGGGTAATCGTGCAGCTGCGATCCTCGGCGACCGCATCACCCCGGTGGATTCGGCGCAGGTCCTCGATGTTGCTATCGAATGCGGCCTCACCGCCTACGACGCCGAGTTCGTGGCGCTCGCCCGGACGCTGGACGCGCCGCTCGTTACGCTCGACGGCGGGATCCTCGATGGTGCTCCCGATGTGGCTGTGCGCCCGCGCGCCTTCCTCGACGCGTCGTAGCCTTCCCGCGGGGCACACCCGGCCTGTCCCAGACCCCACCCGCCGCTACGATGACGCCATGAGCACGCCAGCGGCGGCTGACGACTTCGCCCTCGCGCAGGGCGCGACGCCGCTCGCCGCCATCATCGACGCCGACATCGCTGCCGCCGGCGGGCGCATCACCTTCGCGCGCTTCATGGAGCTCGCGCTCGGCCACCGGGAGCACGGCTACTACGCCCGCCCCGGCCTGGCCTGGGGCCGCGACGGCGACTACGAGACCTCGCCCGAGGTGCACCCCGTCTTCGGCTACCTGTGGGCGCGCCAGGTCGCCGAGTGCTGGGAGCGGCTCGGCTCGCCACAGGCCTTCGACCTCGTCGAGCCGGGTGCGGGCTCCGGCGCCTTCATGGCCTCGATGCTCGACTGGCTGCGCGCCCGAGCCCCGAAGTGCCACGAGGCCGCCCGCGTCACGGTCCTCGACGGCCACCCACGGCGCGTCGAGGAGCAACGCGCCGCCGTCGCCGAGCGGGGTCACGAGGTGCGCGCCGCGCTCTTCGCCGACTGGCTCGCCGAGCCCGAGCCCATCGAGGGCGTCGTGATCAGCAACGAGCTGTTCGACGCGTTCCCCGTCCACCTCGTCGAGCGCCGCGGCGATGAGCTGCGCGAGTGGTACGTCGTCGCCAGCGACGGCGGGCTACGGCTCGAGATCGGCGAGGCCAGCACGCCCGACCTCGCCGCGTACTTCGGGCGGCTCGGCATCGAGCTCGGCGACGGCTGCCGGGCCGAGGTCGGCCTCGCCGCCGTCGACGCGATGCGCGCGCTGGCGGCGCGCGTGCGGCGCGGCTACATCCTCACCATCGACTACGGCTACGAGGCCGAGCGCCTCTACGCCCCCTGGCGGCGCATGGGCACCCTGATGGCCTTCCGCGACCACAGCCCGCAGCCGGACCCCCTCGCCCACCCCGGCCTGACGGACCTCACGGCCCACGTCGACCTCACCTCGCTCACCGCCGCCGCCATCGAGTCCGGCTTCGCTGCCGCCCCCTCCGTCTCCCAGACCGAGGCCCTCATCGCGCTCGGCATCGGCGACCAACTCGAGTCCGCCCGCACCCCCGCCGCCTCCGACCACGCCCCCAACACCACGGCGCCCCCGGCGTCGGACACCCTGGACGACCCGGCCGGGCGGGGGCGGGTGAGGGTGGTGGTGATGGGGCGAGGCGTGGAGCTGGACGGGCTGGCGTGCTTACAGCGGATCGAGGCTGGCGGCGAGGATTGAGCCCACCACCCCAACCCGTGCGACAATACCGCCATGCCGCGAACCATGACGGGCTACAGCGAAGCCCTCATCGACCACTTCGAGCACCCGCGCAACGCGGGGGCCATGGACGACCCGGACGCCGAGGCGTTCGTGACCAATCCCGTGTGCGGGGACTCCATGCGCATCTTCCTGCGCATCGAGGATGAGCGCGTGGCCGCTGCGTCGTTCCTGACCTCGGGCTGCCCCGCCTCCATCGGCACCTCGTCCGCCGCGACCGAGCTGGTCACGGGGCGCACGCTGGACGAGGCGGTCGCGCTGACGCGCGAGGACTACGCCGACGCCGTCGGCGGGCTGCCGAAGTCGAAGATCCACTGCTCGGTGCTCGCCGCCGCCGCGGTGCGCGAGGCCGTCGAGACCTGGCGCAAGGAGCACGCCGACGCAGCCGCCGGAGCCGCGTCGTGAGCGTGGCCGCGCTGATCCTCGCCGCGGGCGCGTCGACGCGCATGGGCTCGCCCAAGCCGCTGCTGCCGTGGGGTGATGGCTGTCTGCTGGCGTGGGAGCTCGACGTGCTCCGGCGCTCGAGCGTCGACGAGATCGTGGTGGTGACCGGCGCGTTCGCCGACGACGTGCGGCGCGCCCTGCCGGCGGGCTCGCGGCGACACTGCGTGTTCAACCCGCTGTGGGCGCAGGGGCGCTCGACGTCCCTCGCGACCGGCGCCAACGCGCTGCTGGCGCCGTCCCGCGTGCGGCCGTCGGCGATCGTCATCCAGAACGTGGACCAGCCGACGCGAGCCGACATCATCGACCGCCTGGTCGACGACCTGCGGGCGACAGGTGCAGAGGCGGTGCAGCCGTCGCTGCGCGGGACACGCGGCCACCCGGTCGTGGTCGACGGGTCGCTGCTCGAGGAGCTTGCGGGGGCGAACGAGGCGGAACTGGGGCTGCGCGCGATCCTGCAGCGCCACCCACCGCTTCAGGTTCCGATGGACGACGAGCCGATCGTGCGCATCGACCTCGACACGCCCGACACGCTCGACGAGGGCCGCCGCCTCTGCGGCGTCCCCGCCCCCGCGCCCGCGGGATAAACGACCGCGCGGCGACGTCTCTAAACGACCGGCCGTCCAGCGACATGACAGAAGCTGCGTTCGTTCTTGGTAGCGTGCTTGCTCTGGTCGTCGCGTTCCTGGAGGGATGGACAACGGGGCAGGTTGGGGGAGAGTGGAAGCGCGACTCCATCGATCGCCAAGACCGCATCTTCGAAGTCGCTCGGGGAGCGAAGTACTGGTCCATGACACTCCATGCCCTCGCAGCCGGCGCGATCTTTCTCGTAGCCGGAGCTGCCGGCGGGGCGTCCATTGTGAACCTCCTGCTCCAAGCTGACGTCGTCGGGTCGGAGGAGGTCGCGCGGTTTACGCAGTACGAGCGACTGGTTGCAGGGGTGGGAATCCTGGGGACAGCGCTTGCTGCGGGAGTGGCCGCTTGGAGGACGAAGGTTGTATTGGAGCAGGGCCCGCTACCGGCCAGGTGGGGCTAGAGATTCCCGTGCGTCTGGACTGCCTCGGCTCAGGCTTTGCCTTCTCGCACGGCGCCTACTGGAGCGGCTTCGTGCTCGACGGGCACGTGCTGCTCTATTGCCAGCAGCGGCGGTCCCTCTGCGGGCCGCGCGGTTGAGTCATCCGGGCGATTCATGCACATCGACATCGGTGAGTGGCAGGTTCGGAGCCATCGCGCCGACGATGCCGAGTCGCTCGCGCGCTACGCGAACAACCGCAACGTGTCGAGGAACCTGCGCGACGCGTTCCCGTTCCCGTACACGCTCGCGGACGCGAATGGGTGGCTGGAAGGCACGATGCGAGCCTCGCCCGAATCGGACTTCGCCATTGCCTCGCCGACCGAGGTGATAGGCGGCATCGGGCTCACCTTCGGGAGCGACGTGTACCGGCGGTCCGCCGAGATTGGTTACTGGCTCGGCGAGCCGTTCTGGGGGCGCGGCATCACGACAGCGGCCGTGATCGCGGTGACAGACTACGCATTCGCCGAGCACGACCTGATGCGGGTCGAAGCAGCCGTCTTCGAGTCGAACCCGGCATCGGCGCGCGTGCTGGAGAAGGCGGGATACGTGCTCGAGGGGCGGCTGCGCAAGAGCGTGACCAAGGACGGACACACGCTCGACGAGCTGATGTACGCCCGGATCCGCGAGTAGCCCCGTGCGCCTGGACTGCCTCGGCTCCGGCTTCGCGTTCTCGCACGGCGCGTACTGGAGCGGCTTCCTGCTCGACGGGCGCGTGCTGCTGGACTGCCCGCCGCAGACGCTCCCCCACCTCTTCCGCCTCGACGTACCCACGACGGCAGTCGATCTCGTGCTGCTCTCGCACGAGCACTCCGACCACATCGGCGGCGTCGACCTGTTCCTGCTCGAGGAGCGCCGCGCGCATCAAGACGGCGTCGAGCGCGCCAACCCGCTGGCCGTCGCGGGCCCGCCGGGCATCTACGACCGCCTGCGCGAGGTCGTCGGGACATCCTCGCGGCTCCCGCAGCGCGACGACCCGCGCATCGAGTGGTTCGAGCAGGCCGGCGGCTCGGCGTTCGAGTGGGCGGGCGTGCAGGTGGAGTGCGTGGCGATGGACCACGCGCCGGGCATCGACGCACTGGGGTTCCGCGTGCGGCTGCAAGGGGGCGTCGTCGCCTACTCGGGCGACACGGGGTACAGCGAGGCGCTGCTGAGTCTCGCCGAGGGAGCCGACCTGCTCATCGCCGAGTGCGGGGGCGACCGCGAGCACGGCCACATGGCGTGGGACGACGTCCGCGCGCTGCGTGCCGCGCTCGACCCATCCACACGCCTGCTCGTGACGCACTACGACCCGCTCGCCGTGCCGGAGTGGGCGCGCGCGCTCGACGGCGTCGAGCTGGCGGAGGACTTCGCGACCTACGAGGTCTGAGCTACAAGGACAGCTACGGGGACGCGGGCGACAGCGTCTCCCAGTCTGGCGCGAGGGTGGGCATGCCCCACTCCGGGGGCGGACGCCACGTCCGCCAGCGGTCGTCGATGGCGGGGTGGTCGCCGCGCCGCACCCACGCGATGGCGCGCTCGGCCTCGGCGCGGACCTCGGCGGCCTCGGCGGCGGTCATGCTCCCGTAGGCGACGGCCTCGTCCAGCTCGTCTTCGTCCTTCCACCGTGGCTCGCCGAGGTCGGGCGGGAACACGACGTCGAGGTGTTGGTCGGTCGAGTCGACGCCGATCGCGGTGCGGCGGAACGGCGCCTCCAGGTTGATGTACCAGCGCGAAACGTCGCCGTCGCCGAGGAAGACGAGCACGGAGTGCGCGGCCCCTTCGATGTAGACGCGGACCATGCCGGGCCCGTACCAGATGTCGTCGCGGAACGACCACTCCCCGTGTGGCAGCCGGATGTCGTTGCCGTCGAGGTCGGTCGGCCGCTTCCACACGCCGCCGGTCGGGATGCAGACGGCGAGCACATCGCCGCGGTCCTCGACCACGACGAAGGGCCAGGCCGCGAACGGGCGGCCGAACCAGATGCTCCGGCCGCTGATGTGGTCGCCCGGCTGCCACAGCTCGGCAGTCATGAGCGCAGCCGGCGCCGGAAGACGTGGCGGCGCTTGCCCACGCGGCCGGTCTCCTCGAACCCGGCAGCGAGGAAGGTCGAGAGGATGCCCATGAACTTGTAGCTCGGCGAGTCGGGGTCGACCGGGTAGCCCTCGATCACGTCGGCGCCGGCGGAGGCTGCCTCGGCGCACGCGGCGTCGAGCAACCGCGCGGTGATGCCGCGCCCACGCTGCGTGCGCTGGGCGAAGAAGCAGACGACGGCCCAGACGTTCGTGCCGGCCGGGTAGTCGTCGCCGCCCATGTTGCGATACGTCTCGCGCGGCGCGACCGAGCACCACGCGACCGGCTTGCCCTCGACGTACGCGAGGATGCCGACGGGCGTGCCGCCGAGCACGGTGCGCTCGAGCGCGGCGCGCTTCATCGCGGGGCTGCGCTCAACGCCCGTCGGCCATGGTCGCCAGACCATGCACCAGCAGTGCTTCGGTCCGCCGCGCGCCTCGAAGAGGGCGGCAAGGTCGGGCCAGCGGTCGGGCGTGACGGGGCGGAACTCCATCGCGGGAGGCGCCTCGGGGGCTTCGGTCATGGTTCGAATTCCCCTTCGCGTCCGAAGTCCATCGTCGTCGTGTTACGGGTCCCGTGCCAGGAGGGATGGCGGAACTAGATCGCGGGCGGCAAGGTCTCCCAGCCCGGGGCCAGGACTGGCACGTCCCACTCCTCGGGCACCGTCCACGTGCGCCAGCGGTCGTCGAAGGCGGGGTGGTCCCCCCGGCGGATCCACTCGACGGCGCGCTCGCCCTCCGCGCGGACCTCCGAGGCTTCCTCGGCGGTCATGCTGCCGAAGGCGACCGCCGCTTCGACTTCGTCCTCGTCCTTCCAGCGCACCCGGCTCAGGTCCGAGGGGAGGATGATGTCGAGGTGCTGGTCGCGCAGGTCGAGGCCAATGGCGTTGCGGCGGAACGGCGTCTCCATGTTCACGTACCAGCCGCCCACGTCGCCGTCGCCGAGGAAGATCAGCACCGAGTGCGCAACGTCCCGTATCCACACGCGGACCATGCCCCGGCCGCGCCAGACGTCGTCGCGCAGCCGCCACTCGACGTGCGGCAACCGGATGTCGTTGCCGTCGAGGTCCGTGGGGCGCTTCCAGACGGTGCCGGGCGGCGTGCAGGCCGTGATCACGTCGCCCGTGTCCTCGATCACGACGAAGCAGGAGGCCGCGAAGATGCGGCCGCCCCAGATGCTGCGTGCCGTGATGTGCGTGCCGGGCGCCCAGCGGTCGTCGGTCATGGCGGCGAGGGTATCGGGTGCGCTGGCCGAGCGCGCGGCGAGAGAGACTCCACGGACCGAGGGGCTGGTGCATTTCCGCGAACAATTCGCCCCGATCGCCCTCGCTCCGCTGTCCCCCACGCCCCCCGTCGGCTATGCTGCGCCGCGAGTGCCGGACACGGTCCGGCCGCGACAGGCGAGGGGGCACCGTGGCTTACGGCATGGGCATCGCCAAGGGGATGCTCGTCACCTTCAAGCACATCTTCCGGCAGCCGATCACCGTCTCCTACCCGGAGGAGGAGCGCGACGTGCCCGTGCGCGCCCGCACCAACCTCCTGTGGTTCGAGGAGCGCTGTACCGGCTGTTCCACCTGCGCGCAGGCCTGCCCGGATGGCTGCATCCTCGTCCAGACCTCGCCCCGCGAGGACGGCACCCTCAACGTCGACCGCTACGAGATCGACTTCCGCATTTGCATGTACTGCGGCCTCTGCACCGAGGCCTGCCCGTACCAGGCCATCCAGGCTGGCGGCCGATATGACGACGCCGTCTACGTCTTCGAGGACATGTACCGCGACCGCGACGCGCTGAGTCGCGAGTCGCAGGCGTACCTCGAGCGCACCGGCGGGACGTACCCCAACGGGCAGCGCCAGGACGAGATCCCGCTCCGCACCGCCATGCCCACGGCACGCGGCCGCTTCCCCGTCGCCGGCAGCGACGGCTCCTTCGGCCCGCAGCACCTGCCCGGCAAGCTCGACCGCGACTAGCGGCAGGGAGACGCACTCCGTGGCGACCATCACGCTCAACGGCGCCGAGATCGAGGTCGAGGCGGGTCTTCCACTCGTCGAGGTGATCAAGGAGCAGGGCGTCCGTATCACGAACCTCTGCTACATCGACGGCCTGGAGCCGTACGCCGGATGCCGTACGTGCCTCGTCGAGATCGAAGGCGGCCGACCGACGCCCCTGCAGCTGTCGTGCACGGCCGTGACCAGCGACGGCATGGTCGTCAACACCGAGAAGCCCGAGGTGAAACGCGCGCGCCAGCAGGTGATGTCGCTGATCATGGCGAACCACCCCGACCGCTGCCTCACCTGTCACCGCCGCGTCCACTGCCAGCCGGGCGAGATCTGCCTCCGCGACGACGTGGTCACGCACCGCTGCCTGACGTGCAGCAAGAACTACCGCTGCGAGCTCCAGACCTCGACCGAGCTGATCGACATGGGCGAGTTCGAGGAGCCGTGGGTCGGCGAGGAGCGCTCGTACTACGAGGCCCCGCCTCCCGAGCCGGACCGCGCGAACCCGTTCCTCGAGTTCGACCCGCAGATGTGCATCATCTGCACCCGCTGCGTCCGCGCCTGCGCCGACCTCCGCCACACCGGCGCGATCAGCCTTTCCGGCAAGGGCCCGACCACGATGATCGCCTTCGGCACCGGCGGCGCCGTCCACGAGTCGAACTGTGACTTCTGCGGCTCCTGCATCGACGTCTGCCCCACGGCGACCCTGATGGAGAAGCCCAACAAGTGGGTCGCGCTCGCCGAGGAATGGACGAACTCGGCCTGTAACGGGTGCTCGGTCGGCTGCACCATCTCCTACGGCACGCGCGACGGCCGCCCGGTCATCGTGCGCCCCGACCGCCTCAACCCGACCAGCCGCGACCAGATCTGCGTGCGCGGCCGCTTCCACTACGACGCCGTCACCGACGGGCAGCGGCTCAGCCGCTCGCTCGCCCGCCGCGGCGACCGCCTGCTCCCCGTCACGCCCGAGGAGGCGATGGACGAGGCCGCTCAGGCACTGGCGGCGGTCAAGGCGGGGCACGGCGCGGACGCCGTCGCGGTGCTCGGCTCGCCGCTCGCCACCAACGAGGAAGCAGCGCTGCTCACGCGCCTCGCGCGCGAGGTGATCGGCACACCCCACCTCGACCACGTCGGTGGCCCCGTCCACCGCGCTGTCGCAGCGACGCTCGCTGGCGCGCTCGGCTCGGACCGCCTGACCTCGACCTACGCCGACATCGAGCACGCCGACACCATCGTCGTGGTCGGCGGGGACATCGAGGAGTCGCACCAGGTCATCTCGCTGCGCGTGAAGGACGCCGTGGTGAACGGCGGCGCGAAGCTCGTGCTCATCTCGTCGCGCTGGGGCGAGCTCGTCGACTTCACCGAGGTCTGGTTGCAGCCCTCGCCCGGTCACGAAGCGCTCGCCGCGCAGCAGCTCGCGCACGCGCTCGACACGGCGGCCGGCGAAGCGGGTGCGCCCGCAGGCGTCGACGCCGACGCACTCGCGCGGGCGCGCGAGCTCATCGCCGGCCGCAAGCCGGAGCCGCCATCAGATGACAACGGCGCGAGCGAGGAGCGCCCCAGCTTCGCCGTCGTGTTCGCGCCCGACCCGTTCAGCGTCGAAACCGCGACCGAGCAGGCGCGCGCCAGCGGCAACCTCGCCATCGCCGCCCTCGGCGACCGCGCCGCGATGGGCCTCCACTACCTCCCGGCCGACGCCAATACGCTCGGGCTCGCCGACATGGGACTCGAGCCCGGCGACGGCGGCCGCTCATTCACGGAGATCATCGAGGGCGCCCGCGACGGCTCGATCCGCGCGCTGCTCATCCACGACGACAACCCCCTGCTCAGTTCGACCGGCACCGCCGACGTGCAAGCCGCCCTTGAGGCCGTCGACGCGCTGGTCGTGATCGACTCCTTGCGCTCGACCGCTGCCGAGCACGCGAACGTCGTGCTGGCCGAGTTGCCGTTCTTCGCGAAGAACGGCACGACCACCTCCGGCGACCGCCGCATCACGCGCCAGCGCCCCGCTGCCGAGCCGCGGCGCGACGAGCGCGAGGGCGTTGCCATCCTGGTCGCGCTTGCCAACGCGCTCGGTGGCGACTTCGCCTACGAGCGCGCCGCCGAGGTGATGGCGGACATGGCTGAGCGCATCGACGGCTACACGCGCTACGAGGACCTGCTGCCCTCACGCACCCGCGCACTGGGCGAGATGCCCTCGAGCCGTGTGCAGTACCAGCCGGTCGGCGCGCCTGAGGGCAGCACCGACGGCCTGCGGCTCATGACCGGCCGCTCGCTCTATACGTCGTGGGAGGGCGCCTCGATCCACTCCGAGGACGCTGACAAGCTGCACCGCGAGGAGTCGGCGCTTATCAACCCGCGCGACGCCGAGCCGCTCGGCATCCGCATGGGCGACGACCTTGTGCTCGCGGCCGGTGACGCCGAGGTGCGCATTACCGCCAGGCTCGACGATGGCGTTGCGCCGGGGACGGTCTTCGTGCCGGCGTGGTACGACGGCGGCGCGGCGATGGCGCTGTTCCCGCTGGGCGGTACCGCGGACGGCACGGCCGCCGTACAGGTCCACGCGCTCCAGCCGGCGTAACGGAGCCGGCAGGGACGGCGGCCGGACGGCCGTGACCCTCGAAACCGATCCAGACCAGGACGCAGCGCCGGCGGCGCGCGGCTTCATTCTGCTCACCGCGCAGCGCGACGGTGACCTCGCGGGCGAGTGGCTCGACGCGCTGCTGGACGCGGGCATCGACGCCGAGCTGCACATCGAGGACGCCGCGCGCTTCAACCTGACCTCGTCGGCGTACCCGGTGGGCGTGCCGTTCGTGTACGCGCTGTTCGTCCCCCGTGCGGACCGCGACCGCGCCGCCGACGTGCTCATCGACCACGGGTGGGACGGACGTGGCTCGCCCCGCGCGAGCGCGATGCGCACGTCCGGGCGGCACCTCCGCAACGTGCTGCTCGTCGCCGCGCTCAGCCTGGCGATGGTCGCGGTGGTGATCTTCGTGCGCGGTGGGTGACGAACGCGCCCCGGCGCCTATGTCCCCAGTAGCAAGGCGATGACCTGATCGAGATCGGACAGGTCCGGGAGCAGCGCGTCGGGCTCGTGGGCCGCGAGGTCGTCGAGGCTCGTCCAGCCCGTCGCCACCGCCACCACGTACGCGCCGACGGCCTTGCCGCCCGTGATGTCGTGCTCCGTGTCGCCGATGACCACGAGACGCTCCCCCTCGCTCCACCCAATCTCGCGCGCGCCGTCACGCAGCAATCCGACGCGGTCGAGGTGGTCGTCGCCGAAGCCGCCGCCCCTGAAGTAGCCGTCGAGGCCGACGGAGGCGAGCTTCAGGAACGCGGCGCGGCGGAGGTTCCCGGTCCCGATCCCGAGTACCACATCGTCGCGGGCGTCGAGTGCCTCGATGAGGTCGGGGACGCCGGGCAGCGGGCGGGGATCCCGCTCGGCTAGCTCCTGCTCGACGATCTTGTAGTAGCGCGGGAGGAACGTTACCGGGTCGACCGTGGCGCCGGTGCGCCGCGTGACTTCGTCGAGGATCCAGCGGTCGGTGCGGCCCTGGAAGACCACGCCGTCCATGGCGCCGGTGACGCCGGTGGCCTCCTCGTAGGCGCGGTTGAGCGCGCCACGGCCCGCCCCGTCTGAGTCGAGGAGCGTGCCGTCGATGTCGAAGAGGAGGTAGGCGGGCGCGCTACGTCTCCATCGGGTAGCCGGCCTCGGCCCAGTCGTCGTGACCGCCTTCGACGTTGTAGAGGTCGGTCAGGCCCATGGTGGCGGCGAACTCGGCCGCGACGGCCGAGCGCTGGCCGGACTTGCAGATGAAGAGGATCGGGCGGTCCGTCGCGAGGTCACCGGCGCGCACCAGCGTCGCCATGTGCGGGATGTTGAGCGAGCCCGGCACGTGGCCGTCGGCGTGCTCGTGCATCTCGCGCGAGTCGACCACCTGGACGTCGCCGTTGTCGATCATCTCCTTGGCCTCATGCACGTCGATGCGCGTGAAGGGCTCCATCTCGTTCTTGACCGCCATCGGACTATCCTCTCGACGACGGGCTCCCGGTGAGTGCTCCGGGAGCCCCGGGGGGCGGATGCTGCGAGGTCGCCGAGTGAGTGTATCAAAGCCCGCAGCTGCCTCCCCTCCCGGGCCCCTGGCGCTCGGCATCGACCTGCGCAGCGGGCCGCGCTACCCCACCGGTGTCGCCGTGCTCGGCCCGGACCGGCGGCTGCGGCTCCTCGACACAGTGCGCACGGATGAGGAAGTCGAGGACGTCGCGCAGCGCTTCGAGCCCGCCGTCGTGGCGATCGACGCGCCACTCGCGCTGCCGGAGGGGCGCTGCTGCGCCGACCCGACGTGCGAGTGCGCGCGCCACGGGATCATGCGCGAGGTCGACCGGCAGTGCGCGGCGATGGGCTACCGGCCCTACCCGACGCTCATCCCCTCGATGGTCGGGCTCACGCTGCGTGGCATCGCGCTGGGCGAGCGGCTACGCACCCGCGGCTTCGAGGTCGTCGAGGTGTACCCGGGAATGGCGCAGGACATCCTCGGCATCCCGCGCAAGCGCGACCGCGATGGGTTGCGGCGCGGACTGCGCCGCGTGGGCGTGCGCGGCATCCCCCGCAAGCGCCGCCCCACCCACGACGAGCTCGACGCGGCGACCGCCGCACTCGTCGGCGTGCTGCACCTCGAAGGGCGCACGGAGGCGATCAACCCCGGTGCGGTCTCCCCGCTCGTTGCTCCCGTCGCCTCATGACCATCTGAGTAGGTCGACAGTTGCGGGAGCCGGACCCCCTCACCCCAACCCTCTCCCCAAGGGCAGTCGCATATACACATCTCCCAGCCCACGAGCCTCCAGAGCAACTGCAATGGCCTCGAGAGGGGTAA
>VXTU01000102.1 GCA_009837285.1 Chloroflexota bacterium | reverse complement strand
CCCTCACCCTCACCCTCTCCCCCGCAGACGGGGGCGAGGGGATCAGAACGGACGCGGGCGAGGGGATCAGAAGCCACCTCGACGGGAGCGCGTGCTGGGGGGAGCAGGTATCATCGCCCGCGCACGAACGTGAACCGGGAGGGTGCCATGGACTGGGCCGACTCAGACGCGCAAGCCACATTCCGCAACGAGGTGCGGTCGTTCATCGAGGAGCGCTTGCCTGCCTTCTACAAGGCACGCGCCCAGGAGGCGGACCCCTCCGGCGAGAACGACTGGCAGGCCGACATCGCGATCGGTGACGACGACGCTCGCGAGGCTGCCCTCGAGTGGGCGGACGCGCTCGCCGAGCACGGCTGGGCGGCCCCGCACTGGCCCAAGGAGTACGGCGGCGCCGGCCTGACCAGCATGGAGCAGTTCATCTTCAACTCGGAGATGGCCTACACCGGTGCCCCGCCCGTCGGCGGCGGCGGCCTCCGCCTCCTCGGCCCGACGATCCTCGTGCACGGCACCGAGGAGCAGAAGCAGAAGTTCCTCGCCCCGACGCTGCGCGGCGAGATGCTGTGGGCGCAGGGCTTCTCAGAGCCGGGCGCGGGCTCTGACCTCGCCTCGCTGCAGACGCGCGCGGTGCGCGACGGCGACGAGTACGTCATCAACGGCCAGAAGATGTGGACCTCCTCCGGCCACAAGTCCAACTGGATCTTCGGCATGTTCCGGACCGACCCGGACGCCCCGAAGCACCGCGGCATCTCGTTCTTCGTGATGGACCGCGCGACGCCCGGCATCTCCGTGCGGCCCATCGTCTCGATGGGCTTCCGCCACGCCACCAACGAGACGTTCTACGAGGACGTGCGCGTCCCTGCCGACCAGATGATCGGCGAGGAGAACCGCGGCTGGTACGTCGGCATGACGCTGCTCGACTACGAGCGCTCCGGCATCGGCGGGGCGATCGAAAACCGGCAGTTCCTCGACCGCATCATCGAGCACGCGCACTCGGCGGAGGGCATGGCCCAGCGCGAGCACGGCGGCCTCAAGCGCACGCGCTCCGAGTTGGCCGAGCACTACATCGCGTCCGAGGTGATGTTCAACCTCTCGTTCCGAGTCGCGTCGATGCAGGCGTCCGGCATGCTGCCGAACTACGAGGCGTCGATGGGCAAGGCGTTCTACACCGAGCTCCGCCAGCGGGTGGCCCGCGCGGGCATGAAGACGTTCGGGCTCTACTCGAACATCTGGGACCCAGACGACTCGCGCGCGGCAGTGTCCGCGGAGCCGACGCAGGTGTACGTGCACTCGGTGGTGCTGACCATCGCCGGCGGTTCGAGCGAGATCCAGCGCAACATCATCGCCACGCGCGGCCTCGGCCTCCCGCGCGGCTAGCAGCCATCGCGTGCGGGCGGGCTCCGGCCCGCCCGCGCCCGAGGCCTTACCCGAGCGCATCGTGAGCCGTCCCGTCATCTGCGTCGCCACGCCCATTGAGGCGGAGTTCCTTGCGCGCCTCGAAGCGCTCGGCGAGGTACGGCGCGTCGAGCCCACCGTGTCCGACGACGAGCTGCATGCGGCCCTCGCCGACGCCCACGGCGTGATCATGTCGCCGCTGCGCGTGGCCGGGGCAGCCCTCTTCGACGCCGCGCCGCACCTCCGCGTCGTCGCCGGCACCGGGGTCGGCTACGACAACTTCGACGTGCCGCTCGCCACCGAGCGCGGCATCGCGATCTGCAACACGCCGGGTGTGCTCAACACAGCCGTGACCGACCTCACGATGACGCTGATCGTCGCACTCGCGCGGCAGCTGTTCGCGTACGAGGACTACGCGCGCAGCGGCCGCTGGGCCGGGCGCGCGCCGCGCCTGCCGCTGGGCCACGACATTCGAGGCAAGGTCCTTGGCGTGGTCGGCTTCGGCCGCATCGGCCGCGAGGTGACACGACGCATGCAGTCGCTCGGCATGCGCACCCTCTGGACCGACGTCTTCGACACGCTTCCCGAGGGCGCCCCGGAGAGCCAGTACCGCCCGCTCGACGACCTGCTGCGCGAGTCCGACTTCGTGAGCCTGCACACCGACCTCAACCCCACCTCGCAGGGCCTGATCGGCGCGCGCGAGCTGGCGCTGATGCGCAGCGACGCCTACCTGGTCAACACGTCGCGCGGCCCCGTGGTCGACCAGGCTGCGCTGCGTGAGGCCCTCGAGGCCGGCTCCATCGCAGGGGCGGCGCTCGACGTGCTGGAGGACGAGCCGCCAGACCCCGCCGACCCGATACCCCAGCTGCCGAACGTGATCGTGCTCCCGCACATCGGCACGGCGACGGAGGAGACGCGCTACCTGATGCGCGAACTCGCCGCGAACAACGTCATTGCTGTGCTCACGGGCGAGACGCCACCCGCAATCGTTAACCCCGAGGTGCTCGACTCACGGTAGCTGCTACCGCATCGCCCCCTCATAGGGGCCGACGCCGGCGGAGGCGGCGGCCTCGATGAGCTGGTTCCACGTTGTCTCCTCGAGGTCGATGCCGCTCACCATGCGCTGCGCCTTGCGGCGGCGCTCCGGCTCCCCGGCCGTCAGCACCTCGTCGAAGCCCTCCTGGAACGGCGGCTCCTTCACCATCTCGATGAGATCCCACAGCTTGTCCTGGAACGGACCGCGGCCGGCGAAGTGGTCTGGGTCGATCGCGAGCATGAAGATGGCGTTGCCGCCCACCTCGTCGTCGGGCCGGGTCGCCGTCGTCGGCATCAGCGCGCCCGCGAGGAACTCGACGGCCATGGAGAGGCCGAAGCCCTTGTAGCCCACCGGGCCGCCGACAGGCAGCAGCGCGCCGGCCTGGCGCGAGAACGGCGGGTCGCCGCCGTAGAGGTCGAGCGGGTCGGTCGAGGGGCGGCCGTCACCGTCGAGGATCCAGCCGGGCTGGAGCTCGACTCCGCGGTTGCGGGCGACGCGCACCTTGCCCTCGGCCCCCACAGAGGTCGCCATGTCGAGCACGAACGGCTCCTCCGGGTTCGGTGTGGGCGCGGCGAAGACGATCGGGTTCGTGCCGAGGCGGCGTCGCCCACCGCCGAACGGCGCGACGAGCTGTCCGCCGCCGTGGAGGTTCACGCACGCGATCGCAATCATCCCGGCCGCGGCTGCCTGCTCGCCGTACGCTCCGATGCGGCCTGCGTGGCCCCCTCGGTGCGCGGTGGCGACGGCGACGCCCTGATCGCGCGCCTTCTCGATCGCGAGGTTCATCGTCTCGCGGCCCACGACCTGCCCGTAGTTCCAGTTGCCGTCGACGATGGCCGTCGTGGGGGTGTCCTGCACGACCTCGACGGTCGCGCCCGGGACGATGCGGCCCTCCTGCGTGCGCTGCACGTACTGCGCCGCGCGGATCACGCCGTGCGAGTCGTGGCCCTTCAAGTTCGCGTCGACGAGGTGCGAGGCGACGTTATCGGCGTCCTCCGTCGGCGCGCCGAGGGCCTCGAAGATCCGGGTGATGTAGGCGGTCAGCTCGGCGTGGTCGACGTTGGGCACTACGCGCCCCCTCGCACGGGCGGGACGCCCGTCTGCTCGCGCGCGGCGGCGAGGTCCGAGCCCGCCGCCCTGCGCATGAAGGCGCTGTCCTGGCCGAGCGTGACCATCTGGAACCCGGCGTCGAGCCACTTCGTCGTGTACTCGAGGCTGCTGGTGTGGCAGCCCGGCGTCACGCCGTGGCGCTTGCAGGCATCGAGGACGCTCAGCACGGTCTCCTGGTGCCGTGGGTCGGGGTTGTCGCCGACCGGCTGCATGCCGATCGCGTACGCGAGATCCGAGGGTCCGATGTACGCGCAGTCCACCCCGTCGACAGCCAGGATCTCGTCGAGGTTGTCGAGCGCCTCGGCCGTCTCGATCATGCAGATCACCGCGATCTCGTCGTTTGCCTCGTCCACGTAGCCCTCGCCCGCGTACATGGTGGCGCGTGCGGGGCCGAACGAGCGGCCGCCCTGTGGCGGGTAGCGGCACGCCCACACCGCGCGCTCGGCCTCCTCGCGGTTGTTCACGAGGGGGATGACGACGCCGTACGCCCCCGCGTCGAGCACCTTCATCAGCGTCGGTGGGTCGTTCCACGGCACGCGCACGAACGGGATCGTGTCGGTCGTGGAGATGCCGCGCAGCATCTCGACCGTGTCGTTGTAGTCGATGACGCCGTGCTGCATGTCGATGCACAGCCAGTCGAAGCCCGCGTGGGCCATCGACTCGGCGATGTGCGCTGAGGGCGTGCCGAGCCAGGCGCCGATCGTGCGTTCACCCGCGTGCCAGGCGCGCTTCACCGTGTTCGGACGCATCGTGTCCCCTCCCCGATCCGCTTTCCGGGGGCCGCGCGCTCGAGGGCTAGCGGTCCCAGCGCGAGCGGCGCGCCTCCATGTTCGAGTGCACGTCGATGAGCACCGTACGCCCCTCGGCGTTGAGTTGCTGCGCCCGCTCGATCGCCGGCGCAAGCTCCGAGGGTTCGAGCACTTCGATGCCGACGGCGCCCATGCCTTCGGCGATCTGCGCGTAGTTGCCGGTCATGTGCGAGACGCCGTACTGCTCACGCGCGGTGGGGAAGCCGCCGGGGTAGGTGGCCATGCCGCCGTTGTTCAGCACGACGGTCGTGATCGGCACGCCCGCGCGCGCCGAGGTCTCGATGTCCATGCCGGACATCCCGAACGCGCCGTCGCCCATGAGGTTCAGGCAGAAGCGGTCGGGGTGTGCGAGCTTCGCGCCGATCATGAGCGGGATGCTGAACCCGAGGTGCGTCGTCTTGCCCCACCCCACGTAGCTGTGCGGTGTCGTCGCCGTGAAGAACGGCACGATCGAGTCGCGCGGCGCGCCCGCGTCGTGCGTGACGATGCTGCGCTCGCGGTCGATCATGCGGTCGATCTCGCGGATCACGCGGTACGTGCCCACGGGCACCTCGTCGGACTCGAGGAGCGCTTCCCACTCGGCGAGCCACTCGTCGCGGTCGGCGGCGATACCGGCGGCGACGCCTTCCTCGCGCCCTCGCCCATCCTCGCCGAGGCGCTCGCGCAGCTCCTCGATCAGTGCTTCGATGACGAGCGCCGCGTCGCCGGGGAGGGCAACTTCGGCGGTCTCGTCCTTGTTGAGGTCTTCGAGGCTCGCCGTGTTGTGGATGATGCGCGTGCCCGGGCGGATCGACTGCCCGTAGCCGGTGCGCGTGAGGCTGGTGCCCAGCGCCAGCAGCACGTCCGCCTCCCCGATGCGCTTGTGCGCCGCGAGCGTCGTCGTACCCACCCCCGCGCCCACCGAGAGCGGGTGGCGCTCGTCGAACGACGACTTGCCGGGCATCGACGTGAACACGGGCATGTCGAGGAGTTCCGCCAGCTCGCGCAGCTGTGCCGTCGCGCGGGCGAACAGCACGCCGCCGCCGGACCAGATCAGTGGCCGCTCGGCATCCATGAGCAACGCGGCCGCCGCCTCGACGGCCTCGGGCTCGGGCGCCTGGCGCACCATCGCCGGCGGCGTGTAGTCGAGCGCCGACTCGGGGGCTTCGCGGGACAGCACGTCGGCGGTGAGCTCGACGACGACCGGGCCCGGGGGGCCGTTGCGCAGTGCGTGGAAGGCTCGACGCATCACCGCCGGTATCTGGTCGGCGGCGTAGATCGCCTCGACGCGACGGGCGAGGCCGCCGTAGTTGTGGACCGCCGAGAAGTTCGGTCGCACCGCGATCTGGTGCAGGGGCACGCCGCCGGGGAGCACGAGGATCGGCACGTTGTCGGCGAATGCCTGCGCGATGCCGCCGAGCGAGTTCTCGGCACCGGCCTGCGACTGCACGGCGACGACGCCGAAGCGCTGCCGGTCGCTGGTGCGGCTGTAGCCGTCGGCGGCCATGATCGCGCCGCGCTCGTGCCGGAACGCGATGGGACGGATGCCCTCGCGGGCTGCAGCCTCGATGAGCGGGTTACTGGGGTAGCAGGCGAGCCACTCGACGCCCTCGAGCTTGAGGATGCGCGCGATCGCCTCGATGCCGTTCATGCCTGTGTGTCTCCTCGCGAGCGGCCTGGACTGCCGCCCGCATCGTGGATCGGGGCGTGCGACGGGGCAACGTGCCCGTTACTCGCCGGGGTCGGCGTCCGCCTTGCCCTCGCCTTCCGGATCGCCGCTCACCTCGACGGTGCGGGCCGCGACGATCCACAGCGGGTCGGCGTCCGGCGGCGAGCGGTCGACGACGATCGGCTCGCCCCATCCGGGCGTCAGCGCGAAGTAGGAGCCGACGAGCGCGATCCGGTCGGCCGGGCTCAGCGACTGCCACACCGCGACCGCCTTCTGCGGGAACATGCGGTGCGAGATCGCGACGGCGTGCAGCCCACCCGGCCGCAGCACACGCCGCACCGACTCGAACACATCGAGCGGTCTCGTGAGGTACTGGATCGACACCGCGTTCAGGACCGCGTCGAACTCCGCGTCCTCGTACGGCAGCTCGGGTCGGCGGTTGAGGTTGTGCACCACGTAGTCGTCGAGCCGCGGGTTGTCGGCGAGCTCTGCCTCGTTCATGCCGAGGCCCGCCACACGCTCGTACTCCACGTCGTCGGGGAGGTGCGAGACCCACGACGACATCAGGTCGAGCACGCGCGCTCCACCCGGGATCGCCTCGCGGTAGAAGTCGGTAAGTGCGTTGATGGTGGCGCGGTCGATGTGCGTCACGAAGCGCGGCGGCTGGTAGAAGACCGCGTCGTCGCTCTCGTCGGCGCGGCGGAAGAAGTGAGCCGGGAACGGACCGTGCGAGTTGGTCATCGCGCTCTGATCTCCTCCCCGTGAAGGAGGGTCAGCGTACAGGTCTCATGACCGCGTGGGCGCCTTCAACGCCCCCGATACAGCGCGCCGGTTCACCCGCCGCGTCGGTGTTGAGGTCCGGGACCGCGGGGAAGCGCGGGCGGGATGGGTGGTGCCACGAGGCACTACCAGGGGGTCGAGTCGGCATCCTTCATGGCGTCGGGCAGGCGGTAGCTGATGCCGTGCTCGTCGTAGACGGAGCGCTGGAGCAGGCCGGCGAAGTTGTTGAAGGAGTAGGGGGTGACGCCGGGGATGAAGCGCGCCGCCAGCATCTGCCACCGTCGCTGCGCCCGTACGAGCGCCAGCGCCCCGAAGGTCGACTGCTTCGGATAGTCGAGGGCATCCGCGAGCTCGTCGCCGATGAGGGCACGGGAGGCGCGGAAGAGGGCGCTGGTGATCTTCTGCTTCTGCTTTGGGTCGGAGATATCCATGAGGTCAGGGACAGATCTGATGATGGCGTGCGCCATGGCGGAGGACTCAACGCCCGGGCGCGGTTCGCAGAGGAAGCCGACCTTCTTCAGGTGCATGCCCTCGTCGATGTCGTTGAAGAAGATCTCCTCGGGGACGCCCATGAGCCAGATCACATAGCGCCAGATGTGCATGAGGTCGTCGCGCTCACTGGACTCCATTCTGACGCCCAGCTTGCCCACCGCCTCGATGCTGTTGGCGGAGAAGCCGCTGGCGGCAAGCGCGATGTGAGCAGCGTGCAGCGGCAGCCCGTCAGCCTCCACGTCCCACTCGCCTGAGTCGAGGAGCAGGCGGCGGACGCGGGCGTGCGTGAGCCGGATGCGAATCGTCAGCTTCCAGCCGTCGCCGTGGCGATCGAGGCCGCCCGGGATGGTCATCTCCACGATGTGGCGGGTGTTCTGCCTGAGACGGCGGAGGTTTCCCGCGAGCCGGCCCCGCATGTAGAACGACTTACTGATGTTGGTGCTGAAGCCGGTGACGATGGAGTCGATGAGCAGGCCGAGGAAGTACACGTCCGAGTACTTGTGGAAGGCGCGGATGCCGGGCATGACCCTTGCGGGGTCGAGCATGCCATCGGGCGGGTCAAGCGAGTCGAAGAACGTCCTCAACTCCTGGGGAGCGTCGCGCAGCGTCGCGTCGTCACCGTCCACGCCCGCCCGGATGAACGCCTCCGCCCGCGCCGGCTCGTAGTTGCCGAGCGCCTCCATGGCCGCGTCCGCCAGCGGGTCAGTGATGAGCGTGTGTCGGACGTAGATGTCCGCCAGCTCGGGATCCACTTCGCGAGCCCGGTGGTAGCCCTCGATGTACGCGGACGGGATCAGCGATGGCTCTGCGGCAGCGGTCATCGGGGGACTCCGATCGCGGCGACGATGCGCGCGGCTGTCGTCGCATCGGCCTGGGTCCAGGTGCTCGCTTGTCGGCCGACACCCGCGCATTGAGGCGGTCGACGGCTCCAGTCTAGGCACTGCACGTGTAAGCAAACCGTTAGAAGCGTGAGGTATACGTTAAGAAGTTTCACGAGGAATCGCAGTGACGTTGGACGAAGCGAAAGGAGTCGCGCCCGCGAGACCCCAGTCCTGCCTCGCCATTACCCGACAGGTCGCGTGCACGCTACCCATCTTCTCGGCAAGGGCAGGCCTGCGCCGCGGAAGCGGTACAAGTTGGTCGTCGGGGGTCATGGCGGTGGTCCGTCCTGTGCTTCGACACACAACAGGGATGGACCGCCTGGCTCCTATCTCAGAGGACCAGAGGCTGTCGCAGCTCCAGGAGACAGGACGCTAGTAGTAGTACCGCGCCGCCTCCTCCTCGAGAGCCCGCAACTCGGCCTCGTCCATCGGCTCGAAGGCGCGCGCCGCCGCGACGTTCTCCTCAATGCGTGAGGGGAAGCGCGCGCCGGGGATGGCGACCGAGACGGCGGGGTTGGAGAGCACGTAGCGCAGCAGGTTTGGCGCGGTCAACGGGCCGTCGTAGCCGTCGGACATGCGCGTGCGCATCGAACTCGTGCGCCCCGAGCCGCCGAGGGGCCGCATCACGATCACGGCGATGTTGCGCTCCGCGGCGAGGTCGATGAGCGGGGCGGTCTCGGTGTAGTACGCCGAGTACTCCAGCATGATGGTCTCGAACGCCCCGCTCTCGATGGCGAGCCGGGCCACGTCGAGGCTGTGCGTCGAGATCCCGATGTGGCCGATGAGCCCTCGGTACTGGGCGATCTGGAGCCCTTCGAGCGCTCCGTCCTCGCCCATCACTTCGTCCCACGCCTCCGGCGTCGAGATGTCGTGCAGCTGGTACACGTCGATCTTGTCGACGCCCAGCATGGCCATGGAGCGGTCGACGTCGCGCTGGCTGCCGTCGATGTTGTGGCTGAAGGTCTTGGAGGCGACGACGAAGTCCTTGCTGCCGCGCCCGCGGACCTCCTCGCCGATCAGGAACTCGGAGCCCGAGTACTCACGGGCCGTGTCGACGAAGTCGATGCCGAGGTCGAGCGCGGCCTGGAACGTGGCGGGACCCTCCTTCGAGGTGGGCGTGTCCATGGCCCCGAGCCCCAACTCGGCTACCTCGATCCCCGTGCTGCCGAGCACCCGCCTGCCGATATCCGCCACGTGCCGCTCCTCGCCGTCTCGGGGGTCGCGTGGATGGTAGCGCAGCGCGTGCCGATGGCGGCTCGCCAGCCTGTGTATATTGCCTTGTTATAGAGCGCGCCCCACAGGCACGCGGGCGCGCAGTGCCCGGCGCGCGCGCCCGGCAGGCTCGCCCGCCCGGTACCACCACGGGAGGTGAGCCATGGCAGGAGATCCGCTGCATACGCGGCTGTGCGAGGAGTACGGGGCCGAGTTCCCGATTGTCGCCTTCGCACACACCAAGGACGTGATCGCCGCCGCCAGTAACGCCGGCGCCATCGGGGTGCTGGGCGCCAGCAGTTCCACGCCCGACGAGCTCGATAGCGACATCCGCTGGATCAAGGAGCGCGTCGGCGACAAGCCGTTCGGCATCGACCTGATCATTCCGGCGTCGTTCGTGCAGGGGAACCTCGAGGACCTCGAGGCGATGATCCCGCAGGAACACCGCGACTTCGTCGACGGACTGATGCGCGACAACGAGATGCCCGAGCCGAAGAACGAGCCGTCTGGCTCCATCGACCCGGGGCTCTTCGAGCGCGCACAGAAGCAGCTCGAGGTGATCATCGAGCACCAGATCCCGATCTTCGCGTCGGGGCTCGGTAGCCCGGCGTTCATCATGGACCGGCTGCACGACGCCGGGACGAAGGCGTGGGGCCTCATCGGCCTGCGGCGCCAGGCCGTGCGTGAGCTCGAGGCGGGCGTCGACACCATCATCGCGCAGGGCGGCGACTCCGGCGGCCACAGCGGCCGCATCGGCACCTTCTCGCTGGTACCCGAGGTGACGATGGCGCGCGACCAGATCCGGCCGGAGAGCCTCGTGCTCGCGGCCGGCGGCGTGACGACCGGCCGGCACATCGCGGCCGCGATCGCCCTCGGCGCCGACGGTATCTGGTGCGGCACCATCTGGCAGGCGACCAACGAGTCCGAGACCGAGATGTACGCCAAGCAGAAGCTGCTCGACGCCGTCATCGAGGACGCCGTGCAGTCGCGCGCGACCTCGGGCAAGCCGGTGCGGCAGGTGCGGTCCAAGTGGACCGAGGCGTGGGACGCGCCCGAGGCGCCGGACCCGCTGCCGATGCCGCTCCAGCCAATGCTGGTGGCGAAGATCAAGCAGTCCATCGACGACCACCACCTCGAGGACTGGAGTGGTCCGGCCGCCGGCCAGGGCGTGGGTCACATCAAGGCCATCAAGCCCGCCCGCCAGGTCATCTTCGACCTGATGGAAGAGGCCCAGGACGCGATGGACCGCCTCCAGGGCTCGCCGGTCGGCGTCTAGCGCACTGGCTGAGGTGTGTCGGCTGCCCCTCGGGGCGGCCGACGCACCACGCGGCCGCCATCGATCGCGAAACCGAGCGCCCCTCGTGGGCTCGGTTCGTCGTGCCCGACGCTACGGGAGTCGGTACGTCGTGCCTGCCTCGACCTCCACGACGTGGCCCTCGCCGGCCAGCTTGATGAGGTGGCCGCGAATCTGTTCAAGGGCGGCGTTCCACCGCCACTCGTCCAAGCCGGCCTCGCCGTACAGGCGATCCCGCATCGCGTCGAGATCCGTCACACCGTCGCGCAGGCACTCGAGGATCGACTCATCGCGCGCCTCGCGGTGCGCGATGAGCTCGGCCAGCTTCGCGGCGGGGTCGGTGACGGGCGCGCCGTGGAACGAGAGCAGCAGTCGCGCGTCGAGGCCCGCGAGGGTGTGGAGCGCCCGAACGTAGGCGGCCATGTCGCCGCCGAGGTCGAGATGCACGGCTGTCGACCCGGTGCTGAGCACGCAGTCGCCGCTGAACAGCACGCCGTCCGGCTCGAGCAGGTAGCACATGCTGCCGCCCGTGTGGCCCGTGGTCGCGACTGCCCGGACCGTCCGAGGGGCTTCACCAGCCGCCGTGAAGGTCTCCCCGCCGTCGAGTCGCCCGTCGAGGCGTGCGCCCGCGGTCTCCTCGATGGCGTCGGCATCGCCGACCCCCGCGTGGACGGTCATACCGGGAAATGCGTCCCTGAGCGCCGGGAAGCCCCCGCAGTGCTCGTCGAAGCGGTCCGTGATGAGGAGCGTGTGCGGTGCCGGCCCGTCGCCACGCAGCCTGTCTATCTCGTCGATGACCCGCTGCGCGACCTCACTCTCCTCGCCGTGACCGGCGTCGATCAGGACGCCGCCGTCGGCGCCGCGCACCCAGTAGACGTGCGGCGAGTTGTCGTCGTCGGGACGCAGCGTGATGGCCTCCACGCCGAGCGCGACCTCGGTCATCGGCTCTCCCTTGGCGCGATGGTACAGGCGCGAGACCGCGTTCGATGACCCGTGGGGGGAGGTCGGCTGCCCGTCCCTGCTCGGGAATCCCACAACGCATGCTATAGCGGTTAGAATCGCCGCAACATGGCGGCCGAGGCGCCGCCTTGCAGCGAGAGCAAACACAAGAGCACTCGGGAGGGAGGCACTATGCCAACCGAGAACGCACCCGCTGACTTCTATCGGACCAACGAGGGGCTCGGCGTCTGGGAGCACCGCGGCAAGGTCGCCGCGGTGGGCATCGGCCACTCCCCCACCGCGCGGCGCTGGGACGGACAGGCCGAGACCAGCATCGGCGCCTGGACGCTGATGGCGATCCGCAACGCCATCGCGGACGCAGGCATCACCCCGGACCAGGTCGACGGTCTCGTCCTCGACCCGTCCACCACCACCGGCGCGTGGTGGCCCGAGGGCGACCCGCTGCCGGAGGACGTGCTCTCCCAGTTCCAGCCCGGTGAGAACCCGATGGACGGCGTCGCCTCGCTGAGCGGTGACTGGATCGTCAACAACATGCCCGAGTTGACGAACCTCACGTTCAAGATGAACGGCCCGGTCTGCATGTCCAACTCGATCTGCGTCGCTGCCGAGTCGGTCGGCCGAGGGCTGACCTCGGTGTGCCTCGTCGTGAAGGCGTGGCACAACTTCCCCGGCCGCTACTACCAGGGCGGGCGGAACGCGCAGAACACCGTCGAGGGCCCCGGCGTGTGGACGAACCCGTGGGGCACGAGCGCCGGCACGAACGACGGCTTCCAGTTCACCGAGTACATGGACAAGTACAACCAGAGCCACGACAAGATGGCCGCGTTCATCGTGAACTCGAAGCGCAACGGGCTGATGTTTCCCGAGGGCTTCTTCGCCCAGCACCGTCCGGACGAGGTGACGGTCGAGGACTACCTGAACGCCCGCTGGATCGTCGAGCCCCTGAACCTGTTCGACCACGACATGCCCATCCACGTCGCGGTCGCGTACGTGTTCGCGTCGGCCGAGAAGGCCGCGGACATGGCGCAGAAGCCGGTCTACATCCTCAACCACGCGACGACGCGCCCGCCGTTCGCGCTGCGCCCGACGCTGGAGTTGGCGGAGTCGGCGACCGACGCCACTGCCCGCAAGCTCTACGAGGGCTCCGGGACGACGGCTGCGGACCTCGACTTCGAGAACATGTACGACGGCTTCGCGACGTTCCACAACTACCACCTGGAGGGCCTGGGCTTCGCCGGCATCAAGCGCGGCGAGGCGCTCGACTTCTACCAGGGCGACATCAGCATCGAGGGTCCGACCCCGATCTCGCCCAGTGGTGGCAACGTGGGCGCGGGTCGCACGCGCATCTGGATGCACACCGACAGCATCCTGCAGATCCAGGGCCGAGCCGGTGACCGCCAGGTGCACCTCAAGGGCGGCCAGCCAGAGGTCGGCGTCTCCGGCGGCCCCATGCCGCAGATGGGCGACTTCATGATCTGGGCGTCGGACGCCGACTAGCCGACGGACAGCACGCTCACAACCCGAGGGCCCCTCGCGCGAGGGGCCCTCGGTCGTTCGCTCTGATCCCTTCGCCCCCGCCTGCGGGGCATCCCCGCAGGGGCGAGAGGGGGCCGGACTTCCTTGTTCAGGCCGGCTGCTGCATCCGCCGGCCGCGCTCCCACGCGACGATGAACACGAGCGCGAGCGCGGTCATGTAGAACTTCCCGACGACCTGACCGGTGAGGAACTCGAGCGACCCAAAGGCCAGCGTCAGGAAGAACGCCGAGTCCACCGCCAGTCCGACCGTGTTGCTTGCGACCATCCCGAGGATCCGCGAGTACCCGCGGATGCGCTCGTAGACCAGCGCATCGGAGAACTCGGAGAAGAAGAATGCCGTCGCCGAGGCGAGCGCGATCCGGGCGAACCAGTCACCCCCAACACGCACCTCGAGCGAGTAGCTGAGGATGCATCCGATGGCGATCGCGACCAGCGTGCTGCGGAACCCCAGGCGCTCACGCATCCCGTCGCGGAATGTGAAGGTGAGCCCGACGAAGTACACGCTCGCGGGCGCCTCGAGCCCGAACCCGATCGGCGTGATGCCGAACGTCAGCAGCGCCCAGTTCGCCCCAACGATCGAGACGACAAACAGGACGAGGAACGTGATGCCAATCGTCTTGTTGCGGTCCTCGAACGTGGACTCGATCAACAGCCGCGGGCCTGCCATCGCGGTGTCCTCTCGCGGTGTGCGCCGAGGCGGCGGCGCCTTGCGCCGATGCTCATTGGTTCGTCGCTCAGGCGGTGCGCGTCTCCCGCGGCGCGTCGACTGTGGCAGGCGCCACCCGCGCGAACGAGACACCAACGATCGAGAGGATGGGCATCGCCGCCATCGCCAGGATGCCCGGCGTGTAAGACCCCGTGACGCCCTCGAGGGCTGCGAGGGGGAGCGGGCCGATCGCCGACATCATGATCATGATCGACGTCGCGGAGCCCTGCACTCGCCCCAGTCCACGCCGGCCGTAGTAGTGCGCCCAGATCGTGCTCTGCACGATGCGCTGCACCCCGCTGCTCGCCCCGAGCACACCCGCGTACAGCGTAGCGACAACCGCGCCGTCGATGAGCCTCGACACGCCGAGGCCCGCGAGCAGGATCAGCATCGCCAGCACGAACAGCGGCCGCGGCCCCACCCGGTCGATCGCGAGTCCAGCCACCGCCGACGTGACCGCCGTCGTGACGGCAAACGGCACGAACACACCCGCGGCGACCGTCGCGCTCAGCCCTCGTGCCTCGAATATCCCGGTCTGGTGGAACACCAGCGCCGTGACCACGAACGGCGAGGTCGTCAGTGGCAGCGAGAGGAGCCAGAACGACAGCGAGGTGAGCACGCGCCGGTCGTCACGCTCGCCCTCGGCGACCGTGACCGGCTCGAACGGCGGGTGGTCGGCGCCGTCGGGATAGAGCCCGACCTCCTCGGGCGTGTTGCGTGCGAACAGCGCCGAGGCCGGAATGACCAGCAGCCAGACGAGCACCCCGAGCGCCATGTACGCCTCGCGCCACCCGAGGGTGTCGATGAGCGCCCGCGCGAACGGCGGCATGAAGGCCAGCGATGCGGCGAAGCCGAAACCCATGACGGCCATCGCCCGCCCGCGATGGACGACGAACCACTGCGCGACCATGAGTGTGGCGTTGATCGGCGTCGATCCCTGCCCGAGCGCGCGCAGCGCCGCAAACGCGATGAAGAACGCGATGAAGCCCTGCGCGAACGCCATCCCGAAGCAGGCGATGCCCAGCGCGCCGGCGACGAAGATCACCACGAGCCTCGGCCCGAAGCGGTCGGACATGCGGCTCACGTAGGCGACCATGAGCGCGCTCACGCCCGTGCCGACGGCGTAGAGCGCCGAGATCGTCGTCCTCGACAGCCCGGTGTCCTCGATGATCGAGTCGAGGAAGACGGAGAACGTGTACGACTGGCCGGGGCCGGAGCTGAACGCGATCAGGAACCCGACGGCGACGATCACCCAGCCGTAGAACGGCCCACCCGAACCCGGACGGAGCAGCCAGCCGGCGATACGTGCCTCCTCGGCGCCCGCGAGGGTTCCTCGCGTTTGATCAATGCAGCGGAGGAAGCGGGATCGTAGCCCACCCGCGCGCTGTACACCTGCCGGCCGGGCGATCCGGGAGGCCCGCACTCCGCTATCATCGCGGCGGCCCGGCAATCGCGAGGAGCCCTGATGAGCCATCGAGGCCGCGAGATACGGCTGCGGACGCGCCCCGAGGGGCTGCCCGCCGCCTCCGACTTCGAGCTCGTCGAGGTCGACCTCCCAGATCCCGAAGCCGGGCAGGTGCTCGTCCGCAACGAGTGGATGTCCGTCGACCCCTACATGCGCGGCCGCATGCGCGACGAGCCCTCGTACGCCGATCCATGGGCCATCGGCGCCGTCATGCAGGGCGGCGCCGTCGGCCGCGTGGTCGCCTCGGGCGACGAGGCGTTCGCAGCCGGAGACCTCGTCTCGAGCAACCTCGGCTGGCGCGACCTCGCGGCCGGTCCCGCCGAGGCGTTCACCACGCTCGACCCGGATGTCGAGGACATCGCCGACTACCTCGGCGTGCTCGGGATGCCGGGCCACACGGCGTACGTCGGACTGCTCGACCTCGGGCAGCCGCGCGAGGGCGAGACGGTGTTCGTCTCGGCGGCCGCGGGAGCAGTCGGCAGCGCCGTCGGGCAGATCGCGAAGCTGCGCGGTTGCCGGGTGATCGGCAGCGCCGGCTCGCCCGAGAAGACCTCGTGGATCGTCGACGACCTCGGGTTCGACGCGGCCATCGACTACCGCACCGAGGACCTCGAGGCAGCGCTCGCCGAGCACGCACCGGACGGCATCGACGTCTACTTCGACAACGTCGGGCACGACCACCTGCAGGCCGCGCTGAACCACATGAACGAGCACGGGCGGGTGGTGGCGTGCGGCTCGATCGCGGGCTACAACGCGGCCGAGCCGCAGCCGGGCCCGAACAACCTCAGCCACATCGTGCGCAAGCGGCTGCGGATCCAGGGCTTCATCGTCTCCGACCACGCCGACCGCCGCGCGGCGTTCCTGGCCGACATGCGGCGCTGGCTGGCCGAGGGCGAGGTCCGGAGCCGGCAGACGATCGTCGAGGGACTGGAGCACGCGCCCGAGGCATTCCTCGGGCTGTTTGACGGCTCGAACGTCGGCAAGATGGTGGTGCGCATCACGAGTGAATAACGCCCGCCCAGGCGGGCGAGCAGGCAGGCACGGAACAACGCGCGAGGAGGACCAGATGCACGAATACACGACCGACCAGTACGAGGGCATGATCGCGGAGACGGTCACCATCGCCGGTGACAACGGCGACCCGCTCCACACGTACCTCGCGCGCCCGCTGGGCGCGGGCCCCTACCCGGGTGTGGTGATGATCCACCACATCCCCGGCTGGGATGAGTTCAACCGCGAGATGGCGCGCCGCTTCGCGCACCACGGCTACATCGCCATCTGCCCCAACCTCTACGAGCGTGACGGGCACGGCACGCCCGAGGACGTCGCGGCCGCGGTCCGCGCGGCCGGCGGCGTCGCCGACTCGCAGGTCATCGCAGACGTCGAGGGCGCCAAGGCGTACCTGGACGGGCTGCCTTACTTCAACGGGAAGGCGGGGCTCATCGGCACCTGCTCCGGCGGGCGTCACACGTACCTCGTGGCATGCACCTCGGACCAGTTCAACGCGGCCGTCGACTGCTGGGGCGGGCGCGTGATCATGGGCGAGGACGAGATCAACGAGAAGATGCCCGTCGCGCCCATCGACCTGACAGAGAACCTCTCGATCCCGCTGCTGGGGATCTTCGGTAACGACGACGTGAGTCCCACGGCGGCGCAGGTCGACGAGCACGAAGAGGTGCTGAAGCAGCACGGCAAGGACTACGAGTTCCACCGCTACGAGGGCGCCGGGCACGGCTTCTTCTACCACCACACGGCGATGTACCGCCCCGAGGCGACCATGGACGCCTACCAGCACATCTTCGAGTTCTACGGCAAGCACCTCACCTAGGAGCCGCCGCTACCTCCAACCCACATCGAAGGAATCGAGGGCAACCATGTGCACGATGATCGTCGAGCAGGCCGACATCCTGGGCAGCGGCAAGGGGCCGAAGGGCTGGTTCCGGGTCGACCGCGTCAACGTGATGTTCGACCACCCATTCAACCTCCCCGAGGACCACGCGCTCAGCATCGACTTCGTCGACGCCTCGGCAGGGCCAGGCGCGCGCGTGGCCGTCGAGCTCACGGCCGAGTCCGGGCGCGAGCTCGTCAAGGCATTGCTCGCCGCCATTGAGCGCGGCGAGCGCGAGCTGGGTCAGATCGCAGCGGTGTCGTGACGACGGGGGGCGCGAAGCCCGTGGCCGGTCTGTACGAGGTCGCCGACGGCGTCTACATCTACACGATCACGGGCTTCATCATGGTCAACACCGGCATCATCGTCGGTGACGACGCCGTCGCCGTGGTCGACACCGGCACGACCGAGTCGGACGCGCGCGCCCTGTTGAACGCGGTGGCGAGCGTGACGGACAAGCCCGTCCGTTACGTCATCAACACGCACTACCACGGCGACCACAGCTTCGGAAACTGGTGGTTCCTTCCGGCCATCACCGTCGGCCACGAGCGGTGCCGGCTGAAGCTCGTCGGCGACGAAGGCACCTCGCACCGCGACACGATGGCGTCCCACATGCCGATGATCCGTGAGCAGGTGCAGGCCGTCCCGGTCACGCCCCCGGCGGTGACGTTCCAGAACTTCATAGACCTGCACCTCGGCAACATCGACCTGAAGCTCGCCTACCTCGGGCGCGCGCACACTGACAACGACATCGCCATCGGCGTAGAGGGCGCTGACCTCGCGTTCGCCGGGGACCTCATCGAGCAGTCGGGTCCGCCGATTACCGGCGAAGCGTTCCCGAACGACTGGGGTCCGACGCTACGCAAGCTCGGCGCGGCGATGGTCGACCGCTATGTGCCCGGCCACGGCCTCATCGTCGACTCGATGTTCGTCTCCGACCAGGCGAGCGCCTTCGAGACGTTGAGCCGCACGTGCGCTGGCGTGGAGACGGCGGCGGAAGCGATGGAAGCGATGCCGGACTCCGTCGTCAACATGCTCGAGACGCAGACGCCCGCAGCGATCGAGCGCTACTTCGAGACCGCCACGGCCTGACTGCGACGCGCGGGTGACCGGCGAGTGGCCGGGGAGTGCCCCAGCTATGGATCGCGACCGGGACCGCGAACTACTCCTCGCCCGGGGGTGGCTCGTCGAACGGGCGGTTCTCAAGCTCCGCGGCCTGCTTCCGAGCGAGCCAATCCTGCCACTTTGCCCGCTCCTCGTCGCGACCACGCCGCCGCGCGCGCTCGTGGAGTCGTTCCCGGAATGCGTCTGTAACCATCGGGTAGGTGGTTCTATTCGGTCCCGGGCGGTGGCTCGTCGAACGGACGGTTCTCAAGCTCGGCAGCCTGCTTCCGCTCGAGCCACTCTTGCCACCGCGCTCGTTCGGCTGCAAGGCCTTTCTCAAGGCCCACTGCCAAACCTGCCTCACGGCCTTCTGCCAGGCCCTCTTCGCGACCGCGCTGGCGCGCGCGCTCGCGGCGCTTCTTGAGTTGTTCGCGGAATGCGTCTGCAACCATCGTTCCCCCCTCGACCACGAGGATCATCACAGTAACCGATACCACCACCAGCGGTGCGAGCGACGCACCCATCTTCACGATGCCCGCGGGAGCGGCTCCCAGCGCGCTCCCTCCGAGGAAATCCCATCCGTTATGGTCGTACAGGACGGCACTTACGCTGATTCCGAGCAGGACCGCCAGCAGCAACATTGCCCGCCCGATGCGGGCGGCACCAACAATCGGCATCGGTCTCGTCGGCTCCTGCCGTCGCTCCATCAGCATAGGTGCGTCACGATACCGTTGCAACGTTATGACAAACGGAATCCCGCGCCAGCACCTCCACAAAGCAAGCGGCCGGGGCAATGCCCCGGCCGCTGTGTGTCCGCCTCGAGGGCTGCTGACTAGCTGCCCTGCTCCTCGAGCAGCTCGAGCATGCGGTCCGGCGTCGCCGGAAGCTGCGTCACTCGCACGCCCATCGCGTCGTGGATCGCGTTCGCGACCGCCGCAAGCGGCGGCACGATCGGGATCTCACCGACGCCGCGCACGCCGTACGGGTGCCCGGGGTTCGCCACCTCGACGAGCAGTACGTCGAGCATCGGCAGGTCGAACGTGGTCGGCATGCGGTAGTCGAGCAACGTGGGGTTCTCCATGTTGCCGCTGTCGTCGAACACGTACTCCTCGTGGAGCGCCATGCCGATCCCCTGGGCGACGCCGCCCTGGATCTGGCTTTCGACGTACGAGGGGTGCACCGCCGTGCCCACGTCCTGCGCGGCCGTGTAGCGGAGGATGTCCACCTTGCCCGTCTCCGGGTCGACCTCGACGTCCACAACGTGGCACGCGAAGGCCGGGCCGGAGGTGTCGGGCGACACGTCGGCCTTGCCCTGGATCAGCCCGCCGGTGTGCGGCAACTGCTCGCAGATCTCCTTGAACGTGAACGACTGGTCATCCGGACCGCTCAGCACGCCGTCCTCGTAGCTGACGGCGTCCTGGTCGCACTCCCAGATCGCCGCCGCGCGCTCTTCGAGCTGGCGACGGACGTCGAGGGCGGCCTCGTGGGCGGCCCAGCCGCCTGCGAAGGCGGTGCGGCTACCACCGGTGACCATCGTGTAGCCGATCGCGTCGGTGTTCACGACCTGCGGGTTCACCGACTCGTACGGGATGCCGAGCGTCTCCGCGAACTGCATCGCGATGGCCGCACGCGTCCCGCCGATGTCGGCGGAGCCGACGACGAGCCCGACGGTGCCGTCGGACATCACGTTGGCGTGCGCCGCCGAGGTGAAGCCGACGTTGAACCAGAAGCCAGCGGCCACGCCGCGGCCACGGTTCTCGCCGGACAGCTCGGAGCGGTAGTGCTCGCTCTGCTGGATGGCCTCCAGCGTGTCAACGTTCCCGATCACGCCGAACGCCGCGCCGTCGGCACGCACGGTGCCTTCCTCCGCAGCGTTCTGGAGCCGGAACTCCAGCGGGTCGAGCTCCAGCCGCTCGGCGATCTCGTCGATCACCGACTCGACGGCGTACTCGGCCGCCGGGGCGCCCGGCGCGCGGTACGCGCCGACCTTCGGCTTGTTGACCACCACGTCCCAGCCCTCGACCTCGATGTTGTCGACGTCGTAGGGGGCGAAGGCGCACATCGCGCCCGCCGTGAACGGCGAGCCCGGGTAGGCGCCGGCCTCGAAGATCAGCTCGGCGTCCATTGCGGTAATGGTGCCGTCGCGCTTGGCGCCGATCTTCACGCGGTTGTGGGTGCCGGAGGTGGGGCCCGTGCCCTCGAAGACCTCCTGGCGGGTCATGATCATCTTCACCGGGCGGCCTGTCTTCTTCGACAGGATCGCGGCCAGTGGCTCCATCACAACGTGGGTCTTGCCGCCGAAGCCGCCGCCGATCTCGACCGGCTCAACGGTCACGCGCGAGGGGGCCAGCCCGCACAGCAGCGCGGTCTGGTCGCGCACCTCGAACTGGCCCTGCGTGCTGGACCAGACCTGGATGCGGTCGTCGTTCTTCCATAGCGCGGTGCCGTTGTGCGTCTCGATGTAGCCCTGGTGGTACATCCCCGTGTCGAACTCGCGCTCTATGACGATGTCCGCCTCGGCAAACCCGGCATCGAGGTCGCCCTTGGTGAACTTGACGTGCTTGGCGGCGTTCGTCTCCTCGGTCCCGGCTTCGCCGGTCTCGCCGTCGAAGAGGCCGCCGACCTCCTGCGTGACCATGCCCGGGTGCAGCTGCGGCGCGCCGGGGCGCATCGCCTCCTGCGGGTCGAGCACGGCCTCGAGGACCTCGTACTCCACCTCGATGAGGTCGAGCGCGTCCTCGGCGATGTGCGGGTCGGTCGCCGCGATGGCGGCGATGGCGTGGCCGCGGTAGAGCGCCTTCGTACCGGCGATCACCTGGTCCAGCATCTCGCTCAGGTTGGCCGTCAGCTCGCCGAGCGCGACCTCCTCGTCGGGCTGCCGCTGGAAGTCCGCGTTGGTGACGATGGCTCGGACGCCGTCCAGCTCGAGGGCCTTCGAGGCGTCGATGTTCTTGATGACGGCGTGCGCGTGCGGGCTGCGCAGGATGCGGCCATAGAGCATGCCCGGGAAACGCACGTCGCCACCGTAGGTGGCGCGGCCCGTCACCTTGTCCACACCGTCCGGGCGCACCGGGCGTGTGCCGACGACGTTAAGCGGTCGGTCCGTCGCTACCATGGGCCTATTCCTCCACTGATTCGTGATCTATCACGTACGCACTCTGGCGCACCCACCGGGGTACGCGCGCACACTCTATTCGATCCAGATCAATCTGTAATCCCTCACCCGTTCCCCGAACGAAGGGGATCCGGCCGCTCTCCGGCGCGGAGCGGGTTCGGGTGCGCCGAGTGCTCTACCATATGCCGGCAGCCCGGACGGAACCGACGTGAGCACCTCGGCGGGACACGACACAGAGAACGGCGCCACGAGCGCGGCAGCCATCGAGCCCGCGCTCGCCGCGTGGGGCCTCGCGGGCGCACCGACCGAGCGCCTCGACGGCGGCGCGGCCAATGAGCACTGGCGCGTCGAGACCGACGATCGCCCGCGTGTGCTCCGCCGCTACCACCCGCGACGCGCCACCGAGTCGCTGCCCTACGAGCACGACCTGCTGCGCTTCCTCGCCGACCGCAAGTGGCCCGTTCCGGCCCCGATCGCCGCCGAGGACGGCCAGACCGTGGTCGAGACCGACGAGGGCCGGTGGGCGCTCTTCCCGTTCATGCGCGGCACACCGCCGGAGGGCAGCGAGCTGCTGCTGCAACGCAAGGGCTCGCTGCTCGCGCTGCTCCACGAGGACCTCGGCGAGTGGCCGTCACCGGGCCAGCGCCCGACCTTCGGGCGCGTCACGGACCTCGACGCAGCCGTCGCGCCGGAGGGCTTCCGATCGTTCGAGGACTTCCTCGCCTGGTACGCGGACGAAGATCCGGAGCGTGCGCAGGTGCTGGCCGACACGCGACAGCGCAACGTGGCCGACCTCGAAGCCCACGGCTACGGCGACCAGCCCGACACGGCGATCTACTACGAGTGTCTCGGCGCCAACGTGCTGTTCGTCGAGGACACGGTGACGGGGCTACTCGACTTCGACATGGCGCACGAGGACGCGCGCGTCGCAGACATCGCGCGCAGCCTCGTGATCGACTGCGGTTCGGACAACCAGAAGGTGCGAAGCTGGCTCGCCGGCTACGCCGCCCACGCCAGCCCTCGCCTCACGGGTGACGAGGTCGAGTTGATCCCGCCATTGATGGTCGCGACCGAGCTGTGGAACACCGTCGCGCCGCTCTCGATGTGCGCGCAGCGCCCCTCGGAGACGCTGCTCAAGTCCGCCCACACCTCGATCGACCACCGCCTGCCGCTCTTCGAGGTCGTGCAGCCACACCTCGCGCGTGTCACGTCGGCGGCCGCCGGGTAGTCGGATGGCAGACATCACGCCGCTCGACCTCCAGGACGCCGACGCCCAGTCAGCGCTCGCCGGATGGCTCGCCGCCGAGGGGGGCGCGACCGATGTCGCGGTCAGCGGCATCGAGCCGCTGGGCGGCGGCGCGATCCACCTGCACTGGCGCCTCGACGCCACGTTCGAGGGCGGCGCGCTCGCCGGTGCGCACGAGCTGGTCGTGCGGGCGGCGGGCGACGCCACGCTGGCCGAGAGCCTGGACCTGGTGCGCGAGTTCGCCGTGGCTCGCGCTGCCGCGGACGCCGGTGCGACCGTGCCGGAGCCATTGTGGTGCTGCGAGGACGCCTCGGTGCTCGGCCGACCGTTCGCGGTCAGCCGCTTCGCGCCCGGCGTGGCCGCCGCACACCTCCTCGTGCGCAACGAGGAGCTCGGCGGGTCACGCCCGGCGCTCCTCGCCGCCATCGGGAAGGAACTGGCGCAGCTACAGACCGTGCCGCTCGACACGCCGTCGCTGACGTTCCTGCCGAAGCCCGAGCCAAGCCCCGCGCTGGCTTACGTGGCCGAGTTCCGCGCTGCCCTCGACGCACATCCGAGGCCGCGCCCGGCGCTCGAGTGGGGGCTGCGCTGGCTGGAGCGCAACGCGCGACCCACCGAGCAGCTCGTGCTCGTGCACGGCGACTATCGCAACGGCAACTTCATGGTGGATGACGACGGTCTGAGTGGCGTGCTGGACTGGGAGTTCGCGCGCTGGGGCGACCCCCTCGAGGACGTCGGGTGGCTGACCGCGCGCTGCTGGCGCGCAAACCGCTTCGACCGCCCCGTCGGCGGGCTCGGGCCGCGCGAGGACTTCGAGCAGGGCTACCGCGAGGCGGGCGGCATCAGCGACCTGGGCCCGGCCGCCGTGCACTACTGGGAAGTCATGGCGCACGTCCGGTGGGCGATCATCGCCATCCACCAGGGAGAGCGGCACACCAGCGGCCGTCAGCCCTCGTTGGAGCTTGCGCTCACCGGGCGCATCCCCGACGAGGTCGAGATCGAGATCCTCACGATGATCGACGAGGCGGAACGGGGCGAGTTCGGTGGCTGACCAGGGTGCACTCGACGGACTCGACGGCGTCGAGCTGCTGCGCATCGCGAGCGAGACGCTGATGCAGGAGGTCGCCCCCGCGGTGCCGGGGGACCGCCGCTACGAGTTGCTCATGGCCAACAACGCGATCGGCATCGCGTCGCGTGAGCTCGAGGCCGGCGAGGGCCCCGGCCGCGCCGCGCTCGCGCGCCTCGAGGCGCTCTACGGTGAGCCCCCCGGCGACGGCGACTGGCGCGCTCGCCTCGACGACCTGACCGCGCGCCTTGCCTCTGACATTCGCTCGGGCGTCTTCGGTGAGGGTCCGAGGCGCGCCGAGGCGCTCGCCCACGTGCGCGAGACGACGCTCGACGCCGTGCGGGTCGGCAACCCCCGCTATCTCCAGCGCCGCGGCATCGAGTAGCGCGCGCCCCGCCGGGCGCGTGCGTCCCCGGTATACGATCTGACGCATGAACCAGCTCCGCCTCCTGCTGCGGATCGCGATGGCCGCTGTGCGTCGGCAGTGGCACGGCACGCTCGCGCTCGCGTCCGGGATGGTGCTCCTCGCCGCCTCGGTCGCCGCGATCCCGGCCTTCGACGGCGTGCTGCGCGACCTCGCGCTGCGCGAGGCGCTGCAGAGCGTCGACCTCACCGACTTGCAGGTGCGGGTCACGAGGGAAGAGGTGCCGCTCGACCGCACTTCGTACAGCAACGCGCAGGCTGAGTCCGACGCCGCCGTGAGTGCGGCCCTCGCCGGCACGGGCGGCACGCAGGCGCGCATGGGCACCACCGAGCCGCTCGGGCTCCACGCCATCGGCGTGGGCGACAGCCTGCTGAGCTCCTCGCTGCTCGGCACCGCGGCGATCCGCTTCCGCTCCGGGATCGAGGAGCACGTCGAACTCCTCGACGGCGCGCACCCGCTGGCGCAGCCGCGAGCCGATGACGACCGCATCCCGGTACTCATCGGCGCGGACACTGCCGAGGCGCTCGGCGTCGGAGCGGGCACGCTCCTCGTCCTGCACCCGATCCGCGGGCAGTCCGGTACCCCGACCGTGGTCCAGGTCGCGGGCGTGGCGCGTCCGCTGGACGCGACCGACCCGTACTGGTCCGGCGCACCGGAGCTGCTCGGGCTCGCCGAGGGCTCGACGTTCGCGCTCCTGGTCCCGGAGGCAACCTTCTTCGGCGCGGCCGCCGACCTGCTCGGGGCGGTCGACGTGACCTTCGAGTCGAGCTACGCGATCCGCGCCGTCGAGGTGCGCGCGAGCGACACCGCACCACTCGTCGAGCGCGTGCGCGCCCTGGTGACGGACCCCGCGGTGCTCCCCGGCGCGCACGTGCAGAGCAACCTCCCCCGCGCGCTGTCACGCGCAGGCAGCGTGACCGGGCTCGACCGCACGGCCCTGACGCTCCTGTTCGCGCAGGTGGCCGCCGCCAGCGGCGTCTTCGTCGCGTGGCTCTCGGCGCACCTCGCGAGAGCGCGCCGCGACCGGCACGGGGCGCTCGCGGTGCGGGGCGCAAGTACCTCGCAGCGCACGGCCGCCGAGGCGTTCACGATCCTCCCCGCTGGCCTCGCCGCGCTGGTGGTCGGGCCGCCGCTCGCGGCGGCAGCGGTGGCCGGACTCGGTCGGCTCGATGCCCTCGGCGCAACCGCGGGCGGCGACTGGCTTCGCTTCGAGCTGACGGCCGAGGTGGCGCTCTACGGCGCGGCGGGCGCGGCCCTCGCGTTCGTGCTCGCGCTCGTCCCGGCGGCCCTCGTTGCCCGGCGTGGCGCCGACGCCCAGAGCGCGCGTGGCGTCGGGCGGCCCGGCCTCCTGGGTGCAGGCTCGGTGGCGCTCCTCGCGGCCGTGGGCGGCGGATTCTGGCTCCTCACGCGCGGCGACGACCTGTTCGGCCTCGGCCCCAAGGGGGTGGCGACCGAGTACCCGGTCCTGCTCGCCCCGGTGGCACTGCTGCTCCCCGCAACCGTCGGCGGATGCTGGCTGCTCCCGCAGCTTGCGCGGCCATTGGCGCGTGCCGTGGCGATCAGTCCGAGCGTCGTCTGGCTCGAGGCATTCCGCAGCCTGGCGCGACGCCCCGTGGGGACGGCCTTCGCCCTCGTCGTCGTCGCGGCCGGCATGGCCGTGCTGCTCGCGACGCTGCCGGGCGCACTCGACCGCTCGCCGGGAGAGCGCGCCGCCCACACCGCCGGCGCCGACGTGCGCGCCCTGGGCCTGCGCGGACTCGACGCCGAGGGTGAGTCCGCGTTCCGCACGGCTATTGCAGGCGTACCGGCCACTGCCGCGTCGCCGGTCACACGCGTCGAGGCGACCCTGACCACCCTCGACGGCTCCGGTGACCCCGTTGCGATCGAGCTGCTCGGCGTCGAACCCGCGAGCTTCGGTGGCGTCGCGACCGTCCGTGACGACTTCTCGCGGCAACCACTCGATGGCACACTCGCGGCCCTCTCGACCAACGCGACGAGCCTCGATGGCATCGCGGCGCCCCCCGGCACCCGCCAGCTTGGCGGGTGGGTGCGGCTTCACAACATCGACGGCGAGATACGCATCGCGCTCTCGGTCACGGACGCTGCGGGGCGCCCGTACGAGCTGCTGCTCGGCCGCCTGCAGACCGGCGCGCTCGTCCACTGGGGCTTCCTCGCCGCGGACCTGCAGACGCCGATCGGGCTCGACGGCGCGCCCATCGGCCGCGCGATCGAAGCGCCGCTCACCATCCACGCGTTCTACGCACAGCTGAGCACCGAGGTTGCCCGGAACGCCGGCGGCATCAGCTTCGGGCCGATCGTCTCTACCCTCGACCCACCCGAAGCGCTGCTCGACGCCGTCGACCGGCTGGTCCCGCAGTCGTCGGAGTTCGCCCGGCGAGCGATCCTGCATGACCTCGAGGACACGACCGGCCTCGAGCCTATCGCCGATCTGTCCGCCGTAGGCACGTCACAGACGGTGCGCGCGAACCCGCCGACCGCTCCCGGCGCCACCGGCTCGACGCGCCTCGACTGGCCGGCGGCGCCGTCGGACGCGGAGGCGGTGCGCGTGCGCGGGTTCCGGCAGGAGACGGACGGCGCGCCGGTCCTGCTGTACGCGTCGCGGCAGGCGCTCGACGACCTCGGCGCAACGGTTGGCGACGAGTTGCGGCTGCAGGTGGCGGGGCGGTTCCTGGCCGCACAGGCCGCCGGCCTGCTGGAGCACTTCCCGACGCTGGGAGCCGACGGCTCCCCGTTCGCGGTCGCGAACCTCGATCGACTGCTCGCAGCCGTGAATGCGTCTCCGGGAGCCAACCTGCGCTCCACCGAGGCCTGGTTCGCCACCTCGACGCCCGCCGCGACTGCAACCGCGCTCGCCGGTGCATACGTCGACGCCACAACGATCGTCGATCGAGATGCTGAGCTCGCCACACTCGCCGGGGCCCGCACGCTCGCCGGCGGATGGCGCGGCGTGCTCACGCTCGGGTTCGGCGCGCTGATCGCGCTCGCGGTCCTCGCAGTCACTATCGAGGGCTTCGCCACGGTCCGAGGGGCGGAGCGCGCCGCCGCGCGTGCGGAGGCGCTGGGCGGCAGCGGCGGGGAGCACCTCGCGGCTGCCGTGATGACCGTGCTCGCTCGGCTCGCCGTCGCGGCCGCGCTGGGTGCGGGCGCTGGCATGCTCGCGGCGCGATGGCTCCTCGACGCGCTGGGCGCGGATCCGGCCGGAGCGGTGATCGTGCCTCCCCCGCGCATCGAGCTCGCACCGGAGCCGCTCTTCATCGTGGCCGCGGCGCTCGCAGCGTCGTTCGTCCTGGTGGTTGCGGCGGCGGCGCTGCGCTACCGAGGATGGTCACCGCACCACGCGCTGCAACTGCGGGAGGCGTGACGTGGTTGGACTCGTCCCCTCGCGACGCCCGCCGATCGTCGAGTGCGACGGCGTGTACCTCGACCGCGTCGAGGGGGGTCCCGGCTTCGCCCTGCGCGGGCTCACGCTCGCGGTCGAGCACTGGGCGTTCACGCCGCTGCTCGGCCCGGCTGGCGCGGGCAAGACCGCGCTGCTGCGCGTGCTCGCCGGGCTTGCGCGCCCGCGCTCGGGCCGCGTCACGCTCCACGGCGTCGACCTCACAGCCGCGAGCGCCGAGGAGGTCCGCGAGCAGGTTGAGCGCGTCGTGGGCTTCGTACCGTCGCAGGCGAGCGCCGGGCTCCTGCCGGAGCTCGGCATCGGGAACATCGAGCTGCCGCTGCGGCTTGCCGGTCGCAGGCCGCTCTACATCCGCAACCGCGTGCAGACGCTCACCGACCAGTTCGGCCTCGGCGACCTCGGGCGCGTGTCCGCTCGCGAGCTCGGCCCTGCCGAGACCGTGCGGCTGGCGATCGCCGCGGCGCTCGCGCACGAGCCGGACCTGCTGCTGCTGGACGAGCCGATGGCCGGCCTCAACACCGTCGAGCGCGACGAGTTGCTGGACACGCTGCTGCGCATCCACGAGAACGCCGGGCTCACCATCATCCTCGCGACTCGCGACCCGCTGCTCGCGTACCGCATCGGCGGCGTCGTACGCCTCGCGGCGGGGCAGGCGCGGACCGAGCAGGTGCGCCTCGTCGCCTACTCGCGCGGCGAGGGCGAGCACGTCGAGGAGGTCGCGATCGTCGACAGCGACGGCCGTGTCGAGATCCCGCCGGATGAGCGCGAGGCGCTGGGCATTACGAGGCGCGCTCGGGTGACGCGCGAGGACGATCACATCGGCGTGTGGCCGGAGCAGCCGCCGCCGGAGACGGGGCCGATATGGCGACGCCGCTGATCACCGTCGAGGGCGTGAGCTTCGCCGCACCTGGAGGCACCGTCGCGCGGCCCGTGCTGCGCGATGCCACGTTCGAGGTCGCCGCGGGCGAGCTCGTCGGGCTCAATAGCGTTCCCGGATCGGGGAAGACGACGCTCCTGCACATCGTTGCCGGCCTGCTGCAGCCCGACGCTGGCTCCGTGCGCCTCGACGACGAAGACGTGTGGCGCGGGAGCACATCGCGACGACGGGAGCTGCGCCGCACCCTGATCTCGATCGTCCCGGCGGGCGGCGGACTCCCACCCGACCGCACGCTCGCCGAGGCGATGGAGCAACCCTTACGCCTCGCGCGCGTCGGACGCCGCGACCGCGGCACGCGCCTCGCCGAGCTCGTTGAGCTGGCCGGGCTCGGCGCGGACGCCCGGCGCTACCCGCACGAGGTAGCGACCGACGTGCGCTGGCGTGCCGCCGTGGTGCGCGCCCTGGCGCTCCGGCCGCGCATCGTGCTCGTCAACGAGCCCCCAGCCGAGGCGGCCGAGGACGTGCTACGGCTCCTCGCCCCCATCACTGCCCGCCAGGGTGCGGTCGTCGTGGCCACCGACGATGCCGACGTCGCCGCGCTCACGGGGCGCGAGATCCGGCTCGCCGACGGCGAGGTGCATGGCGTCGGCGACGAGGCACGCGTCCGACTCGTCGAGCCGCCACAGGCGAGCGCGGGCAGCGCGACGCCATGAGCGCGGAACTGCTGCACCTCGTCGTCGCCGCGTTGCGGCCCGACGCCACCGACACCGACCGCGACCAGGCGACGAACCTCGCAGGCGACCTCGCGGGCATCGACGGCGTGCAGGCCTGCGTGGTCGGACGCAGCGACGCGGCGCTCACCGCTGCGGTCTGGATCGACCGCCGCGACCGCATCGAGGGCTTCGCGGCGGCGCCGGAGCACATGCGCTTCGTGATCGAGGGCGTCGCCAACGCCACGAGCGGCATGTGGAGCGCCTCGATCGCCCTCGACGCCGCCGTGCCGCCCCCTGCCGCCGGGGCCCAGGCCCTATGGGCCTTCGCGCTGCCCGCGGAGCCGCCCGCGTTCGAGTGGGAGGCGCAGGAGCTGCTCTCGGCGATCGGGACACTCGAGGCCGCGGACGGCGGTGCGATCGCGGTCTACGCAGGTCCGACGGTCGAGGAGCGCGAGCAGTTCCGCGCAGGCGGCGTCGTCCTCGCGGCCGACGGCGGCGTGGATGCGCTGTCACAGCGCATCGAGGTGGCGCAAGCAGGCTGGGGCACCCTCGCCGAACGCCTCCAGTCCGCGACCACAGGGGTGATGCCGTAGCCCTGCCCGCCAGCAGACCCCCTCACCCTAACCCTCTCCCCCGTGGACGGGGGAGAGGGGATCGGAGCGGGAGCCTGAGGCGTTAGGGCAATTCGGCTGACTCGAGCTCGAAGAACAGCCGGCCGTTGTCGAACCGGACGACCTGGTGGGGCGCCTCGACGTGGACCCACACGTTCACCGTCTCGCGGCCCGTGCGGATCTGCAACACCCACGTGTCGAACGAGCCGATGGGCGTCTCGAGCGTCTGCCGGTCGACCTGCATGACGTTCGCGGTCACCCGCCCGCCCTCGCGCGGGTCGACCGTGGTGTAGCGCGCGTCGAGGCCCTCGCCGAGCGCGAGCGTGCGCCAGAGCCATAGCGACGACTGGTCCTCGTAGTCGTGCTCGCCCGTCTCGATGGTGCGTCTTCGCTCGTCGTCGCCGTCGACGTGCGTGGCGCGCACGGTGCGGGCGCCGTCGGCGTCATCCTCGTAGGTCGCCACGACCACCTCGACCTCATCGCCCTGGGTGATCACGCGCTCGGTCGTGCGTGGCTGGAGCGTCTCCGCGTCCACGACCACGATTGACTCGTCGACGACCACGCCCCTGTCGTTCGCGTACGTCTGCGTGAGCACCCATGCGTCGTCGTCGCGGCCGGTCGTGAACGTGCCCGCCCCGACGTCCACGCCGTCGCGGTCGATCAGGCGGTACACGTAGCGCTCACCGTCGACGAACGGGATCCCGCTGACCACGGGGTCCGTCTCGGCGACGGGTGCGCTCCCGGTGCAGGCGGCGAGGAGCGTGCCGAGCACCGCGAGGGCGGCCAAGGCGGGGCGACCCCTCGTCCACGAGGGGGTCACGGGGCGCGTCGGGCGTCGGGAGCCGGCGATGGTCAGCACGGCGTCGAGGCTAGCAAAGGGTGGTGTTGTGATCGCGCGCCACGCGCGCGTCGGTCAACGCGCGGCGGAGCGCTCCCAGAGCGACTCATATCCCTCGCCACCCAGGATGGCGGCGACGACCTCGGCGCGCTCGGCGGAGCGGACCTCCTCGAACACCTCGCGGCAGCGGTCGGCAAGCGGCTCGCCGCCGAGGCTGATGAGGCGCTCCTCCAGCCGTCGCCACAGGCCCGCGTCTCGCATGACCTCGACGTAGCGGGGCCAACTGAGGACGGTGATCTGCTCGGGCAGCGGCATCGAAGGGCGGAGCTGCTTGAGGTGGCGGTAGCGCTCCTCGGCGGACGAGACGGGCGGGACGAGCTGGATCAATGGAGGGTCGTCGTCCGTGATCCGCGCGTCCACCAGCAGGCGCTGGGAGATCACGTGGAAGCGGATGACGAGCACTCCCGCCTCGTCTATGACGCGGCCCATCTCGTCGATGTCGAGTCCGCCGTACTCCGTGGCCATCGCGTCGATCCTAGCAGGGGTCCCCCACGGACGCGACACCGCGAGGCGTCGATCCATCCACAGGGGCCCCCTCGTCGCAGCCCCGGCTAGCTCGCCGGGAGCTGGTACGTGCGCTCCAGGTACGGGATGTGGATGAGCCCGCTCATCTGCATCCCGAAGACCACCAGCAGCACCCCACCGATGCGCGTGACGGTATCGAGCTGCTCCTGCACCAGCGTCCCGAGGAATCCTGCCGACGCGCCCACGAACGCGAACACCAGCGTGAAACCCACGACGAAGACGACAGAGTGCATAAACACCCGCCGACGGTCGGCGCTCGCGTCGCCCGTGCCTCGCATCGCCTCGCCCGCGAGGTTCGCGAGGTAGACCGGCACGAGCGGGAGCACGCACGGGGAGAGGAAGGAGACGATGCCGCCGAAGAAGGCGATGACCGGGCCGAGGAATCCCTCGGTGCTCCCGGACAGGTTCTCCTCGGCGGTCGCGGTCTGGTCGAACAGGAAGCCGAAGCTCTGGAAACGCGCGTTGAGCTGCGAGAACTCGCCGAGGAACATCAGCCCGCCCACGACGATGAAGAGCGCGCCCGCCACGACCATCATCGCGGGCATGTACGGCTGGATCTTGCGCAGCTGCGGCGTCAGCCAGCCGAAGGCGGCGCCGAACGCCATGAACCACACGCCGAGGCCGAGCGCGTAGAAGATGAGCAGCAGCGCGCCCTGCGCCGCAGTCCCCGACGTCGCCGCCAGCGTGAGCACGACACCAAGGATGGGGCCGATGCACGGCGACCACGCCACGGAGAACGCCGCGCCGATGGTCAGGGAGCGTGGGTACCCGCTGCGGTACCAGGGCGGGCTCATCGCCGCGCTCGAGGTGGATGCGGTCATCGCGGTACCTCCCGCTCAGTCGCCGATGCCGAGCAGCGCCCGGCGGGCCTCGTCGTAGCGTTCCTTGGCGGTGGCCTCGCGGTTGAGGAGGCCCTTGATCCGGCTTGGGTGGAGCGGCTCGCCGTCGAGCATGAAGGCGTGGACCTGCTCGAGTTGCTTCTGCCACGCCTCGTACGCCTCGCGGTACGCGTCGGCTGCCTGCGGATCCATGGATCGAGTGTAGCCCAGCGGGTGGCTGAGGGCGTGGCCGGGCACCCCTCACTCTCGCATGACCGTCGCCCCCGCAGCTCCGATTCCCTCGCCCCCGTCTGCGGGGGAGAGGGCTAGGGTGAGGGGGTCTGCCCGCGGCTGAGCTGTCTCCGCACCCGCCGGACCCTCACCCCCGCCCTCTCCCGCAGTGCGGGAGAGGGAGCCGGATGCGGCACCTCCGTGGGCCGAGAGGATCAGATCGGCAGTACGGAGCGGCGGGCAGCACACAGCTGGGCACGTTATGATGCGTGCGCCGAGGCACGCGCCGTCACACTGCCGGCGTGCAGGCGCGACGGCGTGGACCGACGAAGGGAGACCACATGGACTGGGCCGACACTCCAGAGCAGGCAGAGTTCCGTCAGCGAGTCAAGGACGTGATCGAGGCGAAGCTGCCCGCCTACTACAAGGGACTGCTCGAGAAGGGCCTCGAGGACCCCCAGAGCTGGATCGGCGACCGCAACTCCGACAACGAGGAGCAGCGCTCCGCCGCCGTCGAGTGGGGCGAGTCCATGTCCGCCGAGGGCTGGTTCGCACCGCACTGGCCGGAGGAGTACGGCGGCGCCGGCCTCTCCCCGATGGAGCAGTTCATCTACAACATGGAGATGGCCGAAGCCGGCGCGCCCAGCGTGGGCGGCGGCGGCGTCTCCCTGCTCGGCCCGACGATCATCGTCCACGGCCGCGACGATCAGAAGCAGAAGTACCTCTCCGGCATCCTGTCCGGCGAGATCGTCTGGGCGCAGGGCTATTCCGAGCCCGGCGCGGGCTCGGACCTCGGCTCACTGCAGACGCGCGCGAGCCTCGACGGTGACGAGTACGTCATCAACGGCCAGAAGATCTGGACCTCCGGCGCCCACCACGCGGACTCGCTGTTCGCGCTGGTGCGCACCAACCCGGATGCCCCGAAGCACCGTGGCATCTCGTTCATGCTCATCGACGACATCCACACGCCGGGCCTGAACATCCGCCCGCTCATCAACGCAGCGTGGAAGCATGGCTTCAACGAGACGTTCTTCGAGGACGTCCGCGTCCCCGCCACCAACGTGCTCGGCGAGGTCGACCGCGGCTGGTACGTCGGCATGACCCTGCTCGACTACGAGCGCTCGAACATCAGCGGCGCGGTGGCGCTGCAGCGCAACATCCGCCGGCTCATCGACGAGGCGAACTCCGGCAAGGACTCGGCCCGCGTGACCACAGCGGTCCGCAACTTCATCACGGAGTGCTTCATCGAGTGCGAGGTCGGCTTCAACTTCTCGTTCCGCATCATCTCGATGCAGAACGCGGGGGTGCTGCCGAACTACGAGGCGTCGACGGCCAAGATGTTCATCTCGGAGGTGAACCAGCGCACGCAGCGCGCGGGCACGCGCCTGTTCGGGCTGTACGCGAACCTCTGGGACGAGGACGACCCGCGGGCCCCGGCTCGCGCGCAGTTCACGCACCGCTACGTGACGACGATTCCCGCGACGATCGCCGGCGGCAGCTCGGAGATCCAGCGCAACATCATCGCCACCCGCGGCCTCGGCCTGCCTCGCGGCTAGCGCCGAGCCACCAGGCCACCAACCCAGCGGGCGCGGGGCAGGGAGGGAGGGCCCGGGGGTGGTGTGGGAAGGCGGGGGGGGGGGGGTGGAGGGGCGCGCGGGGCGAG
>VXTU01000094.1 GCA_009837285.1 Chloroflexota bacterium | reverse complement strand
ACGAGATGCGGGACTCCTACCTCGACTACGCGATGTCGGTCATCGTCTCGCGCGCCCTGCCGGACGTGCGCGACGGCCTCAAGCCCGTGCAGCGCCGCATGTTGTTCGGGATGCAGGAGCTCGGGGTCGGGCCGGCCTCGGCGTTCAAGAAGACGGCGCGCATCGTCGGCGAGGTGATGGGCAAGTTCCATCCCCACGGCGACGCACCCATCTACGACACCCTCGTGCGGCTCGCTCAGCCGTTCACGCTCCGCTACCCGCTCGTCACAGGCCAGGGCAACTTCGGCTCCATCGACGGCGACCCGCCGGCGCAGATGCGATACACCGAGGCGCGCCTCGCGCCCATCGCCACCGAGATGCTCGCCGACCTCGACCGCAACACGGTCGACTTCCAGCCCAACTTCGACGACTCCGTGAACGAGCCAGTGGTGCTGCCGTCGCGGCTGCCGAACCTGCTGCTGAACGGCTCCACGGGCATTGCCGTCGGCATGGCGACGAGCGTGCCGCCGCACAACCTCAACGAGATCTGCGACGCGCTCATCCACCTCATCGACGACCCGCAGGCAAGCGTCGAGGACCTCATGCAGCACGTCCGCGGGCCGGACTTCCCGACGCGCGGCCGCATCTTCGGCCAGGAGGCCATCCGTGAGGCCTACGCCACCGGACGCGGGAAGATCACCATGCGCGGCGTCCTCCACACCGAGGAGACCGCGAGCGGCCGGCTCCAGATCATCATCGACGAGCTGCCCTACCAGGTGAACAAGTCCACCCTCATCCAGCGCATCGCCGACCTGGTCCGCGGACGCCGCATCGAGGGCGTCTCCGACCTCCGCGACGAGTCCGACCGCGACGGTATGCGCGTGGTGATCGAGCTGAGCCGGACGGGCTCCGCCGCCACGGTCGAGAACCAGCTGTTCCGGCTGACCGCGCTGCAGTCGACTTTCGCCGTGAACATGCTCGCCCTCGTCGGCGGCCGGCCACAGACGGTGAGCCTCCGGGAGGCCCTGCAGGCGTTCATCGAGCACCGCCGCGAGGTGATCACCCGGCGCAGCGAGTTCGACCTCGAGAAGGCGCAGGACCGCGCGCACGTGCTCGACGGCCTGCTCAAGGCCATCGATCGCCTCGACGAGGTCATCGCCGTGATCCGCAACTCCGAGTCCGCGGACGCCGCGAAGACGGTGCTGATGGGCGGCGAGTTCGACTGGAGGGCCGTGCCGGCCTTCGCGGCCGACGCCGCCCGCATCGAGCCGTTCGACCTGTCCGACCGGCAGGCGCAGGCCGTCCTCGACATGCAGCTGCGCCGCCTCGCCGCGCTCGAGCAGCAGCGCATCGTGGACGAGCACGCCGAGCTCATGGAGCAGATCGCGTACCTCGAGGACCTCCTCGCGAACCCCGGGAAGATCGACGCGCTGATCCAGGACGACTGCCGCGAGCTGAAGGCGGACTACGGCGACGACCGCCGTACGCAGGTCTTCGCTCCACCTGTCGACGAGATCTCCGACGAGGACCTCGTCCCGCACCAGCAGATCGTCGTCACCATCTCCGACCGCGGCTACATGAAGCGCGTCCCGCTGGAGACGTACCGGCTGCAGGGCCGGGGCGGGCGCGGCGTGACCGGCGCTCCCACGCGTGAGGAAGACGCCGTCAACCACCTCGTCGTGTGCGACACACACGACTCGCTGCTGTTCTTCACGCAGCGCGGACGCGTCTACTCGCTCAAGGGCTACGAGGTGCCGGAGGGCAAGCGCCAGGCGCGTGGCATCCCGGTGGTCAACCTCATCGAGATCGAGGACGGCGACCACGTGACGGCGATGGTGGTGGTCACCGACTTCAGCCGCGACTCGATGGTCGTCGCCACCTCGCAGGGCGACGTCAAGCGCACGCCACTCGACCAGTTCGAGTCGGTGCGGCGCGCCGGACTCATTGCCATGAACCTCAAGGACGGCGACCAGCTGGTCGCCGCACGCGCTGCGGGCGACGACGACACGGCGATCCTCGTGAGCTCGCACGGGCGCGCGATTCGGTTCCAGGTCGGCACGCTGCGGGTCGCGTCGCGTGCCTCGGGCGGAGTGCGCGGCATTCGCCTACCGGATGGCGAGGAGGTCATCGGCCTCGTCATCGACTGCGACGGCGAAGACCTGCTCGTGGTCTCACAGCTCGGCATCGGCAAGCGCACGGCGATCGAGGAGTACCGGACGACGGGTCGCGGCGGCCAGGGCGTGCTGACGTTCCGCGTCACCGACCGGAGCGGCCCGCTCGCGGTGGCGCGCGCGATCCACGCGCACCAGGAGGTCATCCTGATCTCGCGCGAGGGCATCGTCATGCGCACCGCCGCCGAGGCGATCAGCCGCCAGGGCCGTGGCACGCAGGGCGTGGCCGTGATGAACATCGAGGAAGGCGACGCCCTCGCGTCCATTGCACAGATCGACCTCGACGATGACGGGCCGCCACCACCGGAGCCGACGGAAGCACCGGACGGTCCCGATGAGTCGGCCGAGCCCGAGCAGACGGGCGCTGGCGAGGCGTCCACCGAGCCGGAGGCGGCTCCGGACGAGGAGCCACGGACTCGGCGCGCGGGCGAGATCGGCGATGTCCCGGCGGAGGAGACGCGCGCCGCCATCGAGACGGTGATGGCGGGGAGTGAGTGGATCTCCCACGAGGACGCCCTCGCGGCGATCGCGCGGGAGCTGCGCTTCGCCCGGCTCTGGCAGAGCGTCCGTACACCCCTCGAGCGAGCGATCCACCAGGCCATCCTCGATGGCGTCATCGAGGAAAACGACTCGCAGGAGCTCCGCAGGCCGCCGGCATAGACGACCGTGGACTCAAGCGCGCGCCCGCCGCCGGGTATGCGCGATCACACACTCTTGGCCGGATTCGATTGTGCTATGGTGCACTTCATTCAAAGCGGCAATACTTTAACAACGCACACGCAGATGCTGGGGGGACATTGTGGCGGAAGATGCACAGCAGGATCTCGCGGAACGGTTCGAGGCTGCGGTCGAGTACCTGAACCGCCAGTTGCACGGCGCCCGTCTCGACCAGTGGCAGCAGCTCGACATGACCATCCCCCAGGTCAAGACACTGCTCCTGCTTGATGAGGTCGGCACAGCCCGAATGGGCGGAATCGCGCGCCACCTTGGTACCTCGCTGTCCGCCACCACCGCGATCGTCGATCGCCTGGTGGATCGCGGTCTCGTCGGGCGCGGCTCGGACCCCGCCGACCGGAGGGTCGTCACGTGCGAACTCACGCGCCGTGGGATCTCCGCGGTCGAACAGTTCTGGCGCGTCGACAAAGATTGGCTCGAAGCCGTCATGGGTCGGTTGGACGAGGCGCAGTTGCAGACCGGCGTGCGCGTCCTGGAGTCGATCCGTGCCGCGGACGAGCAGACCCGGCAGGAGGGGCAGTCGGCCGACTGACCCCTCGCGCGCTGGCACGGCCGCTCCGCGCGGTCGCCCGCCACGCGTGGCAGGCCCGCCAGTCCCGCAACAACCGTAGACTCGACGCATGGCGCTCGAGGATCTCGGGGAGTTCGGCCTCATCGACCGCATCGTGGCGCGCCTCGGCGACGCCGCGGCGCGCGATATCACGGTTCCACCGGGTGACGATGCGGCGGCCTGGGCCGTCGACGCCGGTGTTGCCGTCGCAACCGTCGATACCCTCGCCGAGGGCACGCACTGGCGCCGGGACACGATGTCGTTCGCGGATGTGGGCTGGCGAGCCGTCGTGACCTCGATCTCTGACCTCGCCGCGATGGGAGTCGAGCCCGGCTTCCTGCTCATCTCCGCCGAACTGGGGCCATCCGTCCAGCTCGACGACGTCGATGCCTTCGCCGACGGCGTCGCCGCCGCGTGCGACTGCTATGGCGTGCGTGTCGCCGGTGGCAACGTTGCGGGTACTCCTGCCACGAGCTTCAGCACGACCGCCTTCGGAACCGCGACCGCCGCCGGGGACGGCTCGCCGCTGCTGCTCCGTCGCGACGCAGCCCGGCCCGGCGACCTCGTGGCCGTGTCCGGGACCCCCGGGGCGTCGGCGGCCGGTCTCGCGATGATCGAGGCGGGGCGCGCCGAGGAGAGCGAAGCGGAGCCGCTGGTCACGGCGCATCGCCGTCCACAGGCGCGGATTGGGCTCGGCCGCGCCGCCGTCGAGGCCGGCGTGAAGTGCACCGTCGACATCTCCGACGGGCTGTTGCAGGACCTCGGGCACGTGGCGCGCGCGTCGCGTGTTGGGGTCGAGGTCGATGCCGGGGCCGTGCCCCTGCATCCATCGGCCTTGGCGCTCCTCGACCCAGAGCGCGCGCGTGAGCTCGCGCTGCGCGGCGGCGAGGACTACGAACTGGCGCTCACCGCGCCCGCTGCTACGCTCGGCGCGCTCACGGACGGCGAGGCGCCGGTGACCACCATCGGCCGCGTTGTCGCCGAGTACCCCGGCGAGGTCGTCGTCCTCGGGAGCGACGGTCGGCCACTGGAGCAGCCGTCCGGCGGCTGGGACCAGCTACGGACGGCACGAGGCTAGCGAGACGCCCCGGAGGCCAACGTGCACACCGCGAACCGGATGCTGGTCACCACCAAGGGCGCGGCGCGCACGCGCGCGTTCGGCAGGCGCCTCGCGCGGCTCCTCCGTCCCGGTGACGTCGTACTCCTGCAGGGGCCGCTCGGCGCGGGCAAGACCACGCTGGTGCAGGGCGTCGGCAGCGGCCTCGGCGTCCCAGGGCCCGTCGCTAGCCCGACGTTCGTGCTGCTCGCGCGCCACGACGTGCCGGAGGAGGACCTGCGGCCCGAGGGCCCGCGCTCGCTCTACCACGCCGACCTCTACCGCCTCACCGACCTCGAGGAGGTGCGCGAGTTGCAGCTCGCCGAGCAGTCCGAGGACGGCGCGCTGCTGATCGAGTGGCCCGAGCGCGGCCTCGAAGCACTGCCCGAGGAGCACCTGCTCGTCGTGATCGAACCAGACCCGGATACGCCGGATGCGCGGCGCCTCACCCTCGTCGCCATGGGCGAGCGCTACCACCGCATCGTCGACGGCCTCGGCGGCCGCGGATGACCGCGCCCGACGGCCCGGTGCTCGCCATCGACACCGCTTCGGCCGAGGCAACGCTCGGCGTCATCACGCGCGAAGAGGTCACGGAGCGCCGCTGGACGGTCGAGACGAACTACTCCCGCGAGCTTCTCGCGGGCATCGACGCGGTGCTCCGCGACGCCGGCGTGATGCGGGACGACCTCGCGGCGGTCGCCGTCGACGCCGGACCGGGCGGATACGGCGGGCTGCGCAGCGGTGTCGCGACGGCGCAGGGGCTGGCGTTCGCGCTGGACCTGCCGCTGGCCGGTGTCTCCCGCCTCGAGTTGGCCGCGCTCCCGCACCTCGACGAGGCGCGGCCGGTGGTCGCGGTACATGCAGTGGGTGGGAACCGCGTGGCGTGGGCGGCATACCTCGCAACGGCGGCGGCCCCCGAGATCATGGTCGAACCCCGTCTCGAAGCCATCGAGGACTGCGTGGAGCGAGCGCCCGCGGGCGCGCTGTGGTGCGGCGAGGTGACGGCGGACCTGGCGTCGGCGCGGGACGCGGCGCGCGAGGGAGACGCCGACGTTGCGCCTGCGGATAATGTCCGCCGCGCCGCGGACCTCGTCCGCCTCGCGCGGCTGCACGAGGCCTTCGGCGACGCGGGGCTCGTCGACGTGGTCTACCTGCGGCCGCCGCCGATTACGCGATCCACGCGGCGCTGACCGCACGAGCAGACGAACAGGCGAGACGAACGAGCACGTATCGAATGGGAGGCGCCGTGGAGCGCACGCTGATTCTGGTCAAGCCCGACGCCGTGCAGCGAGGACTCATCGGAGAGGTGCTCGGCCGCCTGGAGGCGCGGGGCCTCCGCATCATCGGGCTGCGCCTCATGCACGTCGACGAAGCGCTGGCGCGCCGCCACTACGCCGAGCACGACGGCAAGCCGTTCTTCGCCGGGCTGGTGGACTACATCACATCGAGCCCGCTGGTCGCCGCTGTCCTCGAAGGCCCCGACGCCATCGCGGCCGCACGCCAGACGATGGGCGCGACGCGCCCGACCGAGGCCGCGCCAGGCACGATCCGTGGCGACCTCGGACTCGAGGTGGGCCGCAACCTGGTGCACGGCTCGGACGGCCCGGAGAGCGCCGCGCGCGAGATTGCGCTGTTCTTCGGCGACGAGCCGCTGCCGAGATGGGAGCGCGACACGGACCGCTGGATCTTCGAGGACGACTAACGAGCGGCCACTGCTCTACCCGCGGAGAGTTATCGCCGGTTCCACTTCCCAGCCGCTCTGTCCCCTCGCCCCCCTTGAGGGGAGAGGGTGAGGGGGGGTCCGCGGAGTGCGAGGGGGCATCGAGAAGGCCGCCGGAGCCCCCGCACCCCAGCCCGCGCCCGGCAGGGGGTGGGAGCCGGTTTGACTGCGCCCCGCCGGGGAAA
>VXTU01000069.1 GCA_009837285.1 Chloroflexota bacterium | reverse complement strand
CGCCGTTCCCGACCTCGAGGCAGCCCTCGACCGCCCGGTCGAGGCCGGCGCGCAGTTCCTCGAGGACGACGACGGGGGGTGGGGTATCCAGCAGCGGGTCTGGGGTGAGCGCAGCGCCTACTTCACCGACCCGTTCGGCAACCCGCTCTGCCTCGTGGACGACACGACGCTGTTCACGGGAAGCGGCAAGGCATAGCAGGCGGTCCGGGCCTACTCCTCGCCGGGCGCGGCGAGGCGCAGCGGGTCGGCGGGCTCGCGGAGGAGCTGTTGGCGCGCCTGCACCTCCAGCGGCAGCCCCCACAGCTTGATGAAGCCGAGCGCCGCCTGCTGGTCGAAGTCGTCCTCCGCGCCGTACGTCGCCAGCGCGTAGTTGTAGAGGCTGCGCTCGGAGCGTGTCCCGACGGCGTCGGCGTGCCCGCGCCACAGCCGCAGGCGCACCTCGCCCGTGACGTGGCGCTGCGTCGACTGCACGTAGGAGGCGAGGTCCTGGTGGTGCGCGCTGAACCACTGGCCGTTGTAGACCAGGTCGGCGTATTCCTGCGCGACTCGCGCCTTCATGCGCATCTGGTCCTTCGTCAACGTGAGCGTCTCGAGCTTGTGGTGCGCCGCCAGCAGCGCCACCGCCGCGGGCGCCTCGTACACCTCGCGCGACTTGATGCCGACGAGCCGGTTCTCGACCATGTCGAGCCGCCCCACGCCGTGCATCCCCGCCAGCTCGTTCAGCCGGTCGACGAGATCGACGGGCGAGATGCGCTCACCGTCGAGCGAGACGGGCATCCCCTGCTCGAAACCAAGCTCGACCTCAGCCGGCTCGTCCGGGGTCTGGTCGATAGGGCGCGTCCACTGGTAGGCGTCCTCGGGCGGGGTGACCCACGGGTCCTCCAGCTCGCCGGCCTCGATGGCGCGGCCCCACATGTTCTCGTCGATGGAGTACGGGGAGCGCTCGCCGCCCTCGACGGAGATGCCGTGCCCGCGGCAGTACTCGAGGGCCTCCTCGCGTGTCCACTGGTGCTCGCGCGCTGTGCCGACGATGGTCAGGTCCGGCGCCAGCGTGGCGATGGCGACATCGAAGCGTACCTGGTCGTTGCCCTTGCCCGTGCAGCCGTGCGCGACAGCCGTCGCGCCCACCTCGCGCGCCTTGTCGACGAGCAGCTTCGCGATCAGCGGACGGCCGAGGGCAGTGGCGAGCGGGTACTCGCCCTCGTAGACGGCGTTCGCCGAGAGTGCGGGGAACGCGAAGTAGCGCATGAAGTCGTCGCGCGCGTCGACGACTGCGTACTCGATCGCGCCTGCCTCGTTCGCGCGCCGCTCGGCGCCCTCCATGTCCTCGACGTTGCCGAGGTCGATGAGGAGGCAGATCACCTCGTAGCCGCGGTCCTCCTGCAGCCACTTCGTCGCGGCGGACGTGTCGAGGCCGCCGGAGTAGGCAAGGACGATGCGTTCGGCCATCACTGTGTCTCCATCACTGCAGGTTCGTGGTCAGGCTTCGCCACCCGTCGGCGAGCCGAGTTCGACGAGGATTCCGTCGGGGTCGCGCACGTACGCGACCGTCTGGCCCCACGGCTTCTCGACGGGCTCCGCGAGCGGCGTCGCGCCTGCCTCGACGGCGTGCGCGTAGGCGCCCGCGACGTCCTCGACCTCGAAGCCGATCTCAAACGCGGCGGGCGGTAGCGCGGGGTCGTTCTCGCGGATCGGCTCCGCGAAGTTCGTCGGAGCGAGCGCGTTCGACGCGAGGCCGAGCGCGGTGTCGCCCGTCTCCAGCTCCGCGTACTCGCCGCCGGGCGCGACGAAGCGCAGGCCGATGCCGAAGGCGCGCTCGTAGAACGCGACAGACGCCTCCACGTCCCGCACGTAGACGATCGCCCAGCGGAATTGCACGAGCTAGCCGGTGACTTCCGCGATCGCGCCGTCGATGATGTCGACGGCCTGGTCGATCTCCTCGGCGGTGACGTTGAGCGGCGGCATCATGCGCACCACGTCGGGGCGGACGGGGTTGAGCAGGATGCCGCGCTGCACCGACTCGACGACCACCTGCGGAGCGATCGCGTCGTTGAGCTCGAGGCCGATGAGCAGGCCGCGCCCGCGCACGCCACGCACCACGTCGTGCTTGTCGCCGAGCCCGGCGAGACGGCTGGCGGCCTGCTCGCCGCGCGCACGCACGTTGGCGAGCGTGTCGCCCTCGACGACCCGGCGCAGCACGTGGGCCGCGGCGGCGGTGGCCAGCGGCTGTCCCCCGAAGGTGGAGCCGTGGTCGCCGGGCTCGAAGACCGAGGCGGCCTCGGTGGACATCATCGCGCCGATCGGGACGCCGCCGCCGAGCGCCTTCGCGCTGGTCATGATGTCGGGAATGATGCCGGCCTGCTCGTGCGCCCAGAGCGTGCCGGTGCGGCCCATGCCGACCTGCACCTCGTCGAGGATGAGGAGCATCCCCTGCTCGTCGCACCACTCGCGGACGGCGCGCAGGTAGCCGTCGGCGGGGACGTTGATCCCACCCTCGCCCTGGATTGGCTCCAGCATGACGGCGGCGGTGCGCTCGTTGGTCGCGGACTGGATCGCCTCGACGTCATCGAAGTCGACGTACTCGAAGCCGGGCACGAGCGGCTCGAACGGCTCGCGGTAGGCGGGTGTGCCGGTGGCTGCGACGGTTGCCATCGTGCGGCCGTGGAACCCGTTCTGCGCGACGATGATCTCGTGCGCGCCGTTGCGGTTGAGGCGGCCCCACTTGCGCGCGAGCTTCAGCGCCGCCTCGTTCGCCTCGGCGCCCGAGTTGGCGAAGAAGACGCGGTCCATCGCCGAGTGCTCGATGAGGAGCTCGGCGAGCTCGATCTGCGGCTCCGTGTAGAAGATGTTCGAGACGTGGATCAGCGTCCGCGCCTGCTCCGCGATGATCCCGGCGAGCCCGGGATCGGAGTGCCCGAAGGTGCACGAGGCGATGCCGGCGACGAAGTCGAGGTACTCCTTGCCGTCGTCGTCCCAGACGCGGGCGCCCGCGCCCCGCACGAGTGTCACCGGCAGCCGCCGCGCGGCCTGCATATAGAGCTCGGCTTCTCGGGCCTGGGTATCCGTCACGCTGCTCTCCCGTACTCGATGCGTCGTGTGTCGTCGGCGTGCCGAGGCACAACGGACAGCTTACCCGCCGTGGCCGTTGCAGGCTTGAGGCGCGGTCGCGAACGTCGGGACGGGCGAACGGCTACTGCTCGTTCTGCAGCCGTTCGAGCTCGTCCAGGATGGCGCGCAGCCGGTTGAGTTCGTCCTGGGCAGCCTCGGAAGCATCCTGCGCCTGCCGGATCAGCGTCTCGAGGTCGCCGGTGGGTATCACGATATCGTCGGTGTCATCGTCGCGCGTCGGCGCGGGCGTCGGCGCAACCGAGCTGTCGCTGCCCGGCAGCGACGAGGCCCGGCGGCCAAAGACCACGTCGAGCGAGCGCTGGAACGTCGGCTCCATCGCGATGTTGTTGCCGTTCGCCACCACGACGCGCTTGAGCTCCGGGATGCGCGAGCTTTCGGCCTGCAGGTAGATCGGCTCGACGAACAGGAACGAGTCGCCGATGGGGATCATGAGCAGGTTCCCGCGGATCACCTCGGAGCCCGCGCCCTCCCACAGCGTGAGCTGCGCGGAGATACCGGGGTCCTGGTCGATGCGCGCCTCGATCTGCGCGGGGCCGAAGACCAGGTCGTCGGTCGGGAAGCGGTACGCGCGCAGCGAGCCGAGGTTCTCGCCGTCCGAGCGGCCGGCGAGCCACGCAATGGTGTTCTGCTTGTTGCGCGGCGTGAACGGCATGATCAGCGAGAACTCCTCGGTGTCCTCGCCGGGGAGCTTCATGATCACGTAGTAGGGCTCCAGCGGCTGCTCCTGCTGCCGGAACTTTTCCGTGGGGATGTTCCACAGGTCCTCGCCGAGGAAGAACACGCGAGGGTCCGTGATGTGGTAGCGCAGGTACTGCTGCGCCTGGAGCTGGAACATGTCCTCCGGGTAGCGCAGGTGCGCCTGGAGGTCGGCCGGCATGTCGTCGCGGTCCGTGAAGAGGTCGGGGAAGATCTTCGCCCACGTCGTCGCGACCGGGTCGTCGGGGTCCATGAGGTAGAAGGTCATGTCGCCCGTCTCGGCGTCCACCATCACCTTCACGCTGTTGCGGATGTAGTTCACGGTGCCGAGGTGCTGCGAGTACGGGAAGTCGCCCGAGACGGTGTACGCGTCCTGGATCCAGACGATGCCGCCGTCGCGGATGACGATGTACGGGTCGCTGTCCAGCCGCAGGAAGGGCGCGACCTTCGTGATGCGGTCGGCCAGGGAGCGGTGCATGAGCAGCGTGGACTCGCCCGTGATGCGACCGGAGATGAGCAGGTTGCGGTCGCCGAGCTGCCACGCGAGCGCGAAGCGGCGCAGCAGGTTCGACAGCTGGATGCCGCGGTCCGGCTGGTATGTCGTCTCGACGGTGGTTTCCCCGTCGGGGTAGTCGAACTCGTTCTCCTTCGTCTTGACGATGATGTAGTGGTCGGTCAGCTCGCCGAAGTAGATGCGTCCACCATCCGTGGTGATGGGGACCACATCGCCGACGGGCGGGATGTCGCGCGTGAGCAGGACCGGCAGGCCCTCGGGGGTGATCTCGTTCACCGGCGCGACGACGGCGCCGAAGCCGTGCGTGAACTGCAGCCGCTCCTGCGTCCAGCCCGACCCCGCGGTCTGCGAGGCGCGGCGCAGGTCGAGCTCGCGCGGCGAGAGCATCACCTGGCGCGGCACGCCGTCGATCACGTACCGGTCCACGTCGACGTCCTCGAACGTGTAGAGGGGACGGATCGACTGGATCTGCACGAAGGTGTCGCGCGTCGGGCGAGCATCGAGGAGGCGAATGTTGGAGAGAGTCCCCTCGTTGGCGGTGATCTCCTCCTCGGTGACCGCGGCCTCGGCGGGGAACGTCGTGACCTCGATCTCGCTGAGGCCCCACGCGAGGCGCGTCATGTCGATGTTGCGGTCGATGTAGAGCTCTTCCTTCTCGAGCTCGTTCGGGTCGACCTGGAAGGACTGGACGAACGAGGGGTAGATGAAGCCACCGACGATGCCGGCCACGACCCACAGGCCGATGGTGAAGGCCGGGATGCGCCAGCTCCCGCTCAGCAGTGCGTTGGCAATGGTGGCCAGACCCGCGAACGCCCCGAGGGCGACCATGGCGTAGCGCGCGGGCAGGCGCGCGTTGATGTCCGTGAACGTCGCGCCCGTCACGATGCCGAGCCGCGAGGTTGCGAGGTCGAAGGCGGAGAGGTACGTCCCCACGGCGATGACGAGCAGGATGAGCCCGACCAGCACCGAGATGTGGATGCGCATCCCGCGCGGTATCTGCAGCTCGAAGCGCTGCAGAGAGTACGTGAGCGCGTAGACCGAGCCGGCCCCCAGCCCGGACACGACGAGGAGCGACAGCACCCAGCCCTGGAAGAGGTGCAGCGCCGGCAGGTCGAACATGTAGAACGACACGTCGCGGTTGAACGCGGGATCGTCCACACCGAACTCGACGGCGTACCACCACGACAGCACGGTCTCCCACGAGCCCGCGGCGACCGCGCCGAAGATGATCGAGAGGAAGAGCGTCATCGCGATCATCACGACCGAGACGACGCGTCGGATCGCGTCGGGGTCGACGTCCTCGATGAACGACTCCTCGAGGCCCTGCGGCGCCAGCCGCCGAGCGAGCCAGATATTGAAGCCGAGCACGACGAGCGTGATCGCCGTGCCGATGACGAAGAGCACCGCCCGCGCTGTCAGCACGCGCTGGAAGTTGCCCGCGTAGTCGACGGAGTCGAACCACAGGAAGTCGACGTAGATCGACTTGGCGACGTTCGCCGCCACGAACAGCAGCACGACGGCGGCCAGCAGGCCGATCCACCGCAGCGAGATGGGTGAGCGGAAGTTGTTGGCCCCGCCGATCCGGAATGGCTCGTCGGGTGGCCCCAGCGGGCCTCGGTCTTCTCGGTCCTCGAAGAAGCCCAGGGCTACACCTCGATCCGTGTCCCCAGCGGTTCGCCCGCCACGATGCGCTCCAGTGTACGCCGCGCGCGCCCCTGCGCCACATGCACGGTGACCCGCTCCTCGGCGGCGCGCAGGCTGGCGTCGATCTTCGGCAGCATGCCGCCCGCCAACGTACCCGCCGCGCGCAGCGTCGAGGCGTGCTCGCCGCCGAGTGTCTCGATGAGCGCGCCGTCACCGTCGAGCACGCCGTCGACGTCGGTCATGAACACCAGCAGCCGCGCCTGCAGCGCGCGTGCGACCTCGCCGGCCACTGTGTCGGCGTTGATGTTGAGCGGCTGGCTCGGCGGCTCCAGCCCGATGGGGGCGACCACCGGGATCGCGCCGCCTTCGAGGATTGGATACAGCACCGCCGGCTCGATGCCCGTGATCTCGCCGACGAAGCCCAGACGCTCGTCGGCCCGGCGCGCCTGCACCAGCCCACCGTCGACGCCCGAAACGCCGACCGCCCGGCCGCCGAGGCGCGAGATCTCGCTGACGAGCCGCGTGTTCACGACGCCCCGCAGCACGCCGACCACTACCTCCAGCGCCTCCTCGCTCGTCGCGCGCAGGCCGTCGACGAAGACGGCGGGCACATCGAGGCGTTCGAGCCAGTCGGTGATCATCGCCCCGCCGCCGTGGACGACGATGGGGTACAGGCCCTCGCGGCGCAGCGCCACCACGTCGACGAGCGTCGTGTCCTCGTCCCCGAGCGTGGAGCCGCCGATCTTGACGACGATCATGCGGTCGCCGGTGATGGGTGCGTCCGTCATGTCGTGTAGTCCGCGTTGATGCTCACGTACTCGGCGGTCAGGTCGCACCCCCAGGCGGTCGCCGTCGCGTCGCCCGAGGCGAGGTCGATGCGAATCGCGACCTCCTCGGTGTCCATCGCGGCGGAGATCGCGGCTTCGCTGGTCGAGGCCGGTGCGCCTCGCTCGAAGGCGATGTGCTCGCCTATCCAGACGCTCGCGGCGGCGAGGTCGAGCGCCGCGCCGGAGCGGCCCGCGGCCATCAGTACGCGGCCCCAGTTCGGGTCGCGCCCGGTCACCATCGTCTTCACGAGCGGGGACGAGCTAATCGTGCGCGCGCAGAGCCGCGCGTCCTCGGCGCTCGCCGCGCCCTCGACGACCACCTCGATCAGCGTGTTCGCCCCCTCGCCGTCGCGCGCGAGTTGGCGCGCGAGCGTCACCGAGACCACCTCGATGGCCTGTTCGAGCGCGTCCGCTGCGGGGTGCCCGTCCGTGACGGGCTCGCCGCCGGCCGCGCCGCTGGCGAGCAGGAGCACGGTGTCGGAAGTCGAGGTGTCCATGTCCACGTCGATCATGTTGAAGGAGCGGTCGCAGACCCGGCGCAGCGTGGCCTGCAGCCAGTCGCGCTCCGCGGGTGCGTCGGTCGTCAGGAAGCCGAACATCGTCGCCATGTCGGGGTGAATCATCCCCGATCCCTTCGCGACGCCGCCGACGGTGTATGCGCGGCCCGCGGCCTCGACGCGTACCGCGGCCTGCTTGGGATGCGTGTCGGTCGTCATGATCGCCCGCGCGAAGTCCTCACCCCCGGTCTCCGTCACCTCGACGGCATCGACGCCCGACTCGATGCGGTCCATCGGCAGCAGGCGACCGATCACGCCTGTCGAGGCGACGAGCACGTGCTGCTCGTCGACGCCCAGCTTCGCCGCCGCGAACGCGGTCATGCGGAGGGCGTCCTCGACGCCCTGCGCGCCCGTCGCGACGTTCGAGCAGCCGGAGTTGGCGACAATGGCGCGCGCGACGCCTCCGGCGGCACGCTGACGCGTCAGCCGTACCGGCTCGCCGACGACGGCGTTCTGCGTGTAGACGCCAGCGACGGTGCAGTCGCGGTCGGAGGCGAGGATGCCCACGTCGAGGCGGGGCTCGGGGCCGTAGGTCTTGATGCCTGCGTACGCGCCGCCCGCGACGAAGCCCGCGGGCGCGGTTACGCCGCCCTCGATGGTCTCGATGCGCGCCTCGACGGCCTGTGCCGGGTCGCTCAAGCGTGGCTCCCTTCCGGGCAACGAGTATAGGCAGCGATAGCGCTTGTGCTCAGCCTCGGGGGTCTGTGGGGTTTAGCAGCTTCGAGTAGCGCGCCGGACCCCCTCACCCCAGCCCTCCCCCTCCAGGGAGAGGGAGCAAGAGGGAGCAGGTGGGGGGATCACAGCCCGACGCGCGGGCAGTGAGCGAGCAACGGGCAGCGATCGCACTCGGGGTTGCGCGCGTGGCACGTACGGCGGCCGTGCTGGATGAGGTCGACGTGGAACGGGAGCATCTGCTCGTCCTCCAGCATCTCCTCGATCAGCTCCGCCTGCCGGTCCGGATTGGCGCGCTCCGGGGTGAGCCCGAGCCGCTTCGCAACGCGCCCAACGTGCGTGTCGACGGGCATCGCGGGCCGCCCCAGCGCAAACATCAGCGTCACGCCCGCGCTCTTGTGGCCCACACCCGGCAGCGAGCGGAGCCACGCCTTTGCCTCCTCGATCGGCATCGCCTCCAGGAAGTCGATGTCGAAGTCCGGGACGCGATCGCGTACCTCGGCGAGGAGCGCCTGGAGCCGCGGCGCCTTCGTCGGAGCGAGTCCGCCCGGCCGGATCGCGTCCTCAACCTCGCTGGTTGGCGCTTCGATCACGGCGTCCCAGTCGGGGAAGCGCTCGATCAGGCGGTGGAACGCCCGCCCCGAGTTGTGGTCCGAGGTGTGCTGCGAGAGCAGCGCCAGCACCAGCTCGGATAGCGCGTCGCCGTGCGGCCGGTGTGGCGGGCGCCCGTAGGCCTCGTCGAGGATCGCGAGCATCTCGGCGATGTCCCAGCGGTCCGGGAGCTCCTCGATCGATGCGGTTGGGAGACTGGGTGTCGGCGGCATGGCGGCATCGTACGATGGGGCGCGCACGAGCGGAGGGACGACGCGTGACGGCTGAGCAGATTCGCCTCACCGACCTCGCATCCTGCGGCGGCTGAGCGGGGAAGCTGGGTCTCGCGACCCTGGCGCAGGTGCTGCGCCCCCTGCATGAGGTCTTCGCTCCCGGGCGGCACCCCGAGCTGCTCGTCGGCCTCGCGCCGTCCGACGACGCCGCCGTCTACCGGCTGAGCGACGACCTGGCGGTGATCCAGACGCTCGACTTCTTCCCGCCCGTCGTCGACGACCCCTACATCTACGGCCAGATCGCGGCCGCCAACGCCATGTCCGACGTGTACGCGATGGGCGGCGAGGTGCGCGTCGCGCTCAACATCGCCGCGTTCCCGGAAGACCTCGACCCCGAACTCCTTGCCGAGATCGTGCGAGGCGGCGCCGACAAGGTCGCCGAGGCCGGCGGCGTGGTAGCGGGCGGGCACACGGTGATCGACGCGGAGCCGAAGTACGGGCTCTCGGTCATGGGCGTGATCCACCCCGACGCTGTGCTGACCACCGGCGGCGCGCAGCCCGGCGACGCGTTGCTCCTGACCAAGCCGCTCGGCACGGGCATCCTCATGAGCGCCGCCGGCCGCGAGGGCGCGGAGACGGGCTTCGAGGCGGCCGTCGAGTCGATGCGCGCGCTGAACCGCCACCCGGCGCACCTCGCGCGTGCCGCAGCCGCGCACGCCGTGACCGACGTGACCGGCTTCGGCCTCGCCGGACACGCCGCCGAGGTGGCCCGGCAGAGCGACGCCACGCTCGTCTTCGACCTCGACGCGCTGCCGCTCCTGCCCGACGCGGCGCGATTCGCCGCCGAGGGCGTGGTCACCGGCGGTGGCAGCCGCAACGTCGCGCACCTCGGCGACCGGGTGCGGATCGAGGGCGAGCCCGACCAAGCGCTCGTCGACGTCTTCTACGACCCGCAGACCTCGGGCGGCCTGCTCATCGCGGTACCGGAGGCGGACGCCGACGCACTCCGCGACGCGATCGCCGGCGAGAGTGGCGGCTGTTGGCGCGTCGGACGCGTCGAGGAGGGCCCGCCCGTCGTGGTGGCGCGGTGAAGCGCGCGCTCCGGGCCCTGCTCCCGGTGCTGGCCCTTGCCCCGGCAGCCCTCGTGCTGTCGTGCTTCGGTGGCGACGAGGCACCGGCGCCCACGGCTACCCCCACGGCCACGCAGGCGACTGCCACGCCAGAGCCAACGCCGACGCCCGTTGACCCTGGTGCGGTGATCCGCGAGTCCGCGGACCGCATGGAGAGCGTCGAGCGGATGCACTTCCGGCTGAACCACGAGAACGGCGCAAGCGAGATCGTGCGCGGGATCATGATGGTGTACGCCGAGGGCGACATCGACGGCGCCCACCGCATGCGCGCGGAGATCGAGGGCGCCCTCGGGACGGTGAAGTTCGAGACCGGCGTGATCATCCTGCCCGAGGGGAGCTGGATCCAGAACCCGTTCGACCGCTCGTGGGAGTCCGAGGAGATCTCGATCGAGGAGTTCTTCGACCCGCAGGACGGGGTCGCCGCGCTGATGCGCCAGGTCGTGGAACCCGTCCTCGACGACATCGAGGATATCGACGGCGTCGAGACCTACCGCATCGAGGTGCTCGCCGACTCCGGTGACCTCGCCGTGTTCCCGACCGCGACCCCGGGCTTCGAGGTTCGCGCCACGCTGTGGATCGGCGTGGAGGACCTGCTGCTCTACCGCGTGGACGTGCGCGGCGCCATCTCCGAGACGGAGTCGGCGGACATCCTGCGCCGGCTTGAGCTGAGCCGCTTCGGCGAGGACGTGGACATTGCGCCCCCGCCCTGATCCGACCCCCGACTCTGGTGAGGACCTCGACGCCGCAGGGTCGCGGCGCAGCGCGTGGCTGCTCATCGCCGTCGCGGGCGGCGTGTTCATCGCCGCCGACGACCAGACCTCGGTGGTCACGGTGCTGCCCGCGCTCATCCCCGACATCGGCCTGGCGGTCGACGACTTCTTCCTCGCCTCGTGGGTGATCAACGGCTACCTGCTCGGCTACATCGTGGCTCTGCCAATCGTCGGCCGCATCGCCGACGCGCGGGGGCACGGCCGCGTCTACGCTGCGTCGCTGGGCGTGTTCATGCTCGGCAGCGCATTGGTCGCCGCCGCTCCGGACTTCTGGTTCCTCGTCGTCGCGAGGGGCCTGCAGGCTGTTGGCGGCGGCGCGGTCGTGCCCGTGGCGATGGCGATCGTGGTCACACAGACGCCACCCGAACGTCGCGCCCTCGGCCTCGGCGCGATCGCCGCGGCGTCCGAGGCGGGCGCGCTCGTCGGCCCGCTCTGGGGCGGCCTCATCACGGAGCTGCTGGGGTGGCGGTGGATGTTCTGGCTCAACATCCCCATGTCGCTGCCCGTGCTCGGCGCCGTGTGGTGGCTCGCGCGGAACGAGCGCGCCGAGGGCCGCATCGACTGGCCCGGCGCCGCCCTGCTCGCTGCCGCGCTGGCGGCACTCACCATCGCCATTGCCGACGACCCGATCGCTCCTCGGCCCTGGGCGATCACCGCGCAGCTCCTCGTGTTCACGGGAGTGGCCACGCTCTTCTTCGCGCTGCGGCAGCGCAGCCTCGAGGAGCCGATGCTGCGGCTGGGGATGTTCGCGTCGAAGCCGGTGTCGAGCGCCGCCGTGATGAGCGTGCTCGTCGGCGCGGGGCTGATCACGGCGCTGATCAGCGTGCCGCTGTTCGTGAACCTCGTGCTGGTCGAGCGGCCCATCGACGGCGGCTTCACGCTGCTGCGCTTCACCGCGGCCGTGCCCGTCGGAGCGCTCGTCGGGGGGTGGGTCACCGGCCGCATCGGTCCGCGGCTGCCCGCAGCCGTCGGCGTACTGCTCGGCGCGGTCTGCTTTGCCGGGCTGCTCCCGTGGGACGAGGTGCTCCCGGAGGTGTGGCGCACGACGCCGCTGGTCGTGGGCGGGTTCGGGTTCGGCCTGCTGATCGCCCCGCTCGGCGTTGCGGTGCTGAGCCACGTACGGGAGGAGGAGCGAGCCGTGGCCGCCTCGTGGCTCACGCTGGCGAGGATGGGCGGGATGCTCGTCGGGACCGGCCTGCTCACGTCGCACGGGCTCGGGCGCTTCTACGCCCGCGCCGGCTCGATCGAGTTCGGCTCGCCCGAGTTCGCCGAGCTGGTCACCGAGGCGCAGGTGTCGACGTTCCACGAGATCTGGGTCGTCGCCGCGGCGGTGCTGGCGCTGACCACAGCGCTGGCATGGTGGCTGGGAAGCGAGCGGGCGTCGGAGTGGTGGGCGGCGCGATAGAGCCGCCGGGCCCGTGCATGCGAGCGCGCCCCGGTTGCCCGGGGCGCGCTGCAGTGTGCGTGCGAGGAGCGACTAGCCGCGCGGCAGCGACAGGCCTCGCGTCGCGATGATGTTGCGCTGGATCTCGTTCGAGCCGCCGAAGATCGTGTACACCACGCTGTGCACGTAGAGCTGGGTGAAGCGCGCGTCGAGCGGGGTGCGCTCGTGCGCGCGGTCCCAGATGTTCGAGTAGAGCCCGAACACCTTCATCCCCGTGTTGGCCGTGCGCTGGTTCAGCTCGGAGCCGAAGATCTTCGAGGTCGACGCCTCGTAGTTCGGCACCATCCCGCTCGCCTGGATCGAGATGATCCGGAACGAGAAGTTGAACAGCACCTCCGACTCGATCCAGCGGTCGGCGATCAGCGCCCGCGCGCGCTGTCCGCGATCCTGGGCGCGTAGCCGGCCCTCGTCGGTGTCGAGGTAGTCGATCAGCGACCGTAGCCGCCGCCGCGTCTCGACCGCACCGGCGATGTTCGAGCGCTCGAAGTCGAGCAGCGTCATGCCGACGTACCAGCCGCGGTTGACCTCGCCGATGACGTTGGCGGCGGGCACGTGTACGTCCTCGAAGAACGTCTCGTTGGTGCCGTGCTCCCAGCCCATGGTGATGATCGGGCGGACGGAGATGCCGTTGTTCTCCTGCGGCATGACCATGAAGGTGATTCCGCGGTGCTTCGGGGCGTCCGGGTCGGTCCGGAACATCCCGAACACCCAGTTGGACTTGTGCGCCGACGAGGTCCACATCTTCTGGCCGTTGATGATGTACTCGTCACCGTCACGGACGGCCCGCGTCTGCAGCGAGGCGAGGTCGGAGCCCGCGCCCGGCTCCGAGAATCCCTGCGCCCAGAGGATCTCGCCCCGGAGCGTCGGCGGGAGCAGGCGCTGCTTCTGCTCATCGGTCCCGTGGATGAGCACAGTCGGCCCGAGGAGCGAGAGGCCGCCACCACCGACGAGTGGCGCCTCGGCCTCGGCCATCTCCATGTTGAAGATGAACTGCTCCATAGTGGTCAGGCCGCCGCCGCCGTATTCCTCCGGCCAGTGCGGCGCGGCCCAGCTGCGCGAGTCGAGGACAGCGGCCCAGTCGCGCGCCGCCTCCTGCGCCTCGTCGGTGCCGTGGACCATGTCCTGCTGCCAGTTGTCCTCGAGCGTGACCGCCGCCCACTCGCGCTTGTCCTTGTAGTACTGCGGCAGGTTCTCGTCGATGAACGAGCGGACGCTCTCGCGGAACGCTGCCTGCTCCCCCGTGTCTGCCCAATCCATGTGCTGCCTCCTCGGTGCGAGGTGTTCCCGGCGCTTGCTCCAGCGGAGTCTACCCAGCCTGCCCCTTACGTCCTCGCCGGCGCTTGGAGCCGCCGCAGGCGAACGCGAACGCGCCCCGGTTGCCCGGGGCGCGCCGCGTTGTGCGTGCGATGGGGGACTAGCCGCGTGGCAGCGCCAGTCCGCGCGTCGCGATGATGTTGCGCTGAATCTCGTTCGAGCCGCCGAAGATCGTGAACACCACGCTGTGCACGTAGAGCTGCGTGAAGCGCGCGTCCAGCGGCGTCAGTTCGTGCGCGCGGTCCCAGATGTTGGCGTACAGGCCGAACGCCTTCATCCCGGTGTTCGCCGTGCGCTGGTCCAGCTCCGATCCGAAGATCTTCGAGGTCGACGCCTCGTAGTTCGGCACCATCCCGCTCGACTGCATCGAGATGATGCGGAACGAGAAGTTGAACAGCACCTCGGACTCGATCCAGCGGTCGGCGATCAGCGCACGCGTCCGCTGCGCCCGGTCCTGCGACCGTAGCTGCCCGTCGTCGGTGTCGAGGTAGTCGATCAGCGACTGCAGCCGCCGCCGCGTCTCGACCGCTCCTGCGATGTTCGAGCGCTCGAAGTCGAGCAGGGTCATGCCGACGTACCAGCCGCGGTTGACCTCGCCAATGACGTTGTTGGCGGGCACGTGGACGTCCTCGAAGAACGTCTCGTTCGTGCCGTGCTCCCAGCCCATGGTGGTGATGGGGCGGACGGTGATGCCGTTGTTCAGCTGCGGCATGACCATGAAGGTGATGCCGCGGTGCTTCGGCGCGTCCGGGTCGGTGCGGAACATCCCGAACAGCCAGTTCGACTTGTGGGCCGAGGAGGTCCACAGCTTCTGGCCGTTGATGATGTACTCGTCACCGTCGCGCACCGCGCGGGTCTGCAGTGAGGCGAGGTCAGAGCCCGCACCCGGCTCGGAGAAGCCCTGCGACCAGAGCATCTCGCCGCGCAGCGACGGCTCCAGCAGGCGCTCCTTCTGCTCATCGGTGCCGTGGATCAGCACCGTCGGCCCGAGCAGCGAGAGTCCGCTGCCGCCGACCATGGGGGCCTCTGCCTCGGCCATCTCCATGTTGAAGATGAACTGCTCCATGGTGGTCAGCCCGCCGCCGCCGTACTCGCTCGGCCAGTGCGGCGCGACCCAGTTGCGCGAGGAGAGGATGTCGGCCCATTCCTGCGCGGCGGCCTTCGCCTCGTCGCTGCCGTGCATCATGTGGTCCTGCCAGTCATCCTCCAGGGTGACGGCGTTCCACACCCGCTTGTCCTTGTAGTACTGCGGCAGGTTCTCTTCGATGAACGAGCGCACGTCCTCACGGAACGTCGCCTGCTCTTGAGTGTCTTCCCAGTCCATGCGCTGCCTCCTCGATGTGCGCGGCGCGCACCATCTCGCGTGCTGCGCGGAGTCTAGCAGCGTTCGAGGTGTCCTCGTCACGGCCGCACACGCGAACGCGCCCCGGTTGCCCGGGGCGCGCTGCGTTGTGCGTGCGAGGAGGGACTAGCTGCGCGGCAGCGCCAGTCCGCGCGTCGCGATGATGTTGCGCTGGATCTCGTTCGACCCGCCGAAGATCGTGAACACCACGCTGTGCACGTAGAGCTGCGTGAAGCGCGCGTCCAGCGGGGTGAGCTCGTGCCCGCGGTCCCAGATGTTCGCGTAGAGGCCGAAGGTCTTCATGCCAGTGTTCGCCGTCCGTTGGGACAGCTCAGAACTGAAGATCTTCGAGGTCGACGCCTCGTAGTTCGGGACCAGGCCGCTCGCCTGCATCGAGATGATGCGGAACGAGAAGTTGAACAGCACCTCCGACTCGATCCAGCGGTCGGCGATCAGCGACCGCGCGGTCTTCACGCGGTCCTGCGACCGAAGCTGCCCGTCCTCGGTGTCGAGGTAGTCGATCAGCGACTGCAGCCGCCGCCGCGTCTCGACGGCGCCGGCGATGTTGGAGCGCTCGAAGTCCAGCAGCGTCATGCCGACGTACCAGCCGCGGTTGACCTCGCCGATGACGTTGTTGGCGGGCACGCGGACGTCCTCGAAGAACGTCTCGTTGGTGGCGTGCTCGAAGCCCATCGAGATGATCGGGCGGACCGAGATGCCGTTGTTGGTCTGCGGCATGACCATGAAGCTGATGCCGCGGTGCTTCGGCGCGTCGGGGTCGGTGCGGAACATGCCGAACAGCCAGTTGGACTTGTGGGCGGTGGAGGTCCACATCTTCTGGCCGTTGATGATGTACTCGTCGCCGTCGCGGACGGCGCGGGTCTGCAGCGAGGCGAGGTCGGAGCCGGCGCCGGGCTCGGAGAAGCCCTGCGACCACAGCATCTCACCGCGCAGCGTCGGCGCCAGCAGGCGCTCCTTCTGCTCGTCGGTGCCGTGGATCAGCACCGTCGGGCCCATCAGGGAGAGACCCTGGCCGCCGACCATGGGGGCCTCGGCCTCGGCCATCTCCATGTTGAAGATGAACTGCTCCATGGTGGTCAGACCGGCGCCGCCGTACTCCTGCGGCCAGTGCGGGGCGACCCAGTTGCGCGAGGACATGCGGTCGGACCACTCCTGCGCGGCCGCCTTCGCCTCGTCGCTGCCGTGGACCATGTCCATCTGCCAGTCATCCTCGAGGGTGACGGCGTTCCAGGCCCGCTTGTCCTTGTAGTACTGCGGCAGGTTGTCGTCGATGAACGAGCGCACGTTCTCGCGGAACGATGCCTGCTCTTCGGTGTCTGCCCAATCCATGCGCTGCCTCCTCGGTGGTACGCGTCGTCTCCCCGCGTGCTTGCTGCGGCCGATTCTACCAGCGTTTCCCGTTACGTCTCGCCCACGGTCCGCCCGCTCAGGCAGCGCTGATGAACTGGTGGAGCAGGTCGTAGACCTCCTGCTCCACGCCCAGCAGGCGGTGCCCGGTGGCGGGCAGGATCACCATGTGCTTCGGCTCCTGCGCCCGCTGGTAGATGTCGTCCGAGGCCAGCGGGAGCAGTACCTGGTCGTCCTCGCCGTGGATGAGCAGCAGCGGCTTGCCGAGCTGGTCGACTTCCTGCGTGCCGTAGCGCTGCGCTGCCAGCGCAGCGACGGCCGTGAGGAACGGGCTCAACACGCCGGACTTGATCGCGACCGCCCCGGCGTATGAGTGCCCAACGACGACCGCCCGGCCTCCGCCGAGGCCCTTGAGCAGCGAGCACGCCGCCAGCACGTCGATCACCGTCTCCTCGAGTTCGCCGCTGAGCCGGGGATTGATGCGCAGCGAGGTGATGCCCTGCTCGACGAGGTCCTCGGCGAGTTTGGCGTAGACCCCGTTCGCCGGGCCCTCCGTCCCGACGAAGATCGCGCACTTCACGCTGCCCTCGGCCGGATCCATCAGCGCGGTCAGCGGCCCGTGGTTGGTCTCGATGTTGACTTCCAGGCGGTTGCCCTCACCGGTCGGCTGCGCGGTGACCTGCTCGATGTGGACGACGACGTCGCCGCCCTCGTCGGCCAAGCTGCCCGAGCCCTGGCTCACCATCGTCGGTCTCCTGCCCGCGGCGGTAGCCGCGTTCGTTCTCGCTGGCCTCAGTCGCGCGCTCGCAGCCGCCGTCCGAAGCGCTCGCGGAACTCCTCGGTGGTGTTCACGTGCGGGTAGGGGTCGTCGGGGACCGGCACGTCGAGGAACTCGCACAGCGGCTCCCAGCCGCTGCCGGTCTCGTAGACCAGCAGCCGGTCGGACGGGACCGCCGCCTTCACCTGCGCCGTGCGCGCCTCGTACACGCCGATGACGTGGTCCTTGTCGTCCATCCGGTCGTCGAAGTTGGTCTCCCAGATGAACCAGTTGGCCCACTCGGCGCGCTCGCGCTCGGCGTCATCCTCGGCGCTGAGGCCCGAGGCGGTGCTGAGGTGGATCGTGTTGCGGATGCTGGCGTACCAGCGCTCCGGGTCACGCACGCTCAGCAGCACCTTCGACTCCGGGTAGTGTTCGGAGAGCTCCTTCCAGAAGTCGCACGCGGGCCAGTCCACCGCCGCGCGGAAGTCCGTGAACATCGCGTCCCAGTCGACGGCCTCGCCGCGGCGGGCCGCCGACCACAGGTCGCGATGGTCGGGATAGTTCCCGACTTCGAGCATGTGGTACGTCTTGTCGAAGCCGAGCAGCTCCAACGCGTACTTCAGCGAGAGCGTCCCCGTCCGCCCGAGGCCCGCCCCTACGATGTCGAGTGCCATGCGCGACTAGGCCTCGACCGCGGCGCCGACGCTCTCGAAGCAGTCGAGCGCCTCCTCGGCGAGGCCGTAGACGACGTCGGCGGCAGGGCGGATGGCGTGGATGCCGACGGCGCTCTGACCGGCCGGTGTGGTCATCCACTCCTCCATCTTGCCGTCCTTGATGCCGTCGAGGACGTCCCCGACAAGCATGCCCTGCAGCGGCATGGGGAGCGGGTCCGGCGCGTCCGGCTGCTTCCATGCGTCGGACCAGCGCGACGGCAGCTGGCGGACCGGTTTGCCCGACATCGCCCGCGACTGGATGGGGTCCTCGGCGCGCGCCTCGATGAGGCGCTGCTTGAGGAACATCTCCGTCTCGGACTCGTGCGTGGCGAGCCAGATCGTGCCCGTCCAGACGCCGACGGCGCCCATCGTGAGCGTGGCAGCGAGCTGCTTGCCGTTGTTGATGCCACCCGCGGCCAGCACGAGCGAGTTCGAGCCCTTCGCCATCTCGACCACCTCGGGCACGAGCGTGAAGGTGCCGACGGTGCCGCTGTGGCCGCCCGAGTCGTAGCCCTGCGCGACGATCACATCGACGCCCGCGTCGACCTGGCGCTGCGCCTGCCGTGGCAGGCCGACCAGACCCCACACCTTCATCCCCGCGGCGTGCGCGCGGTCGATGATGAACGCCGGGCTCCCGAGCCCGGACACGAAGATCGGCACCTCCTCCTCGAACAACACCTCGAGCGAGGCGCGCGAGCGTTCGAGCAGGTCGTGGCTGCTGGGACGGCTCTCGTTCGGGTCGGGGTCGGGGATGCCGTACTCGTCCTTCATGTTCTGGATGAAGGCGCGGTGCTCGTCGGGGATCATCTCCTCGAGGTCCTCGAGGTTGCCCTGGACGAACGAGGCCGGCACGAGCAGGTCGATGCCGAACGGCTTGTCGCCGACCTTCTCGCGGATCCAGCGGATGTCGGAGCGCAGCTCGTCGGGCGTCAGGCTGGTGGCGCCGAGCACGCCGATGCCGCCCGCGTTGCTGACGGCCGCGATCACGTCCTTGGTGTGCGCGAAGGCGACGACTGGGATCTCGCAGCCGTACTCCTCGCAGAGTCTCGAAAACAGTGGGTTACTCACCGGGGGTCTCCTCTCTCGGTCATGGCGGAGTCTAGGCGAAATCGATGGGCTGGTGGCGCGATATGCCGCATCCCGTCGCGCCTTCGATGCAAGATACCCTCGGCACGACACGATCGAGGCGGTGCCATGACCCGCCGGGCGCGAGGGGAGCGAGCACCGATGGCCGACCAACGACAGCCTTTCGGCAGTGACTTCGTCGTCGGTCTGCCCGCCGTGGGCGCCCCCTCGGTGCGCTCGACGGACGGCGCCGTCGCGTACGCCTACACCGCCGTCGACGCCGAGACGCTGGAGAGCAGCTCGCACATCGAGATGACGCCGTTCGAGGGCGGCGAGGCGCGACGGCTCACCGCCGGGCCGCGCGACGGCGCGCCACGCTGGTCGCCGGACGGCTCGCAGCTCGCGTTCCGCAGGCGTGCGGAGGAGGAGGGCCCACCGCAGCTCTGGCTGCTGCCGAGCGACGGCGGCGAGGCAGCGTGCCTCACCGACATCGCAGGCGGCGTGACTGACTACGCGTGGGCGCCCGACGGCAGCGCGATCTACTGCCTGAGCGACGTCGACCCCGCGCAGGACGCGGAGGACGACGGCCCGGACCGGCCCCGGACGCGCGAGGCTCGCGAGCTCTACTACCGGGGTGACACCATCGGCTGGCGCGGCGAGACCCGCACGCACGTCTTCCGCGTCGATGTGGCCAGTGGCAGCCACGAGCAGCTCACCGACGGCGACTTCAACCATCGCTCCCTCGCCGTCTCGCCCGATGGGGAGCGCCTCGCGTTCGTCTCGGACCGCTCGGAGCGGCGCTACCTGCGCTCACCCTGGGGCGGCGAGCTGTGCGTGATGCCATCCGGCGGCGGGCGCGTGCGGCGGCTGGTGTGGGAGAGCGGTGCGGCGGGCGGCGTCGCGTGGTCGCCCGACGGCAGCGAGATCGCCTTCGTCGGGATGTCCGACGACAACGCGTGGCAGCACTTCGTCTACCTCGCCGACGCCGACACCGGCGACTGCCGTCGCCTCACCGACGACGCGGTCGAGCCGCAGGCCGGCTTCTTCCCTATCGCCGCCGCCCCGGCCGTGGCGTGGCACGGCGACCGCATCGTCTTCGCCGCCGACGCGCGGGCCTCGTCCGGTATCTACAGCGTCGACCGCGACGGGGAGCTGCGCGCCGAGCGGGCGTCCGAGGAGGTCCTCGGCGCGCTCGCGGCATCGCCCGACGGCCGCCGCCTCGCCTTCGTCGCCTCGACTCTCGACCGGCCCGGCGAGGTGACCACGCTCGACCTCGACGGCGGCGCCAGCGCCGTGCCCACGTCGAGCGCCGGGGAGTACCTCAGGGGACACGCGATCGGGCGGACGGAGCGCTTCACCATCGAGCGCGAGGGTGTCGAGATCGAGTGCTGGCTGGTGTTCCCGCCCGGCTTCGACGAGTCACGGCGCTACCCGCTCGTGCTCGAGATCCACGGCGGGCCGAACGGCTTCTTCGGCAACGGCTTCAGCCCGCTGCACCAGGTCATCGCCTGCGCGGGCAACCTCGTGCTCTACACCAACCCGCGCGGCTCGACGACGTACGGCGAGGCGTTCACCTCCGCCGTGTTCGAAGACTGGGGTGGCGAGGATGCCCGCGACCTCATGGCCGCCGTCGATGCGGTGTGCGAGCGGCCGTACGTCGACGCCGACCGGCTGGGCGTGCATGGCTACTCGTACGGCGGCTTTATGTCGTCGTGGCTGATCGGCCACGACCAGCGCTTCCGCGCGGCCGCCATCGGCGCGCCGGTCACCAACCTGTTGTCGATGTACGGCCAGACGGACATCGCGGCGAGCTTCGGCGAGCAGCAGTGGGGCGGGCTGCCCCAGGACCGCCTCGAGCACTACCTGGAGCGCTCCCCACTCATGTACGTCGACGCGATCGAGACGCCGGTGCTGCTCCAGCACGGCGACGCCGACATCCGCGTCCCGATCTCGCAGTCCGAGGAGCTGTTCGCCGCGCTGAAGCGCCGGGGCAAGACCGTCGAGTTCATCCGCTACCCCGACTGCTCGCACCTCTTTCTGCGCGTCGGCCACCCGAGTCTGCGCCGGGAGTACTACGACCGGGTGGTGGAGTGGTTCGCGCGGTGGCTCGGGGCGTGAACCGCCCCTTACGGGAACTCGCTCTACGATCACCTGGATGAGCCAGGCGAACGCAGTCACCGGAGAAGACCCGCAACGCGCCGGGGGGCGCGGCCGCGTGTTCTGGGGCTGGTGGATCGTCGGTGGGGCCGTCGTCGGGCAGTTCGTCGCGATGGGCGCAGGGAACACCATCGCCGGGGTGTTCCTGCGGCCGATGACCGAGGACCTCGGCTGGACGGCCGCAGAGTTCACGCTCGGCGGCTCGGCCGCGCTCCTGCTCGGCGGGGTGGCGGGATTCATCATCGGCCCGCTCGTCGACCGCCACGGGGCGCGGCCGCTCATGCTCATCGGCGCGCTGCTCTACCTGGGCGCCTTCCTCGCCATGTCGCGCGTCGAGGAGCTGTGGCAGTTCATCGCGCTCTCGGTCGTCACGAGCGGTATCGGGTTCACGCTCGTGGGCCCGCTGGTCGCGAACGTCACGCTCGCGAAGTGGTTCGTGGTGCGGCGCGGATGGGCGATCGCCCTCGGCTCCTCGGGGGTCTCGTTCGCGGGGCTGATCATGCCGGTGACGATGACGGGGGTCGTCGACGCGGTCGGGTGGCGCGACGCGTATGCGGCGCTCGCGGTGGCGATCTTCCTGGTGATCGTGCCCGTCGCGCTGATCATGCGGCGGCGGCCGGAGGACTACGGGGTGCTGCCCGATGGCCTGGACCCCGCAGCCGCCGCGGGCGTCGATGCGATGGCCGCCGAGGCGCAGGCGCGCGACGCAGTGAACTCCTACACGCGCGGCGAGGCGGTCCGGACGCCTGCGATATGGCTGCTGATGGTCGGCTACGGCCTCAACATGCTGGCGCTCACGGGCGTGCTGGTGCACGCCATCCCGTTCATGACCGACCACGGCTTCGCGCGCGGCGAGGCGGCGCTGGCGGTCGCGGTCAACGGTGGTGCGAACCTGAGCTCGAAGTTCGTCTGGGGCTTCTTCCTGCAGCGCGTCCACGTCCGCTACCTCGGCGCTGGCGCGCTCTGCATCTCCGCGACGGGCGTCGTGCTGATGCTCGTCGCGGCGCCCGCCGGGGCGCTCCCGCTGATGTTCGTCGCGTTCTTCTGTTGGGGCTTCGGCTTCGGCGGGACGGTGCCGCTGAGCGAGTTCATCTTCGCGAAGTACTACGGGCGGGTACACATTGGGGCGATACGAGGGTTGGGGCTGCCGTTCACGATCGTGCTCGGCGCTGTGGGCCCGATCGTCGCCGGGCTCTACGTCGACGCGTTCGGGTCGTACGAGGGCGTGTTCGTGGCGTTCACCCTCGTATACCTGACGGGCGCGCTCGCCATCCTCGTCTCGCGCGAGCCGCCGCCGAAGCAGGCCCCTGTCGCGGAGAGCGCTGCCTAAGTTCCGAGCACCTCGTCGAAGAACGCGTCGACGCGCGCGTTGAAGAGTTCCGGCATCTCCCAGTACAGCGAGTGCCCCGCCTCCGGCACGCGCTCGATGCGCGAGCCCGCGACGTGCTGCTGCGCCGCGGCCGTCAGCTCGATCGGGATCGTGCCGTCCTCGTCGCCGGCGAGGAACAGCACGGGCACGTCGAGGTTCGCGAGGTCGGCGGCCGGGATCGCGCCGTCCTCGACCGTGTAGCCCTCCGGGAGGTCGATCGGGGGATTGAGCGCGCGCACCTGCTGGTACAGGAAGAGGCGTTCGGGGTGCTCCCGCTTGAAGCGGTCGCCGACCATGTTGGTCTGCTCGTACGCGGGGCCGCCTGGGTCGATCTGCGCGAGGTTCGCCCAGTGCTCGCGCGCCTTCGCCATCAGGTCCTCGTCGCCGACGCCGAGGAAGGTGTTCGCCATGACCAGTGCCCACACGCGCTCCGCATGTCGGCCCGCGAAGGTCATGCCCGTGAACCCGCCCATCGACTGGGCGATGATCGCCGTCGACGCGACGCCGAGGTGGTCGAGCAGCTCCTCGAGGTCTCGGGGGTAGGCGCGTATGCCCTCACCGGAGTGGTCGAGGCTCTGGCCGAAGCCGCGGTGGTCGATGGTGATGCAGCGGTAGCGCTGCGAGAAGTGCGGGACCTGCTGCCACCAGCTCATGTGGTTCCCGCCCGCGCCGTGCGCGAACACGATCGAGCGTTCGCCGTCGCCTCGGTCTTCGTAGTACAGCTCGCCTCCGGTGACGGGGAGCATGGGCATGGTGGACCTCCCGGCAGCGCGCGCAGCCTACCGCGTTTTGGGGCCTCCCGGCGTGGTACCGTCTCGCGAGCACCGAAGGGGAAGCACGATGACGAGCGAGCCCGACACCAGCACCTGGAAGAAGACCCCCGACGGGATCGCGATCCCGCCGCCCTCGCCCGACGACGTGCTCTACGAGGCCGACGACGGTGTCGCGAAGATCACGCTCAACCGCCCGATCGTGCTCAACGCGATCAACAAGAACGTCACCCGCCTCCTCGACGCCGCGCTCGACCAGGCCGAGGCCGACGAGGACGTGCGCGCGGTGATCCTCACCGGCGCCGGCCGCGCCTTCTCCGCGGGTGGCGACCTGTGGTCCTCGCTCTACCCCGACGACGACCCCGCCCCCGACGCGCTCGACGTGCAGCTGCGGATCTGGTCGTTCGACAAGCCGGTGATTGCCGCGGTGCGCGGCCACGCCGTGGGTCAGGCGTGCGAGCTGGCCGGCGTGTGCGACATGACCATCGCGTCCGACACCGCGCGGCTGGGCGAGATCCAGATCCGGCACGGCTTCGGCGTACCCGTGCTCATCACGCCCTTCATCACCGGGCAGAAGCAGGCCAAGGAAGTGATGTTGCTGGGAGAGATCATCCCGGCCGAGGATGCACTCCGCATGGGCCTCGTGAACCGCGTGGTCCCCGACGACGAACTCGACGACGCGGCGATGGAGATGGCGCGCAAGCTGGCGTCGCTCCCGCCCGTCGCGGTGCGGCTCAACAAGCGCCTCATCAACCTGGTGTACGAGCAGATGGGGCTCATCGACGCGGTCCGCTACCGCGACAACGAGGAGTTGCGCGAGCTGATGGAGGCGGACGACACCGTCGGGGCCGCCCGGCAGCGTGTCCGTGAAGAGCGGGGCTGGGCCGCCTTCAAGCGTGAGCGCGACCAGGGCTACGAGGAGTCCGGATAGCGCCTCGGCGGTCACACCGGGCGCGTGCCTCGCGCGCTGGCGCGGAGCGGGGGCGACGCTAGAATAGCCCGCGCATCCGCTTCGCCGCCTAACAGGAGGCCGCCGTATCACGACCGCACATGAACCGGTGGCCGTAGACCACCCTCTGGACCCGATCTTCAACCCGCGCGGAGTCGCCGTCGTCGGCGTCTCGACGCGCCCCGGCCCGGACGGGCGCATGGGCGGCATCTTCCTCAACGCGCTGCTGGAGCAGGGCTACCACCACGACCACGGCCTCTACGCCGTGAACCCAAAGATGACCGAGGTCCGCGGCGTGACGTGCTACCCCACGGTCCTCGACTGCCCGGACCCGGTCGACCATGTCATCTCGCAGATCCCCTCCGAGGGGCTGCCCTCGCTGGTCGAGCAGTGCATCGAGAAGGGCGTGAAGTCCCTGCACTCATTCACGGCGGGTCTCGCCGAGACGGGCGACCCGGACCTCGTCGCGCAGGAGCGCGCCATGGTGGCGCGTGCGCGCGAGGCGGGCATGCGGCTCATCGGCCCGAACTGCATGGGGCTCTACGTCCCCGGGGTCGGGCTCGGCTTCAACCCGCGCTCGCCGATGGAGCCCGGCAACGTGTTCCTGCTCTCCCAGTCCGGCGCGAACGCCGGCGGGATCATCGACGGCCTCGGACGGCGCGGGCTGCGCTTCTCCAAGGGCGTCTCCTACGGCAACGCCGCCGACCTCAAGTCGCACGACTTCCTCGACTACGCGCTCCACGACCCACAGACCGATCTCGTCGTCGCATACATCGAGGGGCCCCGCGACGGGCGGGCGTTCCTGGACGCCCTCAAGCGGCTGGCGCGCGAGAAGCCGACCATCGTGCTCAAGGGCGGCATCACCGACGACGGCGCGCGGGCCGCGAACTCCCACACCGGCTCGCTAGCCGGCTCCATCGAGATCTTCGACGCGGTCTGCCGCCAGGCCGGCGCGATGCGCGTGCGCACGCTGGAAGACCTGCTGGACCTCGCCGTCGCGATGACCACGGACATGCGCTACCTGCACGGCAACAAGGTCACGCTCGTCGGCGCGGGCGGCGGCTTCGCGGTGCTCTCCACCGACCAGATGGCGATGGAGGGCCTCGAGGTGCCGTGGCTGCCGGAGGCGACCCAGGAGCAGCTGCGCGAGATCATCCCGATCGCCGGGACGAGCATCCGCAACCCCGTCGACGCCAACTTCGGGCGCGACCACCCGATGGACTTCGGTAGCGACACCGGCCTGACGCGGCGCGTCTTCCAGTCGATCGCCGCGGCGCACTCCACGGACCTCATCCTGACGACGGTCGGGACGCGCTGGTACCCCGGACAGGACCGCTCGGACCGGGCGCGCGGGGAGCAGCTCTCGCTGACGGCCGAGGAGCTCTCGATCATCTCGCGCGAGCACGAGGTGCCGATGGCGCTGATCCTGCGCGAGGCGCGGCTGGAGGACGCCGGCGACTTCGTGCACGACCACGGCGTGGCGTCGTTCCCGTCGATCGAGCGCGCGGCGCGGGCCGCCGCGACGATCCTCGAGTGGAAGCGGCGCCGCGAGGGGATGCCGGACTTCTTCACGAACAACAACTAGGGGCAGACGGGGACCGGCTGCCCACGGTGCGCCGGGCCTCGGGCCCGGCGCTTCGTCGGCGCGCGTTGTGAGAACATAGGCAGCCGCCGCACCGCACACCCGCAGCACGGGGGACCATGGCCAGCACGTCCGCAGGCGCCACGCCTCCCCCGTCCGCCAACCAGCGCATCTGCCCGCGCTGCGGTCGCGAGGTCCTCGCGACCAGCATCCGCTGCCGCTTCTGCATGGCGGACCTCCGCGACGACCGGCCGCAACCCCGCTACGGCCGCAGTACGCCCGAGCGACGCCGCTGGTTCCCGCAGATCCGTCACCGCTGGTCGCGTCGCCGCGGGTTCGCCGTCATCTTCCTGGCGCTCGTGCTCTTCTACGGCGGGCGCTGGGCGTGGGTGCACCACATCTCGACCGGGCAGCCGCTCCCGCTCCCGGCCTCGGACGCGGTGGGCATGGCCGAGGTCCCGGCGGCGACGTGGCCCTCGGCGAACGGGGGCCGCAACCAGGCGCGCGTGACCGGCGCGAGTCCGCGCCTCGACGGTGAGGTGGCGTGGGAGGTCACCTTGCCCAACGTGGTGATGCGCACACCGGTCGCCGACGAAGAGCGCATGTACATCGTCTACCTCGACAGCTTCGGCGCCTACTCGCTTGACGACGGCAGCGAGGTGTGGCGGATCTCCCGTCCGGGCATGCTGAGTCCGCCGACGGTGGTCGGAGGCCGGCTCTACATGGCGCTGCGCACCGGCCAGGTGACGGCGCTGGACTCCGCGACAGGGGAATACGTGTGGACGGCGCGGCTCGACGAGGAGCTGTTCACCAGCCCGATCGTGTTTCGAGGCATCCTCTACGTCTACGCCCCTGGCCGCCTCTACGGCATCGACGCCGACAACGGCGACGTGCTGTGGAGCATCGACGTCGAGGGGAACTGGGGCGAGGCGGCGCCCGTCGTGGACGAGGGCCACGTCGCGGTCGCGGCTCGCAAGGCCGTCGTCGTCTTCGACCGCGAGACCGGCGGGCGCACGTTCCGCCACCCGCACACGTCGATCACCGGCCTCATCTTCGGCGAGGACTTCATCTACAGCGTCTCGCCGGCATTCGCGGCCGGGATCGACCCCGAGTCGACCCTCCCATGGTGGGAAGGCACCCGGCTCTACTGGAACTGGCTGTGGGCGTTCGGCGCCGCGCCGGAGCCGCCACGGCCCGAGGTGGAATGGGTGTCCCGCGTGCGCCCGAGCGACCTGCGAGCGGGCACGGCCTTCACGCTCGTGTTCCGTCCCGCCTTCGACGGCGAGCGGATTATCGCCTCCGACACGACGGGGCTGGTGCGCACGTACCACGGCACGACGGGCGTGCTCGACTGGGAGGCAGATCTCGAGGCGATCCACGGCGCGCCGACCGTGACGCCGGACGGGCTGCTGGTGCCGCGACAGGAGTCACTCGCGCTGCTGGACCTCCAGACCGGCGAGCTGATCGCGGAGCGCCCCCTCGAGCGGCTCCGGACGCGCGTCAAGCGCTGGGCCGTGGTGGTGGAGCGGGGAACGTTCGTGGTCGACGAGCCGGGCACGATCCTGGCGCTCAGGTAGGCGACTCGAGGGTGGCGTGACGACCGTATCAAGCCCCGTACAGGCGCCCCGCTACCGCTTCGTGGTGGAGGGGGCCCTGCTCTGGATCCAGGTCGCGATGGGGCTCAGCTTCATCGCCGTCGCGCCGCTCTTCCCGCTCATCATCGATGACTACGGCATCGACAACGCCACCGCGAGCCTCCTCATCGGCGGCACCGCGCTGGCGTTCGCGGTCAGCACGATCCCCGGCGGGATGATCGCCGCAAAGTTCGGGTGGTGGCGCGCCACGTTCTTCGGCGGCCTGCTGATGTCGGCGATGGTGCTCTCGCCGTTCGCCGCGAACTTCGCGATCCTGCTCACCCTGCGGCTCATGTTCGCCGCCGGCGGCGCGACGGTGATGGGCGCGCTGCCGTCGGCGGTGATGAGCTGGTTCCCGCTGCGCGAGCTGCCCGTCGTCAACGGCACGAACATCGTCGGGCAGAGTATCGGCGTCACCATCTCGGTCTTCTCGGTGGCGTTCATCGCCGACCTCGTCGGATGGCGCGAGTCGCTCATGCTGTTCGGCGTCGTGGGGCTGGTGGGCGTGGGTGTATTCGTGCTGCTCGCGCGCACCCCGGAGGTCCCGGTCGGCGCGCCGGTGGGTACGCCGTTCTCGGTCGGGATGCTGGGCGCGGCGTTCCGCCACGTCCCGACGCTGCTCCTCGGCGTCGGCATCGCGGGCGGGGTCGCCGCGTTCATCGGCCTCAACTCGTGGCTTCCGACGTACTACCAGCAGGAGTGGGGATGGACGCTCGAACGCGCGGGCCAGGTAGTCGCCATCCCGTCGTTCTTCGGCATCGTGGGCTCGCTCCTGGGCTCGGCGCTGCCGGTCGGCATCGGGTTACGGCGGCCGCTGATCATCCTCGCCGGCGTCGTGATGCCGGTCGCGGTGTTCGGCAGCTTCATCTCCGAGTCGCCGCTCATCCTCTTCCCCAGCCTCGCGATGCTCGGCCTGGTGAGCTGGATCCACTTCCCCTCGGTGATCACGATGCCGATGGAGTTCCCCGGCGCGACCCTGGAACGCGCGACACTCTCGGTCGCCACGCTGCTGACGATCGGCAATGTCAGCGGCTTCTTCTCACCGCTGATGGTGGGACTTCTGCGTGATCAGACCGGGAGCTTCGGGCTCGGGTTCACGATCTGCGTGTTCTTCCCGCTCACCCTCGTCGTCGCCGGCCTGCTGGTGCCGGAGACGGGCCCGCGCGGTCGCCCTCGACGCGCCGCGGCCACCGAGAACCCTGACGACTTCTAAGCCACGCTCTGATCCCCTCGCCCCCGTCTGCGGGGGGAGAGGGTGAGGGTGAGGGGGTCTGCGCTCGCCCGACCGTACGCTCCTCGCCCGTCGGACCGGACCCTCACCCCCCGCCCTCTCCCGCGGTGCGGGAGAGGGAGCCGGACTCTGATTTCCCCCGACCCCGGCGACCTCCAGATCACCGCGACGCCCTAGATCACGGCGATCGGGTTCACCGGCGAGCCGGTCCCGCCCCGCACGCGCAGCGGCGCGACCATCAGCAGGAACTCGTAGCGCCCGACCTCGGCGCACGCGTCGGCGAGGTCGTCGAGGTTTGCGTTATCGAGTAGCGGCATGCCCATGTACGGGATCACGATCTCGTGGATCGGCACCCGGATCGCGGCGCCGTCGGGCCTCCGCAGGCCGTAGCCCAGCGGCTGCTGTCCCGCGTCAAGCAGGTCCCACACCAGCACCGAGGCGTCGTTGTTGTACAGGAACTCGATCGCCGAGCCGTGGACGCCCGGCATGTCGTCGAACATCCCCATCTCGAAGTCGGGCCGCGAGGCGTAGAACGCGTTCGCGCCGGAGCGCACCACGACGGCGTCGCCCGGCCTCGGCTCGACGCCCTCCGCCGCGGCGATGTCCTCGAGTTCCCAGCCGTGCACCGGCGCGTCGATGGTGACGAAATCGGTCCCGCGATGGCGCGGCACGTCGTACAGCACGCCGCGCGTGACGATGCCGTCGTGATACGGCTCGACCGAGCCGCTGCCCGCGCCGTCCATCGTGACGTCGGACGTGGGACGGCCGTTGTAGAGGGCGTTCTCGGGCGCGGCGAAGATGTGACAGAGCGCGTCCAGGTGCGTCACGGTCCAGCCGTGGAAGTTGATGCTGATACGGTCGCCAGAGCTGACTTCCATCACGCGCATCTCCTGCTCGAAACCCGACGCCATGCTCGAACGCGGCTCCTTGCTGATGACGAGCGAGAGCGAAATGGTGCGGCCCTGCTGCGGGAGGGTGAGGGCGTGGCGGCGCACTTCGGGCGTGATGTGGTTGAGCGTGCCGAGGGCGTCGTCGTCGCCCCAGCGGCCCCAGTTACGGAAGCGCTCGCGGTAGGTCTCGTACTCCTCGGGGGTGGGAGGCGTGCGGTCGGCCAGGCTCATCGCGTGCTCCTTCGCGCTGCGCCCGTGCTGGGCGCGGCGACGGTATCACGCGGGGTGGAGCGGATGGGCGTCAGGATTCCGGGTAGTGCTCGAGGAAGAGCAACTGCCCGGCGTAGCCGGCGTTCGTTCCGAACGTTTCACGCAACTGGTGGATGAGGTCCGCATTCACCTTGCCTGCCGTGAGTTTCTCCGCGTACGGCTTGAGGCCCTTCTCGATGTGCGTATCCACGGGGAACGCCTCGGTCTTGTCGAGGGCGAACAGGCTGACACAGTCGGCGATCTTTTCGCCGATACCGTCGTAGCTCATCAGTACAGCCCTGGCATGCTGATGAGGCATCCGTGCAAGAGCGGCGAGGTCCAGGGAGCCGTCGGTGATATGCGTCGCTACTTCATGGATGCGTTCCGCCCGACTCAGGCCCGGTGCCAGTTTCTTTAGTGCTTTGGGATCGATGGCCACCAGGCGCTGAGCGGGCGGGAAAGCGTGTAGCGGCACGTCGCGAAACGTGATCAGAGTGCCGTACTCCGTCGCGATGTCGTCGGCGATCTCCTTGATACCGCTGACGGGCTTGTTCTGTGAGCAGATGTAGGAAACAAGGCACTCCCACGGGTCTGGCCGCAAGATCCGCATCCCGCCGTGCTTCCGGATCAGCTCGTCCATCTGGCCCGTGCTGTCCGCTTCGCGCAGTGCGTCGTGGACCTGCCCAATGTCCTGGGTCAGGCGGAAATAGCGCTTCACTGAGGGCTTGAGCGACTCCTCCGGCACGTCACTCTCGAACTCCATGCCTTCATCGTGGTCGCGGACCCGTATGGGGGCGCCCGCAACGAAGCCGTAGTACCAGCCGTCACACTTGTCCCACCGAAACGCCTGGGATTGGAGCCACCGCAGCTTGAGCTCGAACGGCAGGCAGGCTTCCAGGATCAAGGTGGGCTCCAATCAACGGCGAGGGCTACTCAGCGGCGGGCGCGTTCGTTTCGATAAAGCGGCGGAGCGCCTCCATGTAGGGCACCTGGCCGACCCACAGGATCGTGTTGTGGTCGCCGTACGGGATGACGACGATCTCGCGCGACGTACCCTCCAGCAGGTTGTAGAGCTCCGCCGCCGTCTCCATCGGCACCAGCTGGTCGACCTCGCCGTGGATCTGCATCGTCGGCAGGCGGATCGAGCGGATCTTGGCCTCGTGCGCCTCGATCAGCTCGAGGGCCGTCCCGTGGCTCGCAACGCCGAAGCGCTCGAGCATGCCCCGCACCCCCGCCGCGCCGCTCTCGATGACCACCCCGCCGAAGCCCTCGGCCGCGTTCGCGGAGATCTCGAGCGCAGGCGAGGCGCCCATGCTGCGGCCCATCACGAGGCGGCTCTTCGAGTACCCGAGCTCGTCGAGCTGTGCCTGGAAGAAGGCCGCGACCGGCCGGGCGTCGGTGACGAGATGCTCCATCGAGGAGCTCCCGCCGCTCTTCCCGTAGCCGCGGAACTCGGCGACGAAGAGGTTGATGTTGTTGTCGTAGTAGAGGCTCACGAACTGGTCGTGGTCGCCGACGATCTCGCCGTTGCCGTGGAAGTAGAGGATCGAGGGATGCTCCGGCCCCGGCTGGTGGTAGAACCGCGCGCCGACCGAGACGCCGGCGTCGACCTCGATGAGGTAGTCGGTCGCGCCCTCGGGCGGGCGGGTGTGGTCGGGGCGGGGGAAGAACGCCATCGAGGCCGCGCCGAGGCGGTCGAGCAGCGCGTAATCGGGTTCGTTCGCGTCGGGCATCGGGGTCTCCTCGCGTGGCGTGGCGATGATACGCGAGCGTGCCGGAGGTACGGCCCCGCTACCAGGGCTCGTCCATCTGCCCGAACCCGGCGTGACTCGCCTGGGCAGCGACGACCGGTCTGCGGTACGGGCGCGTCTGGCCGGTCGCCCGACCGACGAGCAGCCACACCATCCCGACGACGGCGAGCCCGCCGGACGCCCAGTACACCATCGGGACGTCGAACCAGCTCGCGACGACTCCGAGGACGACACCCCCGGCGAGCCCGCTGATGTCCCACGCGAGCTGCAGCACGGCCGTCGCACGCCCTCGGGCGGTGTCCTGCACTCGGTCGATGGCGAGTGCGAGCAGCGCGGTGTGCGCACCGGCGAGCCCGGCACCGGCGAGGAAGCCGGCGATGATGAGCATCAGCGGGCTGTACGCGACGGCCAGGAACCACATCGACGCGACCGTAGCGACGAGGCCCGGCAGCGCGACGGGCACGCGGCCGACCCGGTCCGACGCCGCCCCGGCGACCGGCCGCACCAGCGTCGACGCGACGCCGACGAGCAGGAAAAACAGCCCGACGTTGCCGAGCCCGCGCTCCTCGCCGAGCAGCGGCAGGAAGGTGCTCGGCGCGGCGAACGAGAAGGTGACGGTCATGAAGACGGACATCGGGAAGAGCGCGGGACGCGGGAAGAGCGTCGCTCCGCCCTCGGCGCCCGCGCTGGAGCTCGGAGGCTCGTGTACCGGCTCAACCACGAGCAGCGTCAGGCCCGCGGTGGCGGCGGCGATGATGAAGACCGCGTCGAAGCCCCAGGCGGCCGCGACGGCGACGCCGATCGCGGGCGGGAACATCTGCGCCACGCCGGTCGCCATCCCGAACATCCCGACGCCCTCGCCGCGCCGCGGCAGCGGTGACAGCTCGGCGATCATCGAGGCGGACGCGGTCGGACACGTCGCCATGCCGACGCCCTGCACGAGCCGCAGCAGGAACAGCGAGGCGATGTCGTGGGAGAGCGTCATCAGCAGCAGCGACGCCGCCATGGTGAGCAGGCCGAAGCGCAGCACGCGCTTGCGGTGGCCTCGGTCGCTCCAGCGCCCGGCGAACGGCCGCAGCACGAGCGGGACGATGTTGAAGCCGCCGACGATCACCCCGATCTGCCACTTCGCGCCGCCGATCTCGTCGACGTACGCGGGGAGCACCGCGAGCAGGTAGAAGAAGCTGGCGAAGAAGCCGACGGTGCCGAGCAGCGTCAGTCCGAAGTCGAACGTCCAGAGGCGGGGCCGGGGCGACTGGCTCACCCGACCATCGTACGGCCTCGACCCCGCACGGGCTGCGAGGGCCCGGCGGTCGCGCTCGCTTGTATCATCGGCTCGCCCCCGGGCCGTGGCCGCCGCTTGGCGCCCGCGCACCACACCGGGGACACATTGAGCCGGGCCGCGCCATGGGCGCGGGGAAGGGCGAGCGTCGTGCCGAACGCCACCGACGAGTACCGCAACAAGCTCCGCACGCCCGAGGAGGCCGTCGCACTCGTCCCCGACGGCGCGTTCGTGTTCAAGGGCAACTGCGCGGGCGAGCCACCTGCGCTGGTGCGGGCTCTCGCCGACCGCGCGCGGGACGGTGGCTTCACCAACCTCCGCACCACGAGCCTGCTGCCGATGGGGGCCGCATCCGAGTCCATCCTCGCGCCCGACGTGCGCGACGTGATCCGCTGGGAGTCGCTGTTCGTCAACGGCGTCGACCGCGGGCTCATCGGGTCCGGCGTGGCGCACTACAACCCCAACTTCTTCCACCAGGTGCCGCGGCTCATCCTCGAGTTCATGGACATCGACGTGGCGCTGATTGACGTCTCACGCGTCGACCGGCACGGCTACATGAGCCTCGGCACGAACGTCGACACCCACAAGGCGGCGATCGAGAAGGCCGACATCGTCATCGCCGAGGTCAACAACCACATGCCGCGCGTCCACGGCAACTCATGGGTGCACGTCTCGGAGCTCGACGCGATCGTCGAGCACGACGAGCCGCTGCCCGAGCTGCCGCTCGTCCCCGAGCGCCCCGAGGACGAGGCGATGGGTCAGCTGATCGCCGAGATGGTGCCGGACGGCGCGACGATCCAGCTCGGCATCGGCGGCGTCCCGAACGCCCTCGCGCGGGCGCTCATGGGCCACCGCAACCTCGGCATCCACACCGAGATGTTCGTCGACTCGATGGTCGACCTCATTGAGAGCGGCGTCGCCGACGGCTCGCAGAAGACGTTCCACCCCGGCAAGGCGGTGTATGCCTTCGCCGCCGGGGCGCGTCGCACCTACGAGTTCCTCGACGACAACCCGGGCATCGAGGCGCACCCGGTGTCCTACACCAACTTCCCGCCCAACATCGCCCGCAACGAGAACATGATCTCGGTCAACTCGACCATCGAGGTGGACCTGACGGGGCAGTGCTGCTCGGAGTCGATCGGCACGTCGCAGTTCAGCGGGACCGGCGGCCAGCACGACTACGCTCGTGGCGCGTTCGACTCGCCCGGCGGCAAGTCGATCATTGCGTTCTACTCGACGGCGAAGGGGGGCGAGGTGTCACGCATCGTCCCGACGCTCACGCCGGGCGCCGTGGTCACGACGCCGCGCAACGAGGTGCACTGGCTGGCGTCCGAGTACGGCCTGGCGTGCCTGAAGGGCAAGTCCACGCGCGAGCGCGCCCTCGCCATCATCGGCCTCGCGCACCCGAAGTTCCGCGATGAGCTGACTGCCTCGGCGAAGGAGTTCGGTTACCTGTAGTCGTCGTCGCGGCAGGACCGGCGGGCTCTTCGATACTGCTCGCACCCCGCAGACCCCCTCACCCTCACCCTCTCCCCCGC
>VXTU01000150.1 GCA_009837285.1 Chloroflexota bacterium | reverse complement strand
GAGACCGATGGCGCGCTTAGGCGGCCAGGCAGGCTAGGGGCTCGACCAGGGCTCGCGGTGTCAGAAGCTCGGCGAACTGCTCCCTCGAGATCTCCACGCCGAACTCTTCGTTGACGAGCCTCCAGAAGGCGACGATGTCGGCCGAGGCGACGCCCGCGTCCGTCATGTTGAGGTCGAGGTCCAGCGCGCCACCGGCGCTGCGCCCCTCGATCTCAATGTTGTCGTCGATGATCTTCACGATGCGTTCTGCCGTTGTTGCCACGTGCATACTCCATTCTTTCCGTAGACGTCCCTCGGCTGCTGATGGTACGCACGAAGGACAGCACCAGCAACCGGAATTGCCCAGCAGGACGCATGCAGGCGTCTGGTGATCCGCACCTCGACAGGGTCGGACCACAGGGCGGAGGCGGTATCAGAGGCCCTCGAACCGAGGCTCACGCCGCTCTGCGAACGCGCGGAACCCCTCCCTCGTGTCGCGACTGGCGAAGAGGCCAAGCTGCGCCGTCCATTCGTACTCCAGATAGTGGATCATCGGGAGTTCTGTCGAACGCTGTAAGAGTCTGCGCATGGCGGTGTAAGCGAGCGGTGGGCCGCTCGCAATCTTCCGCGCATATGCCAGCGCCTCGTCGAGGAGCTGGTCGTCGGGGACGACGCGGTTGGCCAGGCCCAGCTCCAGGCAGCGCTCGGCGCTCACCGGGTCGCCGTCGTAGAGGAGTTCGTGAGCGCGACCCAGACCGACGATCTGCTGGAGCCGGTATGCGGCGCCGAAGTCGGACGCGAGACCGCGTTTGATGAAGATCGATCCCATCCTGGCTCCTTCGCCCAGGAACCGTATGTCGCAGCAGAGAGCAAGGCTGAAGCCGCCGCCGGCCGCCATGCCGTTGATGGCCCCGATGACGGGCACGTCTGATTCCGAGAAGGCCACAGCCACCCGCGTCGACCAGCCGCGGCGGTCGAGTCGCTCTTCACGGGTCCGCACGAACGTGGCGACGGTGAGTCGGCCGCCCTCGCCTATCTCGGCGCCCGCGCAGAACGCGTCCCCTGCCCCGGTGAGCACGAGTGCGTTGACGTCTTCGCGTTCGTTGGCCTCGGCCAACGCCTCAACCAGGAGCTGCAGCATCTCCAGGTCCATGGTGTTCATGGCGTCCGGGCGGTTCAAGGTCACGAGCATGACGCCATCGTCCACACTCGTGAGGACGGCAGGGTCGGACATGCGCACTCCCAACTGCTGCTACTCCGTGCGTGGTGCCTGACGTTAGCACGACTACCGCCGCAGTCGTCGTGGTCCAGGGTGCGATACTCCCGGTTCAGCAACGTTGTGGGATGGGGGGCCTTGAAACTCCGGGGCGATGGGCCTCACGCCCGGCCGACGCCGGTGACTCGAGTAACGTTTAGCGGGTGGCTCGGCTCTCTCGGCAACTGTGCCTCGGCCGCACCCGGCACGACGCCCGCGTTGCGAGGGCGAAGCGAGGATTGGAGCAAGGATCATGTGGCAGGTGCCCGAACCGCTCTCAACGGTGGATGTTGCCGTGGACGAGGACACAGCCATCGTCCTGCGTCGTCACGGGAATCCCGACGGGCCCCGCCTGGTGCTGAGCCATGGGCTCGGCCTGGCAGTTGACCTCTACTATCCGTTCTGGTCGCGACTCACGGCACAGTTCGACCTCATCGTCTACGACTTGCGAAACCACGGCCAGAATCCGCTCGGGCCGCTCGCCGCGCATACCTTGCCCGCGCTTGCCCGCGATCACGACCTGGTGCTCGAGGCAGTCGATCGTCACTTCGGTGCGAAACCAAAGGTGGGCGTATACCACTCCGTCGGCGCGCTCGCGGTGCTCCTCGCGCCCGGTGCCGGCGCCGGGCTCACTGCCCTGGTCCTGTTCGATCCCCCGATCAGGAAAGCCAACGTCGATCGCGACGCCTACGACGACGCGGGCGCTCAGCTCGCCGAGGCGGCCCGGCGGCGGCGAGCGTGGTACGCGACCATGGAGGAGTTCACCGAGCGTGCGCGCTCGGCGCCGAACTTCGAGCGTGCTGCCCCCGGAGTGGTTGAGTTGCTGGCGGAGACGACGCTGCGCGAGGACCCGGAGGGCGAGGGGTACGTGCTGAGATGCCCGTCATCGTACGAGGCGCAGATCCTCGAGTACGGGCGCGTCTTCGCTTCCGTAGCGAACCTGTCCTCGTACCGCTGCCCGATCAAGGTCATCGGCGCCGACCCGACGCTCCCGTTCTCGTACCTCCCCACGTTCGACCTCCACGAGATGGTGGAGGTCGACTACGACTTCCTGCCGGAGGCCACCCACTTCCTGCAACTGGAACAGCCCGAGGAGTGCGTCGCGCTGATGCTCGCGTTCCTCGATCAGCAAGGCCTGCTGTAGCGGCCGTGATGGCGCAGCATGCGTTTGCACTGCATCGGATGGGAGAACGGGCGCGCCGCGGGCGGTGGCGTCGGCTGGTGTGCGCTCGTATGCACCTCGCGCCTGATGCGTGCGGCTTCATGTGCGTGAGGTCGGGAAGGCTGCTGCCTGACGCTCATCCTACACGGTGAGGGGACGACTCGGGCAAGCACAAGCTAGGTCCGCAGCAGCGGTAGTACGTCGTCCGCGAACCTCGCTGCGGCCGCCCCGGCCCGGGCCGTCGGAACTCCACTATTCGGCCCGACGATGACGAACTTTGTCACGCCGATCTCCTCAAGTTCCGTCAGTCTCCCGGCACAGTAGCCCGGCGCCCCGATGATCGCAAAATCGTCGATGAAGTCGTCCGTAAGAGCCGCGATCTGCTCGCCGCCGCTCTGTCCATGCGCGTTCATGTCATAGCGATCGTGTAGCTGGCGAAATACCTCCGCCTGCTCCTCGTCCACAGGCCCCGTCACTTCGCCGTACATCGCTGAGAAGCGCGCGACGACCCCGTGGCGGGACGCCCGAGCTCGCGGCCCGTGGAGCGGTCCTCGTCGCAGACGACATTCACGTAAGCGCCGAAACTGAGGGTGTCCGGATCCCGTCCGGCCCGGCGGGCGGCCTCGCGCGCGATCTCGATGCCCCAGGCGATACGCCGTGGATCGGCGCCGACGGCGAGCATGATCCGGTCGGCCTGCCGGGCCGCTATGCCAATGACGAGGGGCCCGCTGGCGGCGACTTCGACGGGGACCTTCGGCCTGTGTGGCGTGTCACCGCCCCAGCGAATCGAGCTGGCTCTCGGCGCGTCGGCCAGGCCGACATGGTCCAATGGTGGAGCGGCTTCAACGGGGATGCCGATGCCTTCGAAGGCAACTTCGCCGCCCCGGAGATAGGCCTGTAGCTGCTCGAGGTACGTCTCGAACCACCTCAGCCGCGCGGGGGCGCGGCCGAGGTGCGCGTGCGCGCTGTCGCCGCGGCCGATCCCGATCACCATGCGGCCCCGTGAAACGCGCTGCACGGTGAATGCGGAGTTGGCTGTAATCGAGGCGTGACGGGTCACGGGGTTCGTCACGGATGTCGCCAGCCCCAGCACGTCCGTGGCGGTGGCCGCCAGCGCGCAGCACACATACGGGTCACCCATGAGGCTCTGCGAATCGCCGAACCCGATGCCGTCCCAGCCCTGCGCCTCGGCCCGTCTCGCGACATCCGCGATTCCCGTGGGGTCTGCGAGCCTCAAGGTCCAGCATTCCATGGCACGAGGGTGCTCGCGTCGTTTGTCTCAGTCAAGGGATTTTTCAGACAATGGATGTTCCTCACCGGCGTACTGCCCACGGGGTGTGAGACGCGGCTGACGGGCTGGAGGCTGCCGAGCTTAGCCGTGGGGATGGCGTCTGCTGTCCCGCCTCTGCCCGCGAGGCAATCTGCGCCTGGAATCCGAGCTGGCGACGCTGAAGAAGCGTGAGGAACGCCTCGTCCGCCTCTTCGGCTACGACGAGGTCGACAGCACCGAGGTGCGCGGCGAGCTACGGGAGGTGCAGCGACAGCGCGAAGCTCTCAGCGCGGAGCTGGAGACGCTCGCCCGTCCGGCTTCGGTGATTGCCGCCGGCGTCGACGAGGCTGGTCTCCGGGAGGTGTGCGCGACCATCGCCGCGCGGCTCGACGGCGCCGAGCCGGAGCAGTACGAGCGCGTGATGGAGGCCGTGCAGCTGAGCGTGGCGGCCACCCGGGACGAGGTCACAATCGAGGGGCTGCTCCCGACCGAACCCCCAGAATCCACTAAATCTCCCGATTGTTCCCCGGAATGCGCAGATTCTGACGCCGATTTATCACCACTGAACAAACATCGGTTTCCGGGTTCAGAAGCTACAAGATCGACCGCGTACCGCTGGTCGTGACCGTGCCGATCGCTGTGGGTCGAGCAGGTAGCGGGAAGTGATGGCGCGGCGGGCCGCCTGATCCGTCCATGCCCGAACCTGGCGTCTACCGCTCCCCACCCTTGACGACGAGCGGCGTGGCGACCGGCATGCCGTCCGCGAAGAGCTCACGGAACGGCTGATTCACAAAGTCCGGCGCCGCGAGGATGTACGACACCCACTCGCCGCCGGAGAGGGCATAGACAGCAATGACACCCAGGCCCTCCGCGCAGGCCGCGAGGTCATCGACGCTCCCGCCCTCGGAGAGCACGAGGCTGAAACCCTCGCCGACCTCCCCGATCAGGCAGGTTGCTAAGGGCTCTGTGACATCGGGCGCGGGCGGGGCCGGCGTAACCGGGCCCTCGCTGCGGACGACCAGTGGCGTGAGTGTGGGGACGCCGTCAGCGAAGAGCGCGCGGAAGGGCGCGTTCACGAAGTCGGGCGCGCCGAGGATATGCGAGACCCAGGCGCTATCGTTGAGCACGTAGAGCGCGGTTACGTGGAGGCGCTCCGCGCAGGCCACGAGGTCATCGACGCTCCCGCCCTCGGAGACCACGAGGCTGAAACCATCGCTCACGGCGCCGCGCAGGCAGCTCGCCGACGGGCCGGCCTCGACCGCCTTGAGGCGCACGCGGTATACACGCTCTCGGCTGCCGTCCGGCGAGGTCACGGTGACCGCGATCTCATCGAGTCCGTCGAGGTCGACCTGGTGGCCCTCAGCCGCACCGTCCGCGTCTATCGGGTCGATGTCGACGGTCGCGCCGTCCTGTACGGCCACCGCCATAACCGTCGTCTGCGTCACGCCCTTGTCCGCGACGCCCTCGTCCTCCCTGCGTGCGGGGTCGAACTCATCGATCTCGACGCCTTTGAGGGTCAGCGAGGCCAGCCGCGCGTCGATCGCGTCCGGCATGTTGTAGCTGTAGACCCGGTCATCGTTCTCGTCGGCGACGTACATCACCTGGCCGTCCGACCAGATGCCGCGCGGGCTGTTGTTGCCGACGCGGCCCGGCTCCTCGAAGTCCTCATCCGGCACGCGCTCGAGGGCGGGCGGCTCCTCGGGAGGCCCGCCTTCAGGCAGTGCGGGCAGGCGGTAGGCGAAGAGGCGCTTCGCGCCGTGGTCGGAGACCCAGACCGTGACCCCGTCCGACCACACGCGGTGCGGGCTGCTGTTCTTGTCCGCGAGTTCGTACTCGCCGAGGGGCTTGCCGGTCTCGAGGTCGTAGACGAAGAGTGACGGGTTGCCGTTGAGCACCCAGATCGTGGCGCCGTCGGACCAGATGCCGCGTGCGTCGCGGTTGTGCCTGGCGAGCGCGATGTCGCGCTCTGGCAGGCGCTCGCCGGTCTCGAGGTCGTAGGCGAAGAGCTTGTCCTGACCGCTGTCGGACACCCACGCGACTCCCTGACCGTTGGACCAGATGCCGCGCGGCGCCCGGTTCGTCTCGTCGAGGGTGAACTCCGTGTCTGCAACGCGTTCGCCCGTCTCCAGATCGTAGGCGTAGACGGCATCGCCGGCTCCGCTGCCGTTCTCGGTGATGTACAGGTACCGGCCATCGGACCACGAGCCGGTCGGCCAGTCGTTACCGGCGTCGAGCGCCTCGATGTCGCGCTTCACGGTCCACTCGTAGTCGACCTCGCTCGGGGTGGGGCCGCTCGGGCCGCCGCCACCGCCGGCGAAGCCGCCACCGCCGGCGAAGGCGATCGACGGCCGTGCATCGATCGTGACAGTCGCTTGGGTCACTGGCCCCAGCGTCACCCGGTCCGCCGACGGCGTGTCGATGCTGATCACAACGCGCTCCGCATCGTCCTCCTCGTCGTCCACGAGTGAGCTGAACGTGAAGGTCTGGCCGGTCACGCCCGCATCAAAGACGAGCAGGCGTGGGTTGCCGGGGTCGGGCCACTCGATGTCGAAGTCGGCCAGCACTGCGTCGACCGGAGTCACCGTGAGCATGACCTCGACCCGCCGCTCGGGATCGCGGTCCAGTACCACCGCGATGGCCTCGTCATCGCCCTCGGGAATCGTGTGGCTCGGACTCGCGAACCCGACCGTGACCTCGGGATCGTCGTCGTCGACGATGCTGACCACCGTCTCGTTGGGCGTACCAACCGAGACCGTGTTGCGAACGTCCTCTGGCAGGCTGATCTCCGCTGCAT
>VXTU01000039.1 GCA_009837285.1 Chloroflexota bacterium | reverse complement strand
CCGTCGGGCAGCATGCCGTAGGGCTCGGGGCGGTGCCTCACGAGTTGAGCCGCGGGGAGCCCGACGATCGCGATGATCGCGGCAGAGATGAGCGCCGTGTTCCGCCAGCCGACCTCCTCGATGAGCAGGGCGATCCCCGGCGCGGCGAAGCCGCCCCCGGCCACCCCGATAAGCGCGAGGCTCACCGCGAGCGTACGGCGCCGGACGAACCAGTTCACGACGGCCGTGGTGACGGAAAGGAAGCCGGCGAGGGCCGCGCCGACGGCCATGAGCAGGAACGTCACATAGAACATCAGCAGTGAGTCCATCATGCTGAACGCGACGAACCCGAGCGCGAAGAGCACCACCCCCACGCGAATCACGGCGCGTGGCCCGAAGCGGTCAATCATCCACCCCTGGATGGGGCCGAGCAGGCCGTCCTCGACGCGCGCAAGCGAGAACGCCACGGAGAGTTCGGTGCGGTTCCAGCCGAACTCCTCCTCGAACTCGACCACGTAGATGCCGAAGGGGTGGAGCATCAACGCGCCGACGGTCCACTGGATAGCGAAGCCCGCGACGACGATCCACCAGCCATAGAAGACGCGCGGCGCCGACAGCAGTCTCACTCGCGAAGCTCCAGTCTCGACGGAGGTCCAAACGAGCCTACCAGCCCTCGGAGCTAGGCTCTCCGCCATTGGGGGACGGGGTTGCGGACGAGTAAGATGATGACTATAGTCCTGACTATAGTCATACAAGGGAGGCGGGCGGTCATGCCAGGGCTGAGTGACCTCCGGGGTGTGTACACCACGGGCCAGATCATCAAGGCCTCGGAGTTCAAGGCGAGGTGCCTGAAACTCATGGACGAGGTGGCGGAGACGGGGGAGGAGATCGTGATCACCAAGAACGGCGAGCCCATCGCAAAGCTCATCGCGTACCAGCAGCCGCGTAAGGCGCCGTGGGGCGCGGACAAGGGCCGCATACGCATCCTTGGTGACATCATCAGTCCCATGGACGAGGCGGAGATTGACGTCCTCGCGGATCCGGACCGCGTGCTCAATCCCGACCTGCGGCAGTCAGGGTGATCCTGCTCGACACCCACGTCCTGCTGTGGCTGCGCCTCGGCTCACCCAGGCTTGGATCGAGGGCTCGCCGGCTCCTCGGCCACGCCTGGGCTGATGGCGATGCTGCGGTCTCAACAATCACGTTCTGGGAGGTCGGGCTACTCGTCGCCAAGGGACGCCTTGAAGTGGACATTGATGTAGAAAGCTGGCGCTTCGAGCTCCTGACGGATGGTCTCATCGAGGTACCGGTTCGGGGGGACATCGCGGCAAGGTCGGGCGTGCTCCCCGACATGCACGGCGACCCCGGGGACCGAATCATCACCGCCACCGCCATCACGGTCCCCGGCTGCCGGCTCCTCACCGCCGACGAGCGGCTCCTCGACTGGCCCGGGCGGCTCGACCGCCTTGATGCGCGCACCTGAGCGAGGATGCGCCACGACGTTGGCCCGATGTGGCTAGAATGCAGGCGGACGGGCTGGTCTACGTAAGGAGCGCATGGTGAGCGAGCTGCCTGGCTTCGCGTTGCTCGACCAGCGCAGCGAGGAGCGCGCGTTCCCGACCGGTCGCCCGGCGCTGCTCGCCTTCGTCAAGGAGGACTGTCCCACGTGCGGCACCTCGATGCCGCTCATCGAGGGCGCGCACCGCGCCTTCGGCGCGGCCGTCGACGTGCTGGCGATCGGCCAGGAGGCCGAGGGCAACGCGATCCTCGTCGAACGGCACGACCTGACACTGCCACTCCTCGACGACTCGGAGCTCGGCGTCTCGTACCGCTACGACCTCGAGACCGTGCCGACCGTGATCCTCACCGACCGCGACGGCGCCGAGGTCGACCGCTTCGTCGGCTTCGGCCGCGAGGACTGGCGCGCGCTTTACGGCCGGCTCGCCGACCTTTCGGATGCCGACTCAGGCGACGTCGACTGGGAGCGCTACCCCTTGTCGCAGCCCGGTTGCGGTTCGCGCACGCTCGAGCCCGGCATCGCCGAGCGACTCGCGGCGGAAGCCGAGGGAAGCCCGCTCCGAGCACGGCGCATCGAGGTCGGCAGCGCGGACGATGTCGACGAGTTCATGTTCGACCAGGGCTTCACCGACGGCTTGCCCGTGGTGGCGCCCAGCCCGGAGCGCGTGATGCGCATGCTGGCCGGCAGCCGTCGCGACGCGCAGGACGTGGTCGCCATCGTTCCGCCCAACATGGGTGAGGCGACGGTCGAGAAGATCGCCATCAACGCGGTCCTCGCCGGCTGCAAGCCCGAGTACCTGCCCGTCGTGATCGCCGCGGTCGAGGCGGTGTGTACGGAGCAATTCAACGCGCACGGCGTGATGGCGACCACCATGGGCGCCTCGCCGGCCGTCATCGTGAACGGGCCGATCCGCGACCGCATCGGGATGAACTCCGGACTCGGCGCGCTCGGCCAGGGCAACCGCGCGAACGCGACGATCGGACGGGCCGTCCGCCTCGTGCTGCGTAACGTGGGCGGGGCGAAGCCGGGCGGCACGGAGCGCTCCATGCTCGGGTCGCCCGCGAAGTTCACGCTCGCGTTCGCCGAACGCGAAGAGCGCAGCCCCTGGGAGCCGTTCCACGTCAAGCACGGGTACGAGGCCGCCGAGAGCGTGGTCTCGGTGTTCCCCGCGTCCCCGGGGCCGCTGGTGTGCGTCGACCAGACCTCTCGCACCGCCGAGGCGCTCGCGGGCAGCCTCGCGATGTCGTTGCAGGCGATCAGTCACCCCCGATCGAGGTCGGGTGAGATCTTGATGGTGCTCTGCCCCGAGCACGTCGACACCATCGGCCGGGACGGCTGGACGCGGGCCGACCTCCAGCGGCGGCTCTGGGAGCTCACCCACCGACCGGTGCGCGAGCTCCTGATCGACGAGCGAGCGGGCGCGGGCATCCCGCCCGAGAGCTTCGGGCCGGACGGGCCGAGCGAGGAGCAGCTCGAGGAGCTCATACCAAAGTTCCAGTCACCCGATAACATCCACATCGTGATCGCCGGCAGCGGCGCCGGGAAGTTCACCTCGATCTTCCCGGGCTGGGCGAGCGGGCTGGATAGCAGGAAGATCGAGGAGGTCGTATGACGACGATTCTTGACCCGACAGACGAACGGGAACCGATCGGGAGGCAACTCACGAAGCGTCCCGAGCACATCACGGGCACCGTCGGCCTGCTCGACATCAGCAAGCCGCGCGGGAACGTTCTGCTCGACCGCATCGAGTCGCTGCTGAACGAGCGCGTGCCCGAGGTGACGGTGAAGCGCTACATGAAGCCGACCTTCGCCAAGCCGGCGCCGGACGAGCTACGGCGCAAGATGATGGAGGAGGTGGACTTCGTCATCGAAGCCCTCGCCGACTGAGGCTCGTGCACGACGTGCAGTGTGCACGACACGGTCTGGTTCGAGATTCAGGGCATCCCCTCGGTGATGATGGCCTCCGACGAGTTCGTCGACGCGGCTGAGGCGCAGGCCGGCTCACTGGGCCTGCCCGCCATGGCGCGCGCGTTCGTCGACCACCCCATCCAGGATGCGACGGACGAGGAACTCTACGAGAAGGCTGACGCCGTCATCGACGAGGTGATCTCGGCGCTCATCGACTAGTTGGGCGCGGGCAGTGCCCGCGCGACAGCGGCCCGAGCGGGGCGCGTGGCACTGCGGTGCTACGCGCCCTCGTCGTCTCTTCGGGCTGCGCTCAGGGCCGCCTCGCGCTGCTCGCGCGTGCGATCGACGAGGGGGACGAGTTCGGTTATCTCCAGCCCGTACGCACCAAGGCCCGAGCGCTTCACCGGGTTATCCGTGATGAGCCGCATCTCGCCGACTCCGAGATCCGCCAGGATCTGCATCCCGATCCCGTAGTCGGGCAGACCCAGCGCCTCGATCGATGCCAGCGCTTCACCGTCGTCGCTCCAGCGCTGGATCCCCTCTTCCTGCACGCAGATGGCTCGCCCTTGCTGGTAGAGGTACACGACGACGCCGCGCCCCGCCTCGCGCACGAGGTCCATCGCGGCTCGCAGCTGGTAGCCGCAGTCGCAGCTCAGCGAGCGGAATACGTCGCCCGTCACGCACTGGTCGTGGACGCGCACGAGCACCGGATCGGGCGTTGTGATGTCCCCGAGGACGAAGGCGATGTGCTCGCGTGTGTCGACGAGCGTGCGGTAGGCGACCGCCGTGAAGTCACCGAACCGACTCGGCAGTCCGGCCTCGGTGACCCGCTCGATGAGGGTGTCGGTGCGGAGACGGTGGGCGATCACGTCGTTGACCGTGACCACCTTGATGTCGTGTTCGCGCGCGAACGCCACGAGGTCCGGCGTGCGCGCCACCGAGCCGTCCTCGCGCAGCATCTCGCAGATCACCGCCGCCGGCGTGCACCCGGCGAAGCGTGCCAGGTCCACCGAGGCCTCGGTGTGGCCGGCGCGCGCCAGGACGCCGCCGTCGCGGGCCCGCAGCGGGAAGACGTGGCCGGGGCGGGTGAGATGCTCCGGGATCGAATCGGGGTCTACGAGCACCTGGATGGTGCGCGCCCGGTCGGCGGCCGAGGCGCCTGTCGCAATGCCGTCGCGCGCCTCGACTGAGACGGTGAACTGCTTCGAGAGCGGCGAGGTGTTGCGGCCGCTCATGAGTGGTACGTTCATCGCGTCCAGCCGCTCACCGGACATCGCGACGCAGATCATGCCGCGCGCACGCGTGCTCATGAATGCGATCATCGCGGCGTCGATGAACTGCGCCGGGATGCACAGGTCTCCCTCGTTCTCGCGGCCCTCGTCGTCAACGATGATGACGGGCCGACCCCGCCGGAACTCGTCCATCGCCTCAACGGCGCTCACACGCTCGGGAGGCCCGAGCTGGAGTGTCCCTGCTTCCGCTGTTGTCATCGCCAACCGCCCGCGCTGTGTGCGCCTCACCACAACTCGCCCTGCGAGGGTATCACCGGACGGCCCGACGATGCCGCTCCCGCTGCGACGCAGTCCGCATTAGCATGGCGCGAGCGACTTCCACGCAACGGTTCCTCCGGAGCAGCCATGAGCACCGAAGTCTCGTTCGAGCTACCCGGGGCCGCGCTCTCGGCGCACCGTTGGCTCCTCGCGTGCGGACCTGACGCGCAGTCCCACCCACCCCTGATAGCCGAGCTGTATGCCGACCTGCTCGGGAACGACGCTGTGGCTGTCGGTGGCTACCTGTACGAGCGCGCGGACGCTGGTGGGCGCGACGAGGCCAACACCTCAGGCACACTCGACCGCCTCCACGGTGAGTGGCTCCCGCGTGTGGAGGCACTCACGACCGCGCTCGGCGCGGTCAACACCGCGCAGTTCAACGGTGACGCGCTCACGGGGCTCGTCGAAGACTGGCGCGCGGTCGTGACTGGGCTGCACGGGGACGTACTGGACCCCGCCGAGAGGGTCGCGGAGGAGTTCATAGCCCGCTTCGCCGCCCGGTTTGGAGCAGGGCAGCGCGACGACGCGCGGGCGTTGATCGAGGCGATTCCGTCCCGCGCCTCGCGGCGTGCGGCCGTGGTGTGGGAGATGAGCCGACTACTGCGCAGCCAGGGCAGCAGGCTCTCCCAGACGTTCGGGCCAACGGGCGGGCAGCGCGAGTACATGGAGCTGCGCGAGCACGCGCAACGGGACTTCCCGCACGCCGTCCCCGGCTACCGGCAGGACGTGCCCTCGTGGAGTGAGGACCACGCCATGGTTACGCGCGCCGTCCGGACGGCGGCCGCCCTGCCGGACGCCGCGAGCCCGCTCGAAGCGCAGCAGCGCCGTCTCGCCCAGCGCCACTCGGCGCAGGCGGAACTCGCCGCCTCGGCCACCGAGCCCGCGGTCTCCGAGTTGATGGCGCTGTTACCCGCCGCCCAGGAGCACGCGCTCGCGGTCGACGCGCTGGCCGAGCCGGTCGCGCGGCTGGTCGCGGCCTCGCGGGCGATGTGGCTTGGCGTCGGCTCGCGCCTCGTGGCACGCGGCGAACTCGCCGGGGCGGCCGACGTGTTCTACCTGCGGCGCGCCGAACTCGTCGGCTCCCTGGAAGGTGGGGAAGGCCCCGGCAGCGCGGAGATCGCACGGCGCCGCGCCGAGCACGCGACGTTCAAGGCGGCGACGCCACCGACGATCCTCGGAGCAGGCGTGACGGCCTAGGCGTCCCTTGGGCGGGCCTCGTCACCCAGCGTGCCGGGCTCGTAGTAGACGTTGCCCTCGGCCGAGGGTGGGCGGTGCGTCTGCTCGGGGACGACATGGCCCTCGAAGTCGTGGGCGTATCGGTATCCCTCGCCGTAGCCGAAGTCGCGCATGAGGCGCGTCGCGGCGTTGCGGAGGTGGATCGGCACCGGGTCGTTGCGCGTGCGCTCGACATCGGCGGCCGCGCGCGTGTAGGCCGCGTAGGCCGAGTTCGACTTCGGGGCGCGCGCGAGGTACACGGTCACCTCGGCGAGAGGCAGGCGTGCCTCGGGCATGCCAAGGAAGTGCACCGCCTGCTGCCCGGACACCGCGACGACCAGCGCCTGCGGGTCGGCGAGCCCGACGTCCTCGGCGGCAAGGATCACCATGCGCCGCGCGACGAACAGCGGGTCCTCGCCGGCCTCGAGCATGCGCGCGAGCCAGTACAGCGCCCCGTCGGGGTCGGAGTCGCGCACCGACTTGATGTAGGCGGAGATGTGGTCGTAGTGGGCGTCACCCATGCGGTCGTAGAGCACCGTCGGGCGCTGGCCGGTCGTCTCGACAGCCTCGCGCGTCACGTGGCGCACGCCGTCGCCATCAGGGCGCGTGGAGGTGGCCGCGAGCTCCAGCAGGTTCAGCGCCGAGCGCGCGTCACCGCCCGCGAGCCCGACGATGGTGTCGATCGCGTCGTCGGCGACGTCCAGATCGAGGGCGGCGAGTTGCTCGTCCTGATCAAGCGCTCGCAACACGATGGTGCGAATGTCCTCCTCGGACAGCACGTCGAGCTTGAAGACGCGCGCGCGTGAGATGAGTGGGGCCACTACATAAAACGACGGGTTCTCCGTCGTTGCGCCGATGAGCGTGACGGTGCCGTCCTCGACGTGGGGGAGGACGTGGTCCTGCTGCGCGCGGTTGAAGCGGTGCAGCTCGTCGATGAACAGGATCGTCTCGACGCCACCTGCCGAGCGTCGCTGGCGCGCGTCGGCGACGACGCGGCGGATGTCGGCCACGCCGGCGTCGACGGCCGAGAGCGGCTCGAAGTAGCGCTGGGTGCGGCGCGCGATGATAGCGGCGAGCGTGGTCTTGCCGGAGCCGGGTGGGCCCCACAGCACGAGCGAGGGCGTCTCGTCACGCTCGATCATCCCTCGCAGCGGGCTGCCCGGCCCGACCACGGCCTCCTGACCGACAAAGTCGTCGAGGTCCCTGGGGCGCTGCCGGGTGGCAAGCGGCGCCGAACCGCGGCGCCGGTCGCCGACCGCGCCTTCGGGGAGGCGAGGCTCATCGCCCGCGAAGAGGTCGCGTTGAAGCCCGGGAGGCGCGTCGCCGCGCCGTCGCGGCTGCCTGCCGGTGGGGGTCATGGGGGGAGTGTAGGGGATGAGAGCCGGCGGTGCGGCATCACCGTCGCGCAGCACTCACCGCTATGTTGCGAGACCAAGAAACACAAGAACTGCGCGGTCAAGCCGGACGACATCCTCATCAGCGAGCCGCCCTATGCGGGACCCCAGGCGCGATTTCCGCACGGTAGTCACCTTGTCGACCATGATCCGGGAGACCTCGTCGAGGCCATTCCGATCGTTGGGTTCGACTGGAATCCGGAACAGCGGCATGTCGTCAGGAGCCGTTGTGAGTAGACACACGGTAATGGAGTCCGTCGCATCGAACTGATCGTCCTGCAAGATGACCGCCGGGCGGGCCTTCCCGCTGTAGTCACCGCCGCCCGCCAGTGTCCAGATTTCCCCCCGATTCATTCAGAGAACACGTCGGAGACTGAATCGATGAACGCCTGATCTTCCTCGGCATAAGGGCTGTTGGCGGCCATCAGGGACTGGCGATGCGCCTCGGCAGCGAACTCAGGCGATCGCGTGTCCGGGACCCAAATCTGGATCGGCCGCAAACCCTGCTCGCGCAGCCGCGCCCTGTGCGCCCGTACTCGATCTCGCGATGATTGGCGTCGCGGTTCGGTAGCCAACGGTGTAACCCCGCTCAGTCGCTTGCTCGACGTTACATGTAACTCTAGCAGGCACGCCGCCGACCGGCCAGAGGTGTGCGCGCGGCGGGATCGGGCTAGACTCGCCAGCCGACGCAGACATACACCCGAGGCGCGGCGAACGGTCCCGCCTCGGGGCACCCGAGGAGGATCACATGTCGCTTGACGGGAAGGTCGCCATCGTCGCTGGCGCGAGCCGCGGGATCGGCGCCGACATCGCCCGCCACCTCGCCGCCGCCGGCGCGAAGACCGCCGTGGCCGCGCGCACCGAGACCGTGCAGGACCCGCGGCTGCCCGGCACCATCCACTCCGTCGCCGAGGCCATCACGAGCGAGGGCGGCGCCGCATTACCCGTGGTGCTCAACCTTCGCGACGCCGAGAGCATCCAGGCCTGTGCGCAGACCGTGATGGACGAGTGGGGCCGCATCGACATCCTCGTCAACAACGCGGCGATCTTCATCCCCGGCACCATCGAGAGCGCGCGCGAGCGCCACATCCACCTCAGCCTCGAGGTGAACTACATCGGCTACATCATGATGATGCGGGCCGTGATCCCGCACATGCGCGAGGGCGGCGGCGGACACATCATCAACATCTCCTCGCGCGGCGCGATCCCGCCGGGCCCGGGCCCGTACGGGGACGACGTCCGCCGCGGCGGCGACCTGCTCTACGGGGGCATCAAGGCCGGCCTCGAGCACTTCTCGCAGTCGCAGGCCGTCGAGCTGCAGGACGACAACATCGCCGTGAACGTGCTGTCGCCGGAGAGCGGCTACCGCACGCCGGGCCTGATCTTCGCCGGCAACGACCCGGAGAACCCGGACCTCAACTTCGAGGCCGCCGACCCGATGGGCGAGGCAACGGTGTGGGTCTGCCAGCAGGAGCCGAGCGGCTACACCGGCAACATCCTGTACGACCGGTCGGTGCTCGCCCAGGCGTAGTACGATTTCACCCGGGACCCGGACCCGGCGCGGCCCGCCCTCATGGGCGGGCCGTCGCTCGTCCGACGACTCCGTCGAACACCGCCAGGACATCGTTCGACGGTGGAGCCGTGCGTAGCGTGACAGCCACGGCCGCGATCGTGCCGGCGATGCAGCCCGGCGTGCAGGGCATGATGTCGAAGAGGCCCTGCGGGCCGCCCTCGAGCCCGAACTGCCACAACGTGGCGGTCGCGAACCCGGCCAGCATGCCCGCCACCGCCCCGGCCGCGTTGAAGCGTCGCCAGTAGAGCGAGAGCACGACGACCGGGCCGAAGGTCGCGCCCATACCTCCCCACGCATACGCGACGAGGTTGAGGATCGAGTCGGGGAACGCGACGGTGAGGACCCCGGACAGCAGTCCGACGACGACCAGCCAGCCACGACCGAGCCAGACCTGCTCTCGTGTGTCGAGGGCTGCGCTGAATCCTCGGACGATCGGCAGGTCGTTCGATGCGACCGCCGAGGCGAGCAACAGCTGGGAGTCTGCCGTGCTCATCACGGCCGCGATCACCGCCGAGAGCAGCAGGCCGCCGATGAGTACGGGGAAGAAGTGGTCGACGACTGCGAAGTAGACCTGCTCGGGGTCCGTCGTCTCGACCCCGGCAGCCTCGAGCGCGGGGTGCGCGAGCAGCCCGAGCAGGAAGCTGAGCGCGTAGATGCCGATGATCCACGCGGCGGAGATGTTGCGGCTCTCGTCGATCTTCTCCTCGCTCTCCACGGCCATGAAACGCTGCAGCACGCGCTGTGAACCGAGGGCGCCGATGCCCCAGCCCGCGAGACCGGCCAGGAACACCGGCGTGACCACCTCGCCGCTCGGGTCGGTGAAGGGATTGAAGAACCCGGGCCCACCGCCTACCTCGCCGAACGGGTCATCGGAGACGAAGAGCAGCGTGAGCGGGATGATCATGAACCCGGCGAGCATCAGCACCGCCTGGAACACGTCCGTCCTCGACACCGCTAGGAAGCCGCCGATAAAGGTGTACGACGCCACGGCGAACAGCGTGATCCAGACGCCGGAGTTGGAATCGATCCCGAAGACCGAGCCCAGCAGGTCGGCCCCGGCGATCAGCCCGGAGTTGGTGTAGAAGATGATGAAGAAGATCGTGAGTGCCGCTGCGATGGTGCGCACGGCGCCGGTCCCGTCGGCGAAGCGACGCTCGAAGAACTCAGGGACGGTCAGCGAGTCCCCGGCCGCGATGGTGTAGCGCCGCAGCCGCTTCGCCACGAGCGTCCAGTTGAGCCACACCCCCACCGCGAGGAAGCCAACGAGCCAGAGGATGTTGGCGCCCTCGGTGAAGGCGAGTGCGGGCAGCGCCAGCATCGTCCACCCGCTCGTGGTCGATACGCTCGCGCTGAGCCCCGAGGTGATGCTGCTCATGCGGCGCCCGCCGAGCACGTAGTCGGACATGGCGTTCATGCGCCGCGCGCGCACGATGGCAATCCCGACGAGCGCCAGGAAGTAGCCGACGAACACCACGACGACGATCGGGCTGAACACCGATCCCCGCTCCTCGTTGCGTGCACTGCGTCTCAATCACGAGCGAGATTACCGGTCGCGCGCCGACGGCGTTAGCCCTCGCGTCCGACCCGTGTTCGAGCCACGACTTCGGGGGGAGCTCGCGCCGCAACTCGCGCTCGCAGGAGCACGACCTCCGGCGGCCGGCTGTCCGGGCGCTAGCCGCGCAGCGCGGCGCGCGGCGGCTCGGCCGAGGCGTCGCGGTTGTAGGAGCTCCCGACGAGTCGCCCTTCGGCCACCTCGATGTGCTGCGGCGTGCCAGGGTTCGGTCGGCCGTCTGTCTCGCCCAGCGTCACGATCTCGGCATGTAGCCGGCCGCGTTCGACTTCGAGCAGTCCCACGGTGCCGAGGCGCGTCTCCTTGTTGTGCGGCAGGTTCGGGCTTCCGGAGTTCACGAGCAGCACGCCGTCGCGGTACTCCAGCCATTCAACGTGCGTGTCGCCCGCGATCATCACATCGAGATCCGCACCGTCGAAGTGCATCGAGGACAGCTCGCCCGGGGAGGCGGTGCGCGGCCGGAGATCGTGCGTCATGCCAACGCGCCACCCCTCGAGCTCCACGACCTGCCGTTCCGCGAGGCGGGGGTCGTCGAACACGTCGTGGTTGCCGCGGACGGCGCGCACGGGCGCGAACTGCTCGCACCAGTCGAGCACGGTGCGGGTGCTGATGTCGCCGGCGTGGAGGATGAGGTCGACCGTCGCCAGGAACTCGGCGGGCTCCGGCCCGAGCTCGTCGAGGTGACGGATCAGCGACGGCAGGTGCGTGTCGGCGATGAGACCTACTCGCATCGCCGAACGGTAGCCGCGCCGGGCGAGGTGGGCAAGGTACGCCGACGTTGACGCGCTCGCGTGCGAGTGCTCTAGTGCGCCGTGTAATGCGCCGCGCGCTTCGCGGCGCCCTCGAAGGAGTGAAGCCATGGCCACGCAGGAGCGCCTGGCGGCGATCGCCGGGATCCACGAGTACCCCCTGCGCGTCGCGCCGGGAGTCAGCGCGATGCAGATCAAGGTCGAGTCGATACGTGCAGCCCTCGAGGACGCCGGGCTCGCGTGGTCCGATGTCGACGGGCTCTACGACTGCGACGAGGGTGAAGGCGGCGGCGGCCTCGGCATGGCCGCCTACCTCGGCATCAACCCCACCGTCACGGACACCACGCAGGTCGGCGGCTCGGCGTTCGAGTTCCAGACCGCGCACGCATTGCGCGACATCGCCGCGGGCGCCTGCAACGTCGCGGTGTTGAGCTACGGTTCGACCTCGCACTCCGACCGTCGCGCCATCGGTACCGGCGGCATGACCGGGCAAGGCCCCGCCAACTGGCAGGGCAACATGGAGGACCCCTACGGGCTCACGCTCATCTCGGGCTACGCCATGGTGAAGATGCGCCACATGCACGACTACGGCACGCCCGAGGAGGCCTTCGCCGAGCTGTCCGTGGTCACCCGCGCGCACGCGATGCGCAACCCGGAGGCCGTGAAGGCCATGGTCGACCTGGAGTTCGGCGCTGTGCATCCGGTGAGCGAGATCACCATCGACGACGTGCTCGACTCCCGCGTGATCGCGGACCCGCTGCACCTCCTCGAGTGCTGCATGGTCAGCGACGGCGGCGGCGCGCTCGTCATCGTCTCGCCGGAGGTCGCGCAGGACATCGCCAAGCCGCCGGTGTGGATCATCGGGACCGGCGAGGCGACGAAGTACCGCGAGAACGGCGGCGACATCACCACCACCGCCGGCGCGCAGAGCGCCCCGATCGCCTTCGGCCAGGCCGGCATCACGGCCGAGGAGATCGACATCGCGATGATCTACGACTCGTTCTCGATCACCACGGCGACGTGCATCGAGGACCTCGGGTTCTGCGGGAAGGGCGAGATCGGCGACTTCGTGCAGGGAGGCCGGCTGCGCTTCGACAACCCACTCAAGCCGACGCTGAACACCGACGGCGGCGGGCTGTCCTCGAACCACCCGGGCATGCGCGGGCTGTTCCTGCTGCTCGAGTCCGTGCGGCAGCTGCGCGGCGAGTCCACCTCGCAGGTCGACGGGGCCAGCCTGGCGGTCGCACACGGCAACGGCGGCACGCTCGGCGGGTCGCACTCGGGCGGCACCGTCATCCTCGCGCGCGACTAGCGCAGCAACCCTCGACCAGCCGACACGACGGGAGAACGAAGCAATGCCGAACCGTCCACAGCCACGATTCCCCGAGCCGAACACCGAGCCGTACTGGGAGGGCGTGAAGCAGCGTGAGCTGCGCTACCAGAGCTGCAACCTCTGTGACGCGGTGGTCTTCACGCCTCGCCTGCACTGCACCGAGTGCGGGACCGACGACATGGAGTGGAGGACATCCACCGGCGAAGGCACGGTCTATACCTACTCGGTCGTACGCCAGAACCGGAACCCGCGCTTCGCCGACCTCGGCGCCTACGCCGTGGCGTACGTCGACCTCGACGAGGGGTTCCGCGTCTTCACGAACATCGTCGGCGTCGACGACCCGACGCAAGACATCGAGTGCGGCATGCGCGTGCGCGTGGCGTTCGAGGAGCAGGACGAAGGCGAGTACCCGATCCCTGTGTTTGAGCCTGCGTAAGCGCACGAGACCTCCAGTGATATCACATCGTGGTATCATGATTCGGTGAGGCGCAGACATCGCCGGACGCTGGCGGCGATCTTTCGCCGCCCGGCGTCGGCGGGCATCGCCTGGACAGACATCGAGTCACTGTTCGTGGCCTGTGGCGCGGACATCGAGGAGAGGGCGGGCTCGCGCGTAGCGATCGAGTTGAACGGCGTGATCGCGATCCTGCACCGGCCACACCCGCGCAAGGAGGCGGACAAGGGGTCTGTCGCCTCCGTACGGAGATTCCTCTCCGAGGCGGGGATCGAGCCCGGCGAGTGAGGCACAACTCATGATGGAGTACGGCGGATACCGGGCGAGGGTCATGTTCGACGACGACGCCGAGGTATTCCACGGCGAAGTGGTGGGCACCCGTGACGTGATCACGTTCCAGGGAACCTCGGTACCTGAACTACGAGATGCCTTCGCTGCGTCCATCGACGAGTACCTGAAGGTGTGCGCCGAGCGCGGACGCACGCCGGACAAGGTCTACTCAGGCAAGATCCCCTTGAGAATCCGACCGGAACTCCACCGCGCCGCCACCGAGAGCGCGACCGCCGAAGGCAAGAGCCTGAATGCCTGGCTGGCCGAGGCAGTCGAGAACGCAGTGCGGTAGCACTGGTTGCGGCGGGTCAGAGCCGCACGGGGTGATAGGCTGGTAGCGCACCCGCTGCCACCTTGCTCCCGAGAGGAGCGCCTGTGCGCGCACCATCCGGCGGGGCGCCCGCGCGCCACCGCACAGTCTCGTCGTGGCAGCACGTGGTCCTCGCCTCCCTCGCGTTCGCGCTGCTGCTCGTCGGGGCCTGCACCGATGACGAACCGGCCGAGGAGCCGGTGGAAGCAACGGCCGTCGCGACGCCCGAGCCAACGCCGACGCCCCCAACCCCGGACGCCGAGGCGCGGCAGCTGCTTGAGAACCTGCTCGAGGCGGGCCCCAACCTCGAACTCACGGTCTCGACGGTCGAGCGCATTATTGAGGCCCGGGACTACCGGTTCATCGCGCCCTTCATCGAGATCATCCGCGCCAGCTTCCACCGGGGCGTGCAGGGCATCGAGTCCCTCAACGTCATCCAGGATGCGCTTGTCGCCATGTCGGGCGTCGACCTCGGGCCGCACTGGTTCGGGTGGTTCGAGTGGTACGCCGGCACCGACCTGGAGCCGCCGCCCGGCTTCACCGCGTGGAAGGGCGAGCTCATGTCGCGCATCGACCCGCTCTTCGCGGGATTCCTGTACGCCGACGCCCCCACGACCATCCGCGTCGAGGAGGTGCTGTGGGGCGGCGTGCGCGTGGACGGCATCCCGTCGCTCGACAACCCCGCCCGGCTGAGCCCCGAGGAGGCGACGTACCTCGACCCCAACGAGCCCGTCTTCGGCATCGCCCTCAACGGCGAGGCCATGGCGTACCCGGTGCGCCTCATGGACTGGCACGAGCTGTCGAACGACGTCGTCGGCGGCGTCCCGGTCTCACTCGCGTACTGCACGCTCTGCGGCGCCGCGATCGCGTACGACGGGCGCGCACCCGACGGCAACACCTACGTCTTCGGCACCTCGGGCCTGCTCTACCGCACCAACAAGCTGATGTACGACCGCACTACGCGGTCGCTGTGGAACCAGTTCACCGGCAAGCCGGTGATCGGCTCGCTCGCCGCCGACCCGGACGCCGTGCAACTCAACCTGCTACCCGTGGTGACCACCTCGTGGCGCGACTGGCTGGAGCAGCACCCGGAGACCGAGGTGCTGGACGTGAAGACCGGCCACGACCGCGTCTACGAGGTGTTCGGCCAGCCCTACGGCGACTACTTCCGCACGGACGAGGTCCGCTTCCCCGCCTTCCAGCGCAGCGACGAGCTGCACCCGAAGGAGCGCGTCTACGGGCTTCGCCTGGGCGGGATCCGCAAGGCATGGGTCATCGACGATCTCGTGCAGGAGCAGGTCCTCAACGACGAGTTCGCCGGCTCACCCATCGTGCTGGTGGCGCAGCGCGGCCTCGCCGACGTCGAGGACATCCTGGTGCGCATCCCGTGGCCGAACTACGACTACGGCGGCGAGATCCGTTCCTTCGAACGGGGGCGCAACACGTTCTCGCCCGGCCCGGAGCCCGACACCGTCCTCGACGAGGACGGCGCGGAGTGGACCGTGACCGAGGAGGCGCTCGTCGGCCCCGAAGGGGAGCGCCTCGAGCGCGTCAACGGGCACATCGCGTTCTGGCTCGGGTGGTTCCTGTTCTTCCCCGAAGCCGAGCTCTGGCGCCTCAACTAGGATCGCGACCCGACCACCGGGCGACGGCGAGCGTCGCGAGCGCGGCATCCGGTATGCTTGGCCCCGCAATCGGACACGACGTGAAGGGGGAGGCGCATGGCGAAGGTCGCCCCGCAAGACTTCGACATCGACAAGGTGCGCGCCGAGTACGTCGGCAAGCTGGGTCAGCGCTCCGACGGGCTCTACCCCGTCGAGCACGACCCGATCCGACGCCATGAGCACATGTGCTACGGCACGAACCCGCTGTTCCTCGACCCGCAGTACGGGAGCGAGAGCCAGTACGGCCAGACGATCGCCCCGGGCGTGATGGCGGACTACTTCGCCGGCGACGGGACGTGGCCCTCCTGGAACGGCGGCCACGAGATCCCCAGTCGCGGTGACCCGGCGCTCGACGTGCCGGCGATCGGGGACCGAGCGATCAACCTCAGCACGACGTGGGAGTTCCTCCGGCCCATCAAGGTCGGCGACCGCTTGTGGTCGCAGCCCTCGGTCGCCGACGTGTTCGTAAAACCGATCCGCCTGGACCCGAACGCGATCTGGATCGTGAACGAGACGCGGTTCTACAACCAGGACGACGAACTGGTGGCGATCAGCCGGAACACCGGCCTCCGCCACCGCGAGCCGGGCGAGGTCGAGGCGAGCCCCGACCCGCTTGGGCTGCAGGAGAAGTAAGCTCACCCCACAGGGAGGATCCATCATGGCCGTCAAGCTCGACCCGCTGCCGCAGACCTACTTCGAGGACATCGAGGTGGGCGACAAGCTCCCCGGCTTCAGCTATGACCTGACGTGGACCGAGATGGTCAAGCAGGTGAGCGGCTCGCAGGACTTCTACGCCGTCCACCACGACCCGCCGTTCGCCCAGTCCGGCGGGCACAGCGGGATCTTCTACAACACGGGCTGGACCCGCGCGAACCTCTACCGGCTGCTCGCAGACTTCGCGGGCCCCGATGGCTGGGTGCGCAAGCTGCACTTCGAGATGCGCCGCATGAACATGGCGGACGACACCATCGTGGTCAGCGGCGAGGTCGTCGGCAAGGAGCAGACCGAGGACGGCAACGTCGTCGAGATCGAGCTCTCCATCGAGAACGACCGCGAGGGGATGGCGACACGGGCGACCGGCTCGGTGCTCCTGCCGTCGCGCGGCTAGCGCGCCGCGGCCGCTACCCGGAGACCGCCGCCGGCTCCACCTCGCCGTAGGCCGGGATCGCCCGCAGCCGCGCGATCACCTCGCGCGCGTGCTCGGCGTCCTCCGGCGACTCGATGTCCGCGCGGAAGCCGACCTCGGTGTTCACGCCGGCATAGCGCTCCGCCATCTTCGCGGGCAGCTCGTCCCAGGTGGCGACGATCGCGAACTGCTCGACGAAGTCGTCGTCGACGATCTTCGCCATCTCCGCCCAGCGCTGCTCCATCGAGAGCCGGTGTAGCAACGCGCCCTCGTCCTCGAACCCGGCCATCTTGATGCTGTCCTGGTAGGTGCGTGTGGACGCGTAGAACGCGATCTGCCGACGCGCCTCGCCCAGGACCTCGCGCAGGCGCTCCTCATCGCGGGCCGTGATGACGAAGCCGCCGCCCGAGATGACGAGGTCCTTCGGGTCCTTGCCGCCCGCGCGTGCCCCCTCCTCGACGGCGGGGACGAGCACCTCGTCGCGGTATGCCCAGCTGAGCATCCCGTGCCACATCACGCCGTCGGCGATCTCGCAGCCAAGCGCAGTGTTACGAGGACGCACGGCGGCGACCGCGATCGGGGGGTCGGGATAGTCGATGGGACCCGGGTTGAACACGTAGCTGTCGAGGGTGTAGCGGTAGTGCTCACCCTCGTAGTCCGGGCGTTCGCCGGTCCGCCACGTGTGCCAGACGGCGCGCATCATCTCGATGTACTCGCGCAGGCGAGCGGTCGGCGGACCCCACGGGACGGAGAAGCGGCGCTCGTTGTGCCCCTTCACCTGCGTGCCGAGGCCGAGTATGAGCCGCCCGCCCGAGTACTCCTGCAGGTCCCACCCGAGGTTCGCCATGACATACGGCGAGCGTGCGAACGCGATCGCGACGCTCGTGCCAACACGTATCCGCTCCGTGTGTTCGGCGGCCAGCGTGAGCGAGGTGAACGGGTTGCGGCCCACCTCGGGGAAGTGGATGGCGTCAAACCCGAGGTGCTCGTGCAACGTCGCCCACTCGACGGCATCGCCCATCTTTCCCTGGAGGTCGTACATCGCCGTAACGCGCATCGCCGCGCTCCTCTCGCACGGTCAGACGGTAGCAATCCTGGGCCTCGCCGTCGCGTCCGGTGTTCGGCGGCGGCGCCCCGCGCGGCTCGCAGGCCAGCACCGCGACGTGCTATCACACGTGCTACGTCGTAGGATGTGCCGCAGCGCAACGTAGATAGGGGTTGTCACTATGCGATGGACACGAACTACGCTCCGCAGCATGCGGGGGCTGATTCTCCTGCTGGCCGTCACCGCATTCTCGATGGTCGGTTGCATCCGCTACGAGCTCGGCTTCACCGTGAACGACGACGGATCGGGCAGCATGAGCGTGCTCCTCGCCATCAGTGACCAGATCACGGCGATGACCGGCATGAGCACCGAGGACGCGCTCCCGCTCGACCCCTCGGCCCTGCCGGGGACGGCCGTCGAGGCGTACAGCGAGGACGGCTTCACCGGCTCGCGGGTGACCGTCCCGTTCGCGAACCTCCAGCAGCTTGGCTTCTTCATGGGCACCGAGCAGGCTGACGCCCTGACGAGCGACTTCGACCTGCGCCCGGACGGCCAGGGTGGATGGTCATTCTCGACCGTCCTTGTGCCGGCCGCCGAAGCGGCAGGGCCGCAGGCCGCCCAGGCACAGGCACTGCCGCCCGAGCTGCTCCAGGGCGGATGGGCTCGGATACGCGTGCAGCTACCGGGCACGATTGCCGAACATAACGCGGACCGCATTGAGGATGGCGTCCTCATCTGGGACATCGACCTCACCAGCACCGAGCCGCGCGCGCTGACGGCGACGACCACCGGCGCAGCGGGCGAGGCGGCCGCCGCACCCGACACGGGCCACGGCGTCCTCGCCACCGAGCAGAGCGGCAGCGGCGCGAGCACGCTTGCCGCGATCGCGGTCGCCGCAGTCGTGGTCGTGCTGGCTGCACGTGCGGTCACCGGACGGCGACGGGAGGTCCGTCGCTAGCGCGGACGACATCGGAACGGCTGAACAGGGCGGGCCGATCCGCCCCGCAGGGCCCGGGTCGCGACGCTTGCGACCCGGGCCTGAGTTCGCGCAGTAGGTCGGGGAGCGGGCGTACGGGGCAAGAGCGCCCCGAACCGCGATGCCGCCCCTGTTATCTCCTCTCGCGTAGACTCTGGTAACGATCGAATAGCGACGCGACTCATTGGTTGCGGCGGAGGGTTCTTGTGTCCGTCAAGAACTGGTCCGTCGTGGCACTCGTCGGCGCACTCACGCTCTCGCTGGTCACGACCGTGCGTGCGGAGGAAGGTCACACGGCCAACCTCGAGCTTCGTGTCTGGCAGAGCACCCGCGATGCCCAGACGGTGTTCGTCCGCGCGCGCCTCGAAGGTGCGCGCTGGGACGCGCTGGGGCCCGTCCCGCTCGACTTGAGTGGCCTCAGCAGCAGTGGCGCCTATCGTTATGGCGACATCACTGGGGGCGTCGCGCTACCGCTTGAACTTGAACCCTTCACCGTCAACATGGAGATCCGGGTGTGGCAAGGCGCCCGAAACGCCGGGATCTTGTACATCAGCGCCAGACACGAGGGTGGGCGCTGGGACACCCTCGGCACCACTCGGGTGGACATGGGTGGCCTCAACAGCCGCGGCACCTTCCGCTACGGCGGGATCACGCTCCCGGTCCCCGTGCCGGGGCCGGTCAGTCCTTCCGCACCCGTCGAGCCGCCGGGCACCATTCGTTTCTCGCCGGAATTGACCGAACCGGATCGCGAACGCATCACCGGCTATGTGCGTTACACGGAACAAATCCTCGCGTATCGCTTCGGTGCCGAGGTACAGCCATACACACTCTATGCCGCAGAGGACTGGAGGGATGCGCACGACCTCCTGATTGATCATGGAGAGTCGCCAGATTCGCGCGCGAACGATCTAGCGGCGGTTGTCCACCCATATCCACCAACTTCATTCTGTTCAACCGCAGCTGTAGCGGCGTCAACTCTTCGGTAGGTGTTCGCGTCGCTCGCGAGGCCATCAGCGGTGCAGTAGCAAGTTCCCAACTCGATCGCGATCTACGGTTCGGATTCCTAACCTACATCGGCTTCGCAGCCGGTGGCCCCGAACGGGAGGCCGATGCCATTACTCGCCAGGTGTCGGAAGCGCGTGTCCTCTCCGCTCCGCTGGCGCAAATCCAGGCTACCGGTACACGTCTTGACGCGCGCCCCTTGAAATTCCTGGCGATTAGCTACCTGGCTGACACATTCGGAGACCAGAACCTGATCAGGTACTTCGAGAACCTGTCCACCGGGCGTAACACTGAAACAGCGCTGGACCACGCATTTGGCTTGTCGCTGGAAGAATTCCATACCAACTTCGAGTCATACCGTCAGATCGTCGCACCGCCGCTCTCATCGGAAACAGCTCGGATCATCTTCCTAGGCGAAGATGCGCTAGAGCAGGCTGAAGACATTCGACGTATTGTGTCGGCTGTCGAACAGTGGTTCGAGGAGCAGTTCGCCTATCCCGCAGCCAGTGCAGTGTGGAGAGTTGATTCGCAAGGTTCCCACTGTGGGCTGGCCGCACCAACAACGATCGACATCGGCTCACGCTGCCTGTTGGCGCCAGGGGTATACGCCCACGAGTACTTTCACCGTCTCCAGAATGAACGGTCAGTGCCCGACAGCCTTCAGGCTCTGCGAACCTATCCGCCTTTCATGTTAGAGGGATCAGCGACATTTATCGGTAACGTCTACCTGGCTAGCGTGTCTGGCACGGAGTGGTCTGAAACCCGAGCGGGAATCGTGGCCGCGGCGAGTCGACGTACGATAGCTCTTGATGATCCAACGCTCAGAATTCAACCGGGCTCGCCCGAGTACAGTCTTGGCGCACTGGCCACGGAATGGCTTGAGGGCCGTAGCGGCAAATCGGTCGCTGACTACTACCACGCCCTGTCGCAGCATGACCCGCGGCCGGAGGATGGCGACCATCAATACGAGCGCGCCGGCGAGCGAGCCTTTCAAGAGTTCTGGGGAATCAGTACTGACGAGTTCTACCGGCAGTTCGCATGTTGGAGAGAGCGAGGGTTTCCGCTCGCGGAGGTCGGGGAGGAGTGCGCGCCTACCGATTCGACCCCGGCGTCGTGACGCTCGGGGCTCTACCCCACATCGCTCGGTCCCCCCACTACACTGCCCTCGCGTCGAAGTGGCGCTGGGAGGAGACAGGGCATGCCCGAGTACCAGGAGTACGACCCGTAAAAGCACGGCCGCGATACGCCGCAGGAGATCTTCGGCCCCGTCGTGAAGGTCGACAAGCACGAGGACGGCAAGATCCACGTGATCATGCTCAACCGTCCACACCGCATGAACTCGATCGGTGATGGGCTCGGGGAGGCGCTCTACGATGCCTACGCCGACTTCCGCGACGACCCGAACGCGCGCGTCGCGATCCTCACCGGCGCGGGGAGCAAGGCGTTCTGCGCGGGCGCCGACTTGATCCAGACCTCGGAGACCCGGCAGGCGGAGGCGGCCGATGGCGACGCGCCCCGGCCGGCGGCGGGGCCGCGCAAGAACTCCGTGCCGCTCGCCGAGGGCATGGGCCTGTGGAAGCCGACCATCGCCGCCATCAACGGCTTCGCCATCGCCGGCGGCTTCATGTACGCCATGCAGACCGACATCCGCATCATGGCCGAGTCGGCCCGCGTCGGCATCGCCGAAGTGCGGTGGAACATGCCGGGCGCCGGCTGGATGATCCCGGTCCTGCGGCAGATCGGCCTCAGCTCGGCCCTCGAGCTGACCCTGTGGGGCGACACGCAGTGGGACGCCCAGCGCGCGTACCAGCTCGGCTGGGCGCAGCGCGTCGTGCCCGACGACGAGCTCATGGACGCCGCCATGGAGTACGCGAACCGCATGCTGGACATGGCGCCCCGCGCCGTGCGCAACAACAAGCAGGCGCTGTACCGCGGCTTCAACATGCCGCCCGAGGTGGCGTTGGAGTGGGGGAACGCGCTGGAGCAGAACCTCGCCGGGATGCAGGACTCGATCGAGGGCCCCACGGCCTTCTCCGAGAAGCGCCGCCCGAACTTCATCGACGCGTAGCGACGCTACGCCACGCGCACGCAGACGGGCGCGTCCCCCTGGGGCGCGCGCCCGTCAACCGTGTGGGCGGTGGGGTGATGATGTTTGGTGGAGACGGGGGAGAATTGAACTCCCCGTCCAGCAAGCCTCCGTCACGGATCTGCTACGGGCGTAGTCGGCGGCGGGTTCTTACCGGCATCCCTGCGCCGACGAGGGAGACTGCCGGCCAGTCCCAGTAGTCTTGGTTGCGAGGCCTGAGACGCGCGCCCGCAATTGCAGCCCGGCATTTCGGCGCCGTCTCCCAGCTCGCCAGGCGTGAGCCGGGGACAACGTCACCGCCTGTTAAGCGGCGAGGGCGAGTTCTTTATCGCCTGTTATGAAGGTGCCACCGGTTTTACGAGGTTGGTGGCGCCTCGACCCGCAAACCGTGTCCGTGTACCGCTGTCGACCCCTTTCGTCCCCACGGATCCATGCTCGCACGTCAGCCGTAGCGATGGAAGCCCCGCCTAGCGCGCGTCTCGGCGGAGGGCTCGCTGCATGGTCCGCTCGGCCTCGCGCTTCGCGATCGCCTGCCGCTTGTCGTACTGGCGGCGACCGCGCGCGAGCCCGATCTCGACCTTCGCCAGCCCGCGGGTCAGGTAGAGCCGCAGCGGCACGATGGTCATGCCGGGCTGCTCGCGGAGCGCCCGCTCGAGGCGCTCGAGCTCACCGCGATGCAGGAGGAGCTTGCGCGTCCGCGTCGGCTCGTGGTTCTCACCGGCAGGCGCGTACGGAGCGATGTGCACGTTGTGGAGCCAGAGCTCGCCGCGCTGGAAACGCGCGAAGCCCTCGGCGATGTTGGCCTGGCCCGCGCGGATCGACTTGATCTCCGACCCGGTAAGCACCATGCCCGCCTCATAGGTCGTCTCGATCGAGTAGTCGTAGCGGGCGCGACGATTCGTGGCGACGGTGCCACCTTCGCGCAAGTCGGGCTGCTGCTTCTTTGACGAACGCTTGGGCACCGGCTTGCCTCACCCCGGACCGTCCCCACGCACCCACGCCCCCGGGGAAGGACCCCGGAGGGCAGCGCAGGGGGACATAAGTGTCCGTCCAGTATGCGCTTACGAGCCCTGCGCCGACGAGGCCAGCATCGCACGCAGGGCGTCGATCGCCCGGTACACCGCCAGGTCGCGGTCCGCCTCGATGTCGTCGGCGGTGAGTGTGACCTCGATGTCCGGGATCACACCGCGGCCCTCGATGATGTTCCGGTCCGGTGTCAGCCAGCGCGCGATCGACACGTAGACGGCGCCGCCGTTGCTGAGGTCGCGCGCACGGTTGACCGTGCCCTTGCCGAACGATGTCGACCCCACGACGATCCCGCGGCCGTTCTCCTGGATCGCCGCAGCGAGCACCTCGGACCCCGAAGCCGAGAACTCGTCCTGGATCACTGCGATCGGGAGCCGTGTGACGATATTGCGGTCGGCGCGGTAGACCTGCTCGGTGCCGGTGCGGTCGACGGACACGAGGATGGCCCCGTCGTCCAGGAACAGGTCGGCCGTCTGGGCCGTCTCGTCCAGCAGGCCGCCCGGGTTGGCGCGCACGTCGAGGATGAACGCGTCGATCTCGCCGCTGTCCTCGAGCTCGCGCACCAAATCGCTCAGTTCCTGCGGTGTGCGCGACGTGAAGCTGCGGATCCGGATGTAGCCGATGTTGGTGACCTCGTCGCCCGCGCTGTCCTTGAGGATGCCGCCGGGCGGGGCGGTGTCGATCGACGCGACGAGGATGTTGTCGCGGACGATGGTGATCGTCTCCTCCGTGCCGTCGGTGTGTCGCACCGTGATGTCGACTGAGGTGCCGCGCTGGCCGCGGATGCGGAGCACTGCCTTCTCGACGCTCCAGCCCTCGGCATCCTCGCCGTCGACGGCGAGGATGATATCGCCCGCGCGGACGCCGGCGCGCTCGGCGGGCGTGTCGGGCAGTGGCCGCACGATCACGACATAATTGTCCTGTCGCGATACGGTCGCGCCGATGCCCTCGAAGGCACCATCGAAGTCGCCGCGCGACACGGCGTAGGTCTGCGGGTCGATGTAGACGGAGTGGGGGTCACCGAGCGCCTGGAACAGGCCATTGATGGCGCCCTCGTAGAGCAGCTGGCGGTCAACCAGATCGGGCTCCACGAACTCGCGCTCGAGAATATCGATGATCTCGTCGAGCAGGCTGGACTCGATGTTGACCAGGGGGTCGTCGTCGGGAGTGGTGCCGGAGGGGTCCGGAGGGTCCTCCGCCTCGACAGTGGGTGTGGCCGGTACCGCCGCAGTGGCGGGGACCTCGATGGTCTCCGGGTCGCCCTCGATGACGACGCGACCGAGGAAGCCGATCGCGACCAGCAGGGCCGCGATGAAGACGGAGAGGACGCCCACGAGCAGCGTCTGCACGAGATTGGAGTTCATTCCAGATCTCCTCGGGGAACCGCCCACGGGTGGGTCGGCGGACGTTGAGGTGGGGCGATTGCGATCGTCAGTTTATCACCGGCGCGCGCTGCGTCTGCGTCCGGCACGCCCGGAGCGCCGGCGCCAGCGTCACGAGAGCGAGCGGGAGGCCCTCCTGGCCTGCTGGCCGACGGGCCTGAGTTAACGTCGCACTATTCCCATTATGTGCGCCCAAGTAGTCTCGATGGCGTCCACTTCGACATAACGATACGCGGACCCGCGAGGGCGCCCGCACGCAGGGCCGGACACAGCACCCTCACGCGTGGCCGACGAGGTCGCGCAGCGCCTTCAGGACCGCCTCGCCGTGGTCGGCAGCGCGGGCGCGCTTCCACACCTTCAGCAGCCGCCCGCTGGGACCGATGATGAAGGTCGCGCGCGTCATGCCGATGCTCTTGCGGCCGTAGAGCGTCTTCTCGCCCCACGCGCCGTAGCGCGTGGCCACCTTCGCCTCGTCGTCCACGAGCAGCGGAAACGGCAGGCCGTGCTCCTCGCGGAACTTCTGGTGCGATTCGGCGTCGTCGGTGGAGACGCCGAAGACCACGGCGCCCTCGTCCGCGATCTCCTGGTGCGTGTCGCGGAGCGAGCAGGCCTGCGTCGTGCAGCCCGGTGTGAAGTCGCGGGGGTAGAAGTAGAGGACGACGGTCTGGCCCTGGTAGTCGGCCAGACGGTGCACCTCGCCGTCCTGGTCGGCCAGCTCGAACGTGGGCGCGGCGTCGCCGGCGCCGAGGGTGATGGGCATCGCGTACGTCCCTTCCGCCTCTAGTCTCGCAGCCAGCGCCAGCGGCGGCTATCGCCCCGCCCGGCAGTGCGCCACGTCAGCAGCGCGTGCGGCGCCGTGACCGCGGGCAGCGCGACACGGCCGTCCGACGTCGTCCGCAGGTCCGGCTCGACGATCGCGCGGATGCGCGACAGCGCCTCCCCGGTCGGCTCGATGAGCAGTGTCGAGGCGATCTCGCGGGCTGCCTCACCAGCGTCGGCGTACGAGCGCGCGAAGCGGCGCTCGTACATCACGACGTCGGGATAGACGTCGAGGTCGTGGAGTGCCGGGATGAGGTGGCTGATGCCCGGCTGCGGTACGCGCTCTTCGCCGTGGAGCTCGCGCGCGACGCGCTGCATGTGCGGCGTCACCTCCGGAATCGAGCCGTGCACGATGAACAGCCAGCCCCGAGCCAGCGCAAGGCCCTTGCTGATCCACGCCTCGAGGTCCTCGTGCGGATTGAGCACGTTCGCGAACAGCACCGCGGACGCCGGATCGAGGTCGTTCGCCTCCAGCCAGCCATCCTCGACGAGCGTCCAGTTGTCCAGTCCGGCCCCGTCGAGCTGCTCACGGGCGAGCCGCCCCATCGCCGGCGACGGCTCGACGAGCGTGACGTGCCGGAGCGCGCGGGCGAGCGGCACGGCGTAGCGCCCTGCCCCGGCGCCGACGTCGATGAGCGTGTGGTGGCGCTCCAGGCGCTCCACGATCGCCTCGAGACCCGGCGGCGGCGAGGCTGCGGCGTCGCCGGTGCCGCGCGTGAAGAACGAAGCGCGGTCCGCCCACCAGTCCTCGGGCGGACCGCCGAGTGCGGCGAGCTGCCGGTCCATCTGCTCGCGGCGCTCGCGCACCAGCGCCCGCCAGCGGTCGAGGTGTACTCTCACGGTTGGGAGTCCTGACCTGTTACGTCAAGCTGGCGGCTGAGCCTCGTGCGGGAGTGTGACCAGCGAGGTGGTCGACTCGACGCCCTCTATGACACGGATCTGGTCCGAGAGGATGGGGCGAATGTCCGCCAGGCTCTCGGTCACGATCTCCACGACGATGTCGTACGGGCCCATCACTTCGTTCACCGCCTCGACGTGCCCGACATCGGCGAGCGCCGCGGTCACGCGCCGCGTGCGGCCCGGGTCGGTCACGATGAGTACGTAGGTCTTGACCACGCTCGACTCCCGGCTCGATCGAGGGCTGATTGGCCGCTCAGGGACGCCGCCCTCGACGCGATATGATAGCGGCAGGTTTGAATAAGCTGGGGACAGTTGAACGTACCCGCATGCGAGGCGGATACTCGCATCCGAGCACGCAAGCGTGCTTGCCTTGGGGGAATGCTCAGCGCGACCGGACACGCCGGATGATGCAGCGACGAGCACCACGGTCTCCGAGCCAGCCGGCCCGCGGCACAGCGCATGCTCCGTCGGGCTCGGCGGACGACACCTCTGGTCCTCGCAGCCCCCTCCCGCCCGTCCATCCAGCTGGGACCCCGGCAACGGGATCAGTGCGTAACGAGGTCGGTTAGATGAGTACGGATCTCATCGTCAGGTTCGCCGGTGAAGGCGGACAGGGCCAGGTCACGGCGGCCGAAGGGCTTGCCGAGGCGGCGGCGCGCGTCGGCTATCACGTGCAGACGTACGCCACCTATCCATCGCAGATCAAGGGCGGCCCCACGTGGGCCCAGACCCGGATCTCCACCGAGCCGATCCTCCATGACGGAGACGCACTGGATGTGCTCGTGGTCCTCAACCGTGAGGCCTACGAGGACCACATCAGCGAACTCCGTGACGGCGGCGTCCTGGTCTACAACGCCGAGGACTTCGAGCTCGAGTCGAACGGCAATGCCATCGGCCTGGCCGTGGACGAGCTGGCGCGCTCCACGGGGAACCCGCGCGCGGCGAACATGGTCGTCATCGGCGCCGTCGCCGCGCTCGGCGGGATGCCGCCGGACTACTTCGAGGACTTCATCACGGTCCGCTTCACCCGCGGGCGCCCGAACGACGAGCAGATCATCACCGCCAACATCCAGGCGCTCGGGCTGGGGTTCGAGGAAGTCACGAAGACCGGCTTCAAGGTCGCCGACCTGGACGACCCGCCCGAAGAGACGCAGCCGCGCGTGGTCATCAAGGGCAACGACGCGCTCTCGCTGGGCGCGATCACGGCCGGGCTCGACGTCTTCGTCGGCTACCCGATCTCGCCGGCCACGACCATCCTCGTGTTCATGGAGGGCAACCTCCACGGCGAGGACAAGGCGGTCGTGCAGGCCAGCTCCGAGATCGAGTCGATCTCGACGATCATCGGAGCGGGCTACGCCGGCAAGAAGGCGATGACCTCCACGGCCGGGCCGGGCTTCAGCCTCATGGGCGAGGGGCTCGGCTTCGCGTGGATGGCGGAGATCCCCTGCGTCGTCGTCGACGTGCAGCGCGGTGGCCCGGCGACCGGCCTCCCGACGAAGACCGAGCAGTCCGACCTGCTGACGTGCCTGAACCCGGGGCACGGCGACATGCGTCTGCCCGTCATCGCCCCCGGCGACGTCGAGGAGTGCTTCAAGGCGGGCATCATGGCGCTCAACTGGGCCGAGCGGTACCAGGGCCCGGTGATCCTGCTGACCGAGATGCAGATCGCCGAGCGCGCGCAGGACATCGTCCGCCCCGACCCGTCGGCGTGGACCATCGAGAACCGCGTGGTCTCCGACGGCTCGGTCGGCAACCGCCGCTACGCCGGCGAGACGATGAGCCCGTTCCCGGTGCCCGGCGGCCCCGGCGCCTACGTCGCCAACGCCTCCGAGCACGACGAGCAGGGCGATACGGTCCACCAGCCGCACACGCACCTGCCGATGACCCGGAGGCGCTTCGGCAAGCTCGAGCTCCTCGAGGAGAACGACTACGAGGCCGACAACAACGGCGCCTCGGTTGCCGTGATGCCCTGGGGCGGCGCGAAGGGCACGACCCGGTCCGCGTACGACCAGCTGCGCGCGGCCGGCGTCGACATCGGCTGGTACTACACCATGTATCTGAACCCGCTCCCGGCCGCGCTGCTCGAAGAGCTGCGCAGCAAGGAGCTGGTGATCGTTCCGGAACTCAACTACCTCGGCCAGTTCTCCAGCTGGCTGCGGCAGCTGGGCGTCAACGCGGAATCAGTCACGCAGATCACGGGTCTGCCGTTCAAGGTCAGTGACCTTGTCTCGCAGATCGGTGCACGCAGCGGAGCCGAAAGGCTGGCCACCGTATGACCAAGCGAAACCCCGACTACGACTTCAAGTGGTGCCCCGGATGCGGTGACTTCGCCGTCGTCCGCTCCATCGAGCTCGCGCTCGCCGACTGGGTGAATACCAACAGCCGGCCGATCGAGGACACCGTGATGGTGGCCGGCATCGGCTGCTCCGGAAACCTCGTGCACCTGCAGGAGGGCCCGCAGCCCTTCGGCATCCACGGCATCCACGGCCGCACGCTTCCGATCGCCCTCGGCATCAAGTCCGGCCGCCCCGACCTCAACGTCGTGGTCGTGGCCGGCGACGGCGACTTCCTGAGCATCGGCGGCGAGCACATCGCCCCCGCCGCGAAGCGCAACCTCGATGTGACCTGCATCATCATGGACAACGGCGTGTACGGCCTGACCAAGGGCCAGGCCTCGCCCACGACCGAGTTCGGCATGGTCACGCCGACGACGCCCTACGGGAAGCTCGACGACCCGGTGAACCCGCTGCTCCTGTACCTCTCGTATGGCGTGAAGTACGTGGTGTCGGCCATCTCAACCCAGCCGCGAGTGCTCGCCCGCCAGATCGGCGAAGCGATGGAGTACCCCGGCTTTGCGATGGTGCACGTGCAGTCGCCCTGCACCACCTACAACGACACCTACGAGGCGCTCAAGGGCAACCCCGCCAAGGGCATCGACCCCGGCGCGTGGGACGTACCGGAGAGCCACGACCCGTCGAACCTCGCGAGCGCACTCGACATCGCGCAGCAGGGCGGCATCCCCATCGGGCTGCTGTACCGCGCACAGGACAGCATCCCGATGCACGACCGCCTCACCGAGGCGCGCGAGCGGACGAAGGCCCACCAGCGCACCGTCGACGAGATGCTGGACACGCTGGCTATCTAGCCGGGACGGCAGGCGCCGCTCGCGGCCCTGCCCGACCGCTGGCTCTACTGGAATGGCAGCCGAACGGCTGCCATTCTGTTATGTAGACCCGGCAGCGCTAGCCTACGGAGGAGTGCATGGCTGACGACTCGCCCGGGAACGTCGCTCGCGCCGTCACCGTCGAGGGCGTGCGCCTGCGCTTCGCCGCCTCGCACATGGCCACGCTCGGCGACGACCTCGAGCCGCTGCACGGGCACAACTACATCGCTCGCTGCCGCGTCGACGGGACACTCACAGACGACCGCTGGGTGATCGACTTCAGCATCCTCAAGCGCGCCGTCCGTGAGGCGTGCCAGGAGCTCGACCATCGCTTCCTGCTCCAGCGGGACTCGACGCTGCTCGACATCGTCGAGGATGTCGCCGCCTGGACCGTCGGCTTCCGCGGGCGCGAGTACCGCTTTCCGGCCAGCGACGTGGTCGCCCTGCCGATCGAGAACAGCACGGCCGAGCTGCTTGCCGAGTGGGTCGCCGGCCGCGTGCTCGCCTCGCTGGCGACAGGCGACCATGGCAACCTCACGCGCATCGATGTGGAGATCGAGGAGATGCCGGGCCAGAGCGGCAGCTACGCCCGCGATCTGCCGCCCGACTGGCCCTCGACGCACGGCGAGTAACCCCCCACCACCACTACCTACGCGGTCCGTTGACAGTTCTCCCACCCGGCGTACCATCGATTGACGGGTCCTCCTCGAGACACCGTGTCACCGACTGATCGGAGCGAGCGACGTGCAGATCGACTGGGAGAACGCGATCAACCAGATCTTCGCGCGTCGCCTCACCTGTCCGCGCTGTGAGGCCGACGTCGAGGAGATCGTCGTCGGCTACTCGCGCAAGCCTGCACTCTCGCCCTACGCCCCGCGCCACCAGAACTGCCCGCGCGGCGACGCCTGCGAGGCGCGCAAGCTCACCACGCTCTGCGCCGACTGCGCTCGCACCGAGCGGCTGCGAGGCACCCTCGCCGACGCCGGCCAGCTCCTCGAGACCTACATGCTGGACTGCCGTCGCGACCTCGAGGACTCGCTCGACTACCTCGCGGAATACTGGCGCGACGAGTACGACCTCACCGAGGACCAGTACGAGCTCGCCTTCGAGGAAGTCGCGCCGGACGCGGCCCGCGAGGAGGCCGAGTGGCGCCGGCGCCTGGAGGAGGAGTACCTGCGCTACCACGCGGAGTTCCGCAGTCTCCGCCGCCGCATCCCCGCCCCCGGATGGCGTGCCGAGTACGTCGAGGAGATACACGCGCTCGGCTACGAGACGACCCTCGGCGACTAGGCGTTATGTAGCGCCCTCTCGCGGAGGGCGCGACGCCGGACATGCCAAAGGGCGGCCCCGCCGGGGCCGCCCTTGTGGTGTGCGCTGCTGGTGAGCGCCCGGCTGCGGTTTAGCGGTTCTTGAAGACCGCCGGCCGCTTCTCGGCGAAGGCCAGCGGGCCCTCGAGCGAGTCCTCCATGCCGCGGAGGTTGAACTCGAGTGCCGAGGCAGTCGCCTGGGACTCCGGGATGCTCTGGTTCCAGCACTGGTAGATGAGCTGGTGGAAGTTCTGCACCGCGCGCGGAGCCATCCGCGTGATGGTGCGCGCCCAGTCGACGGCCTCTTCGACCGACCCGCCCTTGGGCACCACCTTGTTGACGAAGCCCATCTCGTAGGCGCGCTGCGCGCTCACGCGCCGGTCGCCCATGATGCAGACCTCGAGGGCGTGCGCCGTGTGCATGAGCCGCGGCAGCCAGGCCACGAAGCCCGCGCCCTGGTTCCAGCGCGCCTCGGCGATGTTCATCTCCGCGTGCTCTTCGGCGATGCGGAACGTGCAGTTCTGGGCCGTGGCCCAGCCACCGGCGATCGCGAAGCCGTTGATCGCGGCGATTGTGGGCTTCCAGCAGCCCAACTTCTCACCGAGGGGCGTGACGTTCGGGGCACGCCGCTGGTACGGGGCGTCGCCGCCTTCCTGCTCCAGCTCGGCGCGGATCTTGAGGTCCTGGCCGGCCGAGAAGGCGCGGTCCCCTGCGCCGGTCACGATCGCGACCCACTGCTCGTCGTCATTGGCGAACGTGGTCCACGCGTCGTACCAGCGCTGACCCATCTCCGGGTCGCTGGAGTTCATGCGCTCGGGGCGGTTCATCGTGATCAGGGCGATGCGCCCGTTATCGATGGTCTCGTAGAGGAGCTCCTCATACGGCCAGTCCGGCAGCGGGGTCCGCTCGATCGGGGCCTGGATGTTTCCGCCATACCTGTCTTGCGTCAATCTGCACCTCCTGCGTCTTGCCTCGTGCGGGTAGCCGCCCGCGATACCCCCGCAACGCGGAGCACCTGCCCGCGGAGCGGCTCTCGTCGCGGCGCAGTCTAGCAGACTGGTTCGCGCCATGAGCGGCCGCGACGGGCCACAGACAACGCCGCCGCCGAGTCGAGACGGCGACCCGGCGGCGTTCGAGAGCGGTCAGCGATACCGCGCGTGCGAGCCCCGCTCGGCGTCCCCCGACGTTGGCGGACTGGCGGCGTCTACCCGCCGCCGATGGCCGGCAGGATGTGTACCTCGCCGTCCTCCGGCACCTTCGCCATCAGCCCCGTCGCCGACATCACGCCGTCGACCGCGAGCGCGAGGCCCGGCCTGACGCGGCCGTTCTCGATGATCAGGTCCTTCATGCCCGGGTACGCATCGTCGAGGTTGTTGACCACCTCGCGCAGCGTCTTCCCGGGGATGTCGACCACGGGCTCCTCGTTGGACAGTTTGCGCATCAGCGCGGGTACGAAGACTTTCGCCATCTCTTCGGCCTCCCGGCCCAGGTTCGCGCCGGACGCTAGGCGTCCGGCTCCAACTCCTCGAGGATCGCGCGCGGCGTGGCCGGCAGCTTCGCCATGCGCACGCCCACCGCATCGTGGATCGCGTTGGCGACGGCCGCCAGCGGCGGCACGATCGGCACCTCGCCGACGCCCCGTACCCCGTACGGATGGCCGGGGTTCGGCACCTCGACGAGGATCGCGTCGATCATCGGCGTGTCGAGCGCCGTTGGCATGCGGTAGTCGAGCAGGCTCGAGTTCCGCATCACCCCGTCGTCGTCGTAGAAGTACTCCTCGGTCAGCGCCATCCCGACGCCCTGCAGCGCACCGCCCTGGATCTGCCCCTCGACGTACGAGGGGTGGATGGCGGTGCCGACGTCCTGCACGGCGGTGTAGCGGAGGATGTCGACCTTGCCGGTCTCGGGGTCCACCTCGACGTCCACGATGTGGCCTGCGAAGGTCACGCCGACGGTCTCCGGCCGCACCGAGGCGCTGCCCTGGATCATGCCGCCGGTCATCGCCAGCTGGCCGGCGAGCTCGCCGAAGGTCATGCTGCGCGCTTCGTCGCCATCCGCGGGGCCGTGGATCACGGCGTCGTCGCCGTAGGTCACCTCGAAGGCGTCGACCTCCCAGATCTGTGCGGCGCGCGCCTCCAGCTGGCGGCGGAGGTCCAGGCCGACCTCGTGCATCGCCCACCCGCCGGCGAACGTGCTGCGGCTCCCGCCAGTGACCGAGGTCATCCCGACGCTGTCGGTGTCGACCACCTTCGGGTGCACGTCCTCGTACGGCAGGCCGAGCGTCTCGGCGAGCTGCATCGCGTGCGTCGCGCGCAGGCCGCCGATGTCGACGGTGCCGACGACGAGGCTGACGGTGCCGTCGGCGTTGACGTTCGCGAGCGCGCTCGTCTCCATGCCGCCGTTGCCCCAGTAGCCCATGGCGACACCGCGTCCGCGGTTCTCGCCCTGCAGCTCGGAGCGGTAGTGGTCGCTCTGCGAGATCGCGTCCATGACCTCGGTGTTGCCGATCACGCCCAGCGCCGTGCCGTCCGCTAGACGCGTGCCCTGCACGGCTCGGTTCTGATGGCGCAGGTCCATCGGGTCGCGTTCGAGCATCTCGGCGAGTTCGTCGATGACGGACTCGACGCCGAACTCGGTCTGCGGCGCGCCCGGCGCGCGGTAGGCCGCGACCTTGGGCTTGTTGACCACCACGTCCCAGCCCTCGACGTGCATGTTCGGGATGTCGTACGGCCCGAGCGCGCAGCGCGCCCCCGCGACGAACGCCGAGCCGGGGAACCCGCCCGACTCGAAGGCCAGGGCCACGTCGGCCGCGACGAGCGTGCCGTCGCGCTTCGCGCCGAGCTTCACCCGCACCCACGAGCCGGGCGTCGGGCCGGTGGACTCGAGCACCTCCTGGCGCGTCATGCTCATCTACACGGGGCGGCCAGGCTTCTTCGACATGATGGCCGCCATCGGCTCCATGTAGACCGGGATCTTCCCGCCGAAGCCGCCGCCGATCTCCATCGGCACGACCTTCACCTTGCTGAGCGGCAAGTTGAGGAGCTGCGCCAGCTGCGCACGCACGACGAACGGGCCCTGGCTGCTCACCCACACGGTCAGCTCGCCGTCCGGGTTCCACATTGCCGCGCCGTTCTGCGGCTCCAGGTAGCCCTGGTGGTACGCCGAGGTCTCGAACTCGCGCTCGAGGATGATCTCGGCGTCCTCGAACCCCGCGTCGACGTCGCCGAACGCGAACTCGCAGTGCTTGCCGATATTCGTCGGCTTGCTCGTGGAGACGTCGCCGACACCGAAGCCGGCGACCTCCTCCGTGAGCAGGTCGGGGTGCAGCAGGGGCGCGTTCTCATCCATCGCCTCGCGCGCGTCCAGGAGCACGGGCAGCGGCTCGTACTCGACCTCGATCAACTCGAGCGCGTCCTCGGCGATGTGGAGGTCAGTGGCGCAGACCGCGGCCACGGCGTGACCCTTGAACAGCGCCTTGTCGTCGGCGAAGACGAGGCGCGCCATCCAGCGCCCCTCGGCCGCGCCCTCACCGATGTCGACGACGGTCTCCTCGTCCTGAATCGGGAGGTCGGCGAAGGTGCAGACGGCGCGCACGCCGTCCAGCGCCTCGGCCTTCGAGGTGTCGATGCTCTTGATGGTGGCGTGGGCATGCGGGCTGCGCAGCACGCGGCCGTAGAGCATGCCGGGCAGCGACACGTCGACGCCGTACTGCGCGCGGCCGGTCACCTTGTCGGCGCCGTCCGGCCGGAGTGGCCTTGTTCCGACGACGCGGTACTCGGGCTTCTCGGTAGCTACCACGGTGGACCTCCTCGGACGCGGCGAACCGGGCTGCCGGGATTGTATACCGGCGCGTCGGGCGGCCGGCGGAGTGGCGAACAGTCCGGGCCCCCCTCCCGTACTACTGCGGGAGGGTTGGAGTGAGGGTCTTGCCAGCCTCGATGGCTGGTCACACCCCGCGAACCCCCCTCACACACACCCAAACACCCCCCCCCGCCGAAAGGGGGGAAGAAGACACCCCAACCCCCCCACA
>VXTU01000142.1 GCA_009837285.1 Chloroflexota bacterium | reverse complement strand
TCGTCGTCGTCCTCGTGGTCATGGGCGTGGTCGTCGGCGTCGTCGTCCTGCTGGTCGGCTGCGGCGGGGGTGGGTGTGGGACTCGGTGTTGCCTGCGGGGTGGCGGTCGCGGGCTGCGCCGTGGCCGTCGCGGGCTGCTGCGGTGGCGGTTCCGCCGGGTCTGATCCATCTTCGCAGGCCGCCACGAGCGCGATCGCGGCCGCCGCCACGAGCCCTCCGAGTACTCCTCGCCGGATTCCTCGCATCGGGGTGCAGTCCCTTCTCGTGACTGATATGCCGTCTCACTGAACGGCGGGCGATCTTACGGACGGGTACACGGGCATGTCAAACTCACGCCCGCCCCCTCGGAGCCCGCGCGGCACCGCCTCGCCAACCGCATGCATGCCGCGTCGGGACGAGCGCTACAGAATGACCGCCTGCTCGATGTTCCCGAGGCCTACCGGCGCCCACGATGAGCACTCGGATGCCGTCGATATGCGCCTCAAGGCCCGGCCCTCGTATGATCGTGGTGCCTCAACCGCGTGCAGCGAGGTGCCGCATGACCACGACGCCCGGCTCGACGGCTCTCCCGGACGGCCGTGGCTACTTCGGCGAGTTCGGTGGACGCTACGTCCCCGAGACGCTGATGCCGGCCCTCGCCGAGCTCGAAGCGGCGTACGAGGCTGCCCGCACCGACGAAGCCTTCGCCGCCGAACTCTCGGACCTGCTGCGTACCTACGCGGGCCGGCCCACGGCCCTGACCCGCGCCCGACGGCTCGAGGAGCGCCTCGGCGGCGAGCAGTCACCGCGCATCTACCTCAAGCGCGAGGACCTCGCCCACACGGGCGCGCACAAGATCAATGCGGCGCTCGCGCAGGGGCTGCTCGCACGGCGCATGGGCAAGCACCGCATCGTCGCCGAGACGGGCGCCGGCCAGCACGGCGTCGCCACCGCGACGACGTGCGCGCTGCTCGGCCTCGAATGCGTCGTCTACATGGGAGCCGAGGACGTGCGCCGGCAGGCGCTCAACGTGTTCCGCATGAAGCTGCTGGGCGCCGAGGTCGTCACCGTCGAGACCGGCTCCCGGACGCTCAAGGACGCGATCAACGAGGCGATCCGGGACTGGGTCACCAACGTCCGTACCACCCACTACCTCCTCGGCTCCGTCGTCGGCCCGCACCCGTACCCAATGCTGGTGCGCGACTTCCAGTCCGTGATCGGCAGCGAGGCGCGTGCCCAGCTCCTCAATGCCGAGGGCCGGCTGCCGACCGTCGCGCTGGCCTGCGTGGGCGGCGGCTCGAACGCGATGGGCATGTTCCACCCCTTGCTCGACGATGATGTGCGACTCGTCGGCGTCGAGGCGGCGGGTGAGGGCCTGGAGGCGCGCCACGCCGCCACCCTGAGCGGTGGGCGGCCCGGCGTGCTGCACGGTGCACGTTCGTACCTGCTGCAGGACGAGCACGGTCAGGTGGTCGAGGCGCACTCGATCTCCGCCGGGCTCGACTACCCCGGGGTGGGCCCCGAGCACTCGTGGCTCAAGGTCAGCGAACGCGCGGAGTACGTCTCCGTCACCGATGCCGAGGCGCTCGAGGCGTTCCAGCTACTGAGCGAGACCGAGGGCATCATCCCCGCCCTCGAGACCTCGCACGCCATCGCCCACCTCGTGAAGCTCGTGCCGGACCTGGGCGCCGACGACATCGTGCTCGTCAGCCTGAGCGGGCGCGGTGACAAGGACATGGGCACGGTCGCGGGCGCCCTCGGCGTCACGCTCTGAGGATCCCTCTACGCGCCGACCGAGGACTCCAACTCCCGTAAGGCCCGGACGGTGTGCGACGGAGGGGCTTCGCCGCGCTCCTCCATCGACGCGATGCGGCTGCGCAGCCAGTCGAGATCGGCTGGCGAGTCGACGTCGCGTTCCATTGCGAGCTTCTGGAATCGGGTTCCGCGCGCGAGGGCGATGCGTTCGATGGTCGAGAACACGCGCGTGCCGCCCCACTCGATCGTCGCGTTTTCGAACAGCTCGGGCCATGGCTCCCACATCGCGGCGAGGTAGAAGCCGCCGTGGGCCGCCGGGCCGAACACGACGTCGGCCTCGGTCAGCGCCGCGCGGGCCGCGTCGAGGTGTTCGGCCGTGAGCAGCGGCACGTCCGCGCTCACCACGGCGATCGGGGAATAGCCGTCGGCGGCAAGTGCCCGGAGCGCACCGAGCGTGCGTCGCCCTGAGCCGCCTACCACCTGCGCGCGCGCGTCCTCGATCCCGGTCAGGGCGGCGAGCTCGTGCAGCGACGTCGCGGGCTCGGCGAAGAGCACCGGGCGCCAGCCGCGCGCCTCGCGCACGGCCGCCACCGCGTCGAGCAGCATGGCCTGGGCGAGCTGCGCGGCGCCCTCGTGGCCCACCGCCGCGGCGAGCCGCGGCTTCACGCGCCCCGGCGAGGGCGCGCGCGCAAGCAGGGCGGCCGCCGGCCCGCGCGATGGGCGCGGCGCTCTAACCACGGCGAGTCCTCGGATCGTCGCACATGGCGGGGAGCATACCGAGGTTCGCGCGTGCAGGCGTCACGTGCGGCTCTCCGCGCGGGTGTCGCCGGGCGCATCGCCTTGTTACGCTCGGCGCATGGTCGGTTCACATGTCGCCGCGCCGCTCGCGGTTCCCCCGCCCATCGGGCCGGGACTGCGCCCGCAACTCTGGCAGTGGCGCGACCTCGGGGTCGGCGTTGCCGTCACGATCGCCGGCTTCGCCGTGCTCGCCTCGGCGCTCGCACTCACCCGCAACAACGAGGGCGTCAGTGCTGCCGTCGCCCTCGCGATGCTGCTATTCGAGCTCACCCTCGTCGCGACGGTGCTCGTGCTTGCCGCGCGCAGGGGCATCGGGCTCGCTGAACTGGGCTTCGTTGCACCGGAGCGATGGCGTCCGCTGGTCTTCGCATGGGTCGGCGCGTACGCGATCCTCTTCCTCTACACCGCCGCCATGATGGTGTTGCAGGCACTCGGATTCCCGGTCGAGGGACTGTTGGAGGGCAACGCGATCCCGCTCGACGCGGCACTCGGGCCGCTCGTGATCCTCGTCATCGGGCTCGCGGTCGTCGTTGCCGCCCCGTTTGGCGAGGAGCTGCTGTTCCGGACGCTGTTCTTCCGGGGGATGCGCGGCTACTGGCGCTTCATGCCTGCGGCGTGGGTGAGCGGCCTGATGTTCGCGCTGTTCCACGTCAACCTCAGCGTGGTGGTGCCGTTCGCATTCATCGGTGCGCTGTTCGCGTGGGCGTACGAGGAGTCGGGTTCGCTGTGGGTCACGATCGCCGCCCACGGCGGGCTGAACGGCGTCTCGTTCATCGTCACGCTGCTGCTGCTCGAATGAGCCGCCTTGCCGAGCTCTTCGCGCGCACGCGCGCCGAGGGCCGTCCGGCGCTGATCGCGTTCGTGCCCGGCGGGTGGCCGGAGCCGGACTCGACGCCGGATCTGGTGCGGGCGCTCCTCGACGGCGGCGCCGACGCGGTCGAGATCGGCGTCCCGTTCAGCGACCCGCTGGCGGATGGCCCGACGAACCAGGCGGCCTACCAGGAGGCGCTCGACCAGGGCGTGACGCCGGATGACGTACTCGACGCCGTCCGGGCCTGCCGTGCGGCGGGCGTTTCCGAGCCGTTACTGCTTATGGGATACTTCAACCCGCTGCTGGCCACGGGGATCGATGCATTCGCGGCCGAAGCGGAGAGTGCGGGCGTTGACGGCCTCATCATCGTCGATCTGCCGGTCGAGGAAGCTGCGGAGCTCGCGGGTCCCGCGAGTGCGCACGGCCTCGACGTCATCTACCTGCTGGCGCCCACGTCCACCGATGAACGCATCGCGGCCGTCGCCGACCGGGGCGGGGGCTTCATCTACTGTGTCAGCGTGACCGGCGTGACGAGCGCACGGGCCGAGGTGTCCGCGGAGCTTCCGGACTTCGTCGGGCGCGTGCGGGAGCACACGGACCTCCCGCTGGCCGTGGGCTTCGGCATCTCGCGCCGTGAGCACGTGGTCGAGGTGGGCCGTGTCGCCGACGGCGTCGTGGTGGGCAGCGCGATCGTCGACGCCATTAGCAACGCTCCGCGCGATGGACGTGCCCGGGCCGCCCGCGCGCTCATGGAAACACTGACCGGACGGACGGGATCGGGGTCGCAAGCATGATGGTTCGAGGCATCCGCGGCGCGACGAGCGTGACCGAGAACACCCGCGAGGCCATCCTTGAGGCGACGGCGGAGCTCCTCGACGCCATCGTGGAGGCGAACGACATCGACCGCGCTCACGTCGCCTCAGCGTTCTTCACGACGACGCCGGACCTCAACGCCGAGTACCCCGCTGTCGCCGCGCGCGCGGCCGGGTGGACCGACGTACCGCTGCTGTGCGGGCACGAGATGAACGTGCCCGGCGGCCTGCCGCGCTGTCTGCGCCTGCTCATCCACGTGAACACCGACCTGGCGCTCTCCGAGATCAACCATGTCTACCTGCGCGAAGCCGTCCGGCTCCGCCCCGACCTCTCCAGCCATGGCGGCGGCGGGTACGGTGCTCAATGACGACGTTCAGCACATTCGCAGCTCCCCGCACCACCCGGTCCGGGGAGCGATGAACGAGACCACCACTTCGGGCGACCAGCCCGCCGAGACCGCCACCACCGACACCGCGAGCGCGGCGGACTTCGCGCTCGAACTGCCCGTCTTCCAGGGACCGCTTGAGCTCCTGCTCCACCTCATCGAGCGCGAGGAGCTCGACATCACCGAGGTGTCGCTGGTGGCGGTGACGGAGCAATACCTCGGCCACCTCGAACGCCGCGACCATATCGAACTCGGCGCGATCGCCGCGTTCATCTCGGTCGGCGCGCGGCTGCTGCTGCTCAAGTCACGCGCGCTGCTCCCACGCGACGAGGACGACGAGGCTGCCGACGAGGACGAGGACCGCGACCCGCAGGCGCTCCTCGAGGCGCTGCGCGAGTACCGGCGCTACCGCGCGGCGGCCGAGCACCTGCGCGACCTGGAGGAGGAGCACCGCACGGGGTACCGCCGCGAGGTTCCCCCGCCGCAGGTGCCCCCCGGACCGGGCCTCGACGGGGTCACCACCGACACGTTGCTCGCGCTGCTACGGGAGGTGATGCAGCGGCTGCCGGAAGAGGAGCCGGAGCCGGAGTTGACCCGCGACCCCGTACGGCTCTCCGACCGGATCGACCGCCTCGTCACGCGACTCGAGGGCGGTCGTGCGGTGCGCTTCCGCGACATGATCGTCGGCGCCCCGTCGCGCCTCGTCGTCATCGTCGACTTCCTCGCGGTGCTGGAACTGGTGCGCAGCGGGTACGTGGAGGCGCGGCAGTCGGACCTGTTCGGCGAGATCGAGCTCGTCACGATCGAGGGCGCTGCGCCGCCGTCCGCGGAGCGGATCGAGCAGGAGCTGCCGGGGCTGTAGGGATCGCTTGCCGTGAGCCGCGATCGGCACGATGCTCTACGGGCCGGGAGAGCCTCGAAGGGACAACCCCATTACGCTGCTGATCCGGGAAGAGTTGCGGGCGGCGGTCACTCCGGGCGAACACGCCCTCACCATCGGCGTGTTCGACGGTGTCCACCGCGGACACCAGATGCTCGTCGGCCAGCTCCGCGAGGAGGCCGCGAAGCGGGGCCTAGGCTCGGGGCTCGTCACGTTCCACCCGCACCCGGTCTCCGTGCTCCGGCCCGACGTGCAGATCTCGTACCTCACTTCGCTGGAGACGCGCGTCGAGCGGCTGCGCGCGACCGGGCTCGACTTCGTCGCGGTCGTGCAGTTCACCTCGGAGCTCGCACAGGTTTCCGCCGAGGACTTCGCGCGCGTCCTGCACGAGGAGGCAGGCATGCGGCTGCTCATGGTCGGGCAGGACTTCGCCCTCGGCCGCAACCGCGAGGGCACCGTCGACCGCCTCGCCGAGATCGGCCAGGACGTCGGCTTCGAGGTGCAGCCGATCGAGCTGCTCCCCCTCGAGAACGGCGCCGTCTCCTCCACCCGCGTCCGCAACGCGCTCGCCGACGGCAAGATGGAAGAAGCGACGCAGCTGCTCGGCCGCCCCTACTCGCTGCGAGGCCCTGTGGTGCAGGGTGACCAGCGGGGACGCACGATCGGGTTCCCGACGCTCAACCTCGGCTTCAGCGCCGACCTCGCGCTGCCGTCGTACGGCGTTTACGTCTCCCGCACCGAGATCGACGGCGAGCACTTCGAGGGCTGCACCAACATCGGCGTGCGTCCGACCTTCGACGGCACGAGACTGATGGTCGAGACTCACCTGCTGGACTTCGACCGCGACGTCTACGGCAGCGTCATCACCGTCGAGCTGCTCGACCGGCTGCGTCCCGAGCAGCGATTCGACGGCCCCGACGCGCTGATCGCGCAGATCGGCCTCGACCTTGAGGCCACCCGGGCGTATTTCGCATGAGGCGAGGACAGCGATGAGCCCCTCGACGCCATCGGTCGACGAGCAGGTCGTTGCGATCATGCGCGGCACCGACTTCGGCGACGACACGACGCGCCAGACCATGGAGCGCGAGCTGCGCGCGCGGCTGGCGGCGGGTCGCCCGCTGCGCG
>VXTU01000138.1 GCA_009837285.1 Chloroflexota bacterium | reverse complement strand
GGGTAAGGGTGAGGGGGGTCTGCGCGGTGCAGCCGGCCATCGAGGAGGCCGTCAGACCCTCACCCCCCGCCCTCTCCCGCAGTGCGGGAGAGGGAGCCGGAATTCAAAGGGGGCCGGAGGCTCAGTTCGAAGAAGGATCCTGCGGCCCGGCCGCGAAGATCGAGGGGTCGCCGCCCTGGCGGCGTAGCACCTGCTCCCACAGGTCTGTCGGCTCCGGGTCGAACGGGTCCGACGGCGCCGAGTCAAGCACGAGCCACGCCTGCTCGGCGATCTCATCCTCGAGCTGCCCCGCCGACCACCCCGCGTAGCCGCTGAACACGCGCAGCCCCACGAGGTCGCCCCAGAGGTCAGCGGGGCTGACGCCGAGGTCCACCAGACCGAGCACATCGGTGACCGGGGTCCAGCCCGCGAGGGGCGCCTCGTCGCGCAGCCGCCCGATGGCGAGCGCAGCCTCGCGCTGCACCGGGCCGCCTTCGAAGACGCGCCCCGGCGGCGAGGCGAGCGGGCCCCACTCCGGGGCGTACTGCGCCACCTCGACGCGGAACGGGCGGTTGAGGATGATGCCGAGCTTGCCGTGCTCGTTGTCGTCGCAGATCAGCACGACGGTGCGCGCGAAGTTCGGGTCGAGCAGTGCCGGGGTCGCGACCACCAGCTTGCCGACGAGCGACTCAGCCATCCCGCACTCCATGCCACTCCGCGGCCGGGCCCCTGGGGACCCGGCGCGTCAGCGGTCGGCGTCCTCCGTGTACACGGTGCCGATCACCTGGTCCCGCTCCAGTTCTTCGAACCGCTCGCGGCTGACGCCGAGGATGCCCATCAGCACGTCCTCGTTGTGCTGGCCCAGTGTCGGCGCGGGCCCGCGCACGGGCGTGAGCGGCATCCGCTCGAAGCGCGCCATCGGGGCGGGATGACGGCGCACCCCGGCCTCGGGGTGGTCGACCTCGATGAAGAAGCCGCGTTCGAGCAGGTGCGGGTCGTCGAACATCTCCGTCTGGTGGGCGACCACCGCCGCCGGCACACCCGCGGCCTGCAGGCGGTGCATCAGCTCGTCGTCGCCGTGCTGCAGGGTCCACGCCTCGACGATCGGTTCCAGGTCGTCCTGGTGGCCGTAGCGGGCGGCGGCGTCGGCGAAGCGCTCGTCGGTGGCGAGCTCCGGCTGCCCCATCACCTCGCAGAGCCGCGCGAACGCCTCGTCCGAGGGCACGGCGAGCGCGAGCCAGCGGTCGTCGCCGGCGCAGCGGAAGACGCCGTACGGGGCCATCGAGGGGTGCCGGTTGCCCCAGTGCGCGTTGCTGCGGCCGTTCATCTGGTAGTCGATGAGGTCGTACGCGGTGTGGTGGACGACCGCCTCGGCCTGCGACATCTCGATCAGCTGGCCCTCACCCGTGCGCTCGCGGGCGATCAGCGCGATCTGCACGGCCGTCGCGACGTGCGCGCCGGCGTTGGGGTCGCCGTGGTAGATCGCCGGCGTCTGCGAGGGGTCGGAGTCGCGGTAGCCGCGCAGCATCGTGTGGCCGACGACCGACTCCATCGTCGCGCCGAAGCCCTTGAAGTGCTCGTACGGCCCGCTGATCCCGAAGCCGGGGAAGCGCACCATGATCAGCCGCGGGTTGATCGCCGAGAGCGTCTCCCACGAGATCCCGAGGTTGTCGACCACGTCGGCGGCGTTGTTCTCGATAAACAAGTCGGCATCACGGATCAGGCCGTAGAACAACTCACGCCCGTCGTCGCTGCCGAGGTCGACGGTCACGCTCTGGTGACCGCGCTTCGCGAAGTTGAAGCCGGAGTTGCGATCCCAGAATCCCTCGGAGCCGTCGCGGTTGAGGTAGATCGCGCCGGTCGGGCCGTCCATCAGCTCCGGCGGCATCTGCCGGTAGGAGCCGCGCGTGGGGCTCATGTGGCGGATCGATTCGATCTCGATCACCTCCGCGCCGAGGTCGGCGAGGATCATCGAGCCGAACGGTCCGGCCCACACGATCGCCTGCGAGAGCACGCGCACCCCGTCGAGGGGTAGCTGGCGAGACTCGTCGTTCGTCATCGCTCTGCCCCCCTACACCACGCCGCGCTGGGCCAGCACGACGACGTCCTGCTTCGAGTAGCCGAGGCGCTCCGTGAGCACCTCGACGGTGTGCTCACCGAGCGCGGGCGCGGGCCGGATCTCGCCCGGCGTGCCGTGCATGCGGAACGGGAAGCCGGGCAGGGCGACCGTCCCGCCTCCCGGCATCTCGACGTCCTCGAAGAAGCCCCGCGCGGCGAGGTGCGGGTCGTTGGCCACGTCGGCCGTGGTGTTGATCGCGCTCACCGGGAGGCCCTGCGCCTGTCCGGCCTCCATGATCTCCTGCTTGGAGCGCTCCAGGAGCCACGGGTAGAACACCGCGTCGATCTCGGGCGCGAAGTCGACATTGAGCAGGTTCGGCAGCAGGTGCTCGTCCTCGATGAGGTCGGGACGACCGATCATGTTGCAGAACCGATCCCACCACATCGGCGCGCAGATGACGTGCACGTAGCCGTCCACCGCCGGGTACACGCCCATCGGCAGTGCAGTTGTGCGCGCCGACTCCTGGCGCTGGAAGAACAGCGACCCGGAGTACTCGTACGCGGCGAGGTTGGTGCCGCCCCGATCCATCGAGGTGGCCAGGATGTCGTGCAGCGAGATGTCGGCGCGCTCGCCGGCGCCCGAGGTCTGCGAGCCCCGGAGCGCGCCGAGCGTGAACGCCGCAACCACCCCACCGGCGAGGAAGAACGGTGCGTAGGTCGCGATCTTGAGCGGCTCGCGGCCCCACTCCGCCGTAATGGAGAGCACCCCGCCCATCGCGTAGGCGAGCATGTCATCGACCTCGAAGTCCCGGTACGGGCCGTACTGCCCGAAGTTCGACACTGAGACGAGCGCCGCGCGTGGGTTGAGCTCCTCGAGGCGGTCGGGGCCCAGGCCGAGGCGCTCAACCACGCCGGGGCGGAAGCTCTCGATGACAAGGTCGGCCTGCTGCGCGAGGCGGCCGATGATGTCGCGGCCGGTGGCGGTCTTGAGGTCGAGCGTGATACTGCGCTTGCTGGTGTTGAGCTCCAGGAACATACCGCTGCGGTCGCGGTGCGGCACGTCGTCCGGGAACGGCCCCATCCGCCGCGACACGTCGCCGCGGCCGGGGTGCTCGACCTTGACGACGTCAGCGCCGTGGTCGGAGAGCAGCTTGGTCGCGTACGGCGCGGCGATGCCCTGCGAGAGGTCGAGAATCCTGATGCCTTCGAGTGGTCCCATCAGGCGGCTCCCCCATGCTGCGCGATGTGCCGCTGCAACGTAGGGCGGCGTCCGCCGCGGGTCAACGTCGCCACAGTGGGGCGGCGAGGTTCGCGCGGGAGCGCGAGCCCTCAACGCGGCAGGCCCGTATGCTTCGCCACCCACCACCTGACCGTGGCGCAGGCCGCAGAGCCAACTGCGAGCCCGGGGCAGAGCTCGTGAGCGGCAGGCGGGGGATGTGAATTGACCTCAGACCCAAGTGAAACGTATCCAGGGCTCGAGTTGGCTTACGACCGCGCTATGGCGTCCTACCAGGACATAGCGCAGCGGCATGACGCGGCGAATCATCGCATTGATGGATTACTGACGCTCACTTCGACCGTTACCCTCGCGGCACCCTTGATCGTCGCGGCAACCGATGCCGACACGGACTTTCGTTCTCCGCTCTTGATCGTCGCGGCGAGCCTCTTCGTTGTCGTTCTGGTCACTGGCGTGGTCGCGCGCGGCTTCGTCGGTGGCGTAACGCTAATGGCTCCAACCGACCTCTACCGAGGGTGGCTCGATCTGAGTCCAACCGATTTCAAGCTCAGTGGTGTCTATTGGGCTGGACAGCACTTCGACGAGACCGCGTCCGTGATTTGGCGCAAGTCTTGGGCGGCACACATCATGACTACTGTGTTCGTGGCGGAGAGTCTTGTTCTCTTGGCATGGGTGGGAATCGAACTCTAGGGTCGACCCTCGTCGGAGGCGGGCGGCCGCCCTCGCGGAGGACTCGGAGTTGGCGGTCGGCGTGGCGGCCAACCACCCTCCTTAATCTCCCTACCGGGGTCAGGTGCGGGCGGCCGGATAGGCGGCCGTGGACTAGTCATCGTGCATCCCTCACGCACCGACAGTATATGGGAGACCTTCCATCCCCAAGTCCGTGCGCGGTCGATGCCTCGCGCGAGCCCTCAACGCGGCGGCCACGTATGCTGCGAGGCGGCCAGGAGGCCGCATCCAACGAGCAGGGAGACACATGGCCGACACCGCAGTGAGCGCCATCGACGACTTCATCGCCGCACAGTCGGTCGACACCTCGGGCGACCGCTGGCGCACGCGCCTGGCGCAGCCGCCGCAGGCCGACTTCGACGCCGGAAGCTCGTACCACTGGGACCTCGCGACGAACGTCGGTGACATCCAGATCCGGCTCATGCCGGAGGTCGCGCCCATGCACGTGTCGAGCACCATCTACCTGACGCGCCTCGGCTTCTACGACGGGCTGATCTTCCACCGCGTGATCTCGGGGTTCATGGCGCAAGGCGGCTGCCCACTCGGCTCCGGCACCGGCGGCCCCGGCTACACCTACGGCGGCGAGTTCGACCCGAGCGTGCGCCACGACCGCCCCGGCCTGCTGAGCATGGCGAACGCCGGGCCCGGCACGGACGGCAGCCAGTTCTTCCTCACGTTCGTCGAGACGCCGTGGCTGGACGACAACCACACGATCTTCGGTGAGATCGTCGAGGGCACCGACACGCTCCGCGCCCTCGAGCAGCGCGGCTCACAGGGCGGCCAGACCACCGAGCCACTCCAGATCAACACGGCCACCATCCGCGTCGAGTAGGGGCTCGGACGCCGAATCGCAGCTTGCTCCGTTCAGATCTCGACGCGTTTCGCGCTGAGGTTCGCTCCGACCTGCACCAGGCGCTGGCGATCCAGGCTGCGGTGATCATCGCGGCCTACACCGCGGTGCTCATCACCGCGCTCATGCTCTTGATGTCGCTTGCTGAATAGCGCGCGTCGAGCCGAGTAGCCCCGCGGACACAGACGAGGGCCGCGCCCTCGACGGCTCCGGGGAGCTGTCGAGAAGCGCGGCCCTGTCGCGCTTCGCTTGAAGCGGGAGCGGCTAGCCGCGAGGCAGCCCCAGCCCGCGCGTGGCGATGATGTTGCGCTGAATCTCAGAGCTACCACCCGCGATCGTGCTCGGGATCAGGTGGAAGTAGTTCTGGATGAAGCGCGCGCCGTACGGCGTGTGCTCCGCGTCCGGGTCCCAGAGGTTCGAGTACAGCCCGAACAGCTTGATACCCGTGCGCGCGATGCGCTGACCCAGCTCGGAGGCGAACATCTTCGACGTCGACGCCTCGTAGTTGGGAATCACTCCCGCAGCCTGCATCGAGATGATGCGGAATGCGAAGTTGAATCCCACCTCGGTCTCGACGTAGCGGTCGGCGAGCTCGGAGCGCACCGACGGCAGCATCCGTGCCTTCGCGGCGCCCTCGTCGCTGGCGGCGTACACGAACACGTCGTCGAGCTCGCGCCGCGAGGCGACCGCGCCGCTGATGTTGGAGCGCTCGTAGTCGAGCAGCGTCATGCCGACGTACCAGCCGCGGTCGATCTCACCGACGACCTGGCTGACCGGCACCCGCACGTCCTCGTAGAACGTTTCGTTCGAGAAGTGCTGCCACGCGCCGCTGACCAGCGGGCGCACCTCGATACCGGGGGTCTGCATGTCCATCAGCATGAAGCTGATGCCGCGGTGCTTCGGCGCGTCCGGGTTGGTGCGGACGAGCGCGAAGATCCAGTCGGCGCGGTGCGCGTTCGACGTCCAGATCTTCTGGCCGTTGACCACGAACTCGTCGCCGTCGCGGACGGCGCGCGTCTGCAGCGACGCGAGGTCGGACCCGGCGCTCGGCTCGGAGTAGCCCTGCGCCCAGGCGATCTCGTTCGCCAGCGTGGCGGAGAGGAACTTGCTCTTCTGCTCGTCGGTGCCGTGCGCGATCAGCGTCGGCCCCAGCATCGAGACGCCCTGGCCGCCGACGTCGGGCGCCAGCGCGGTGGCCATCTCCTGCTTGAGGATGAACTGCTCCATCGGCGTCATGCCGGCGCCGCCGTACTCGGTCGGCCAGTGCGGCGCGACCCAGTTGCGGGCGGCCACTGCCTCTTCCCACTCGGTCGCAGCGGCCTTCGCCTCGTCCGAGCCGAGGAAGCGGTCGTGCTGCCAGCCACCCTCGTGGCCGAGCTCGCCACCTCTGTCGGCGATGTCCTTGTAGTACTGCGGCAGGTTCGCCTCGATGAAGCTGCGTACGTCCTCGCGGAACGTCGCCTGCTCAACAGTGTCGGCCCAATCCATCCGTACCTCCTCGATCTGCCCACGACGGACGCGCCCATCGTGGGCACTCCGACGCCACGCGTCAACGCCGCGCGTTTAGCCATGCACCACCGAACCGGGCGCGCACAGACGCCCCGGCCCGGATCGCGCCTATTCTAGCCACGTTTGAGGAAATTTGCGCTACTCGTGGTCGCGCGATGCGCCCGGCTCAGCGTCCCGGGGCCGCCAGGGCCGCCTCGACCTGGTCGAGGTGGCCGCCGAGGTGCCCGACGGCGCCTCGCACGTGCTGCACGATCGAGCGGCGGCCCATGCCCGGATGGAGGCCCGCACGGCCCCACGACGAGTCCGGGAGGTGCTTCAGCAGGTCCTCGATCGCCTCGACTTCCGCGGTGAGCGATGCCAGGAGCTGCTCCGGCTCCTGCGAGGTCCACGCGTTACGCTCCGCCTCCGCCTCGTCGTCGACGACGGGAAGCACCGGGTCGGTCATCCAGGCCATGCGCGTGACCTGGTCACGCAGCGCGCTCAGGTACGCAATCATGTGGCCGAGCGTCCGCGAGGCCGACCACTCGCCCTCGCCCGGCTCGGCGTGCACCGCGGCAGCGCGCCGGCCTTCCAACAGCTGCCCCGCGCGCACGCCGAGGCGCGCCAGGGCGTCGACGTCTTCCAGGTAGCGGTCCACCGCCCCCGTCACGAAGTCGATGCGGTTCTGCACGATGATGCGGTCGGGCTCGTTCGTCATGTCTCGCCTACCCCGTTATTCGTCGAGCACTTCGAGCACGAGCTCCAGCTCGACCGGCGACTGCAACGGCAGCGAGGATACGCCGAGCGCGAGCCGCGTGCCTATGCCGTGCTCCTCGCCGAAGGCGTCGCGCAGCAACTCGCTCGCTGCGTTGACCACCTGCGGATGCTCGCCGAAGTCCGGGGTTGCGGCCACGTAGCCGGTCAGCCGCACCACGCGCAGGCCTTCGAGGCTCCCTCGCAGCGCCTTGACGGCGGCGAGCGCGTTGAGCGTCGCCACCTGCGCCGCCTCGCGCGCTGTCTCGACGGTCTGCTGCGCGCCGACGACGCCCGGATGCACGATCGCGCCGTCGCGCATAGCGACCTGCCCGGAGACGAAGACGTATGGGCCTGACTGGAGGGCGGGACGGTACATGGCAAGCGCGCCCGGCGCGTCCGGCAGCGTGAACCCCAGCTCGCCCAGCCGCTCCTCGACGCTCATGCCCCTCGCCTCACCCGCCGCTCGCGTGCGCGCCGAGGCTCGCGCCTGCGCGCCGTCCGGTCAAGGACGGACCGCTACGAGAGCGTGTCCTCCGGCAGCAGGCGGTCGAGGACCCCGTTCAGCTCCTCGTCGCCTCCGAAGTGGATCGTCAGCGAGCCGCGGCCGCGCGAGCCGCGTCGCATCGTCACCTTGGTGCCCAGCTCGCGCCGCAGCGCCTCGATCACGGCCTCGACCTGCGGGTCGGGCGTCGCAGCAGGTCGCGGCGTGCGGCCGCCGTCGGCCATGCGCTTCGCGAGCCGCTCCGTGTCGCGCACGGACAGGCCCTCGCGCTGGACACGTTCGAGCGCCTCGACCTGGTCCACGGGGTCGCGTAGCGCGAGCAGCGCGCGCGCGTGGCCCTCGCTGATCGCGCCCTCGACCAGTGCGTGCTGCGCGGGCGGCGAGAGCTCAAGCAGTCGCAGGCGGTTGGTCACCGACGCGCGCGAGCGCCCGACGCGTTCCGCCACCTGCTGCTGCGTGAGCCCGTAGTCGTCGACCAGGCGCTTGTAGGCGCGCGACTCCTCGAGCGGGTTGAGGTCCTCGCGCTGCACGTTCTCGATCAGCGCCAGCACCAGCTGCTCGCGCGGCACACTCTCGCGCACCGTCACCGGGACGCGTTCGAGGCCCGCGGCTTGCGCGGCGCGCAGCCGGCGCTCGCCGGCGATGAGCTGGTAGCGCGGGCCGCCCGGCGACGCCGGGTCGTCCGGCAACTCCGTGACGAGCAACGGCTGGATCACCCCGTGCTCTCGCACCGACTGTGTCAGCTCCTCGAGCGACTCGTCATCGAATGCCGAGCGGGGCTGCTCCGGGTTCGGGGCGATCGAGTCGATCGGCGCCTCGTGCACCGCGCCCAGCGCGGCCTGCCGCGGTTCGGCGGGGGTATCGGGGATGAGCGCGCTCAGGCCCCTGCCGAGGCCGCGCGGCGTGTCAGTGGGCCGGGGCCCCGTCCGTCCCTGTCCGTTGGAATCCACCATGGGATGCCTCCGAGATGGGGAGAGCGAGTTGTTCGAGCAGCTCGTCGGCGAGCTGCTCGTAGGCCTCCGCGCCGCGTGAGCGCGGGTCGTAGCGCTGGATCGGCAGGCCGTGGCTGGGCGCCTCGGACAGCCGCACCGAGCGCGGGATGACGCTGGCGAAGGTGTTGTCGAAGTGGTTGCGCACTTCCGCCTCCACCTCGCGCGCGAGGTTCGTGCGCCCGTCGAACATGGTGAGCACGATGCCGCGCACCGAGAGTTCCGGGTTCAGGTTACGACGTACCAGCTCGACGGTCTGCGCCAGGTGCGCGAGGCCTTCGAGCGCGAGGTACTCGGCCTGCACCGGGATCAGCACCTCGTCCGCCGCCGCCAGCGCGTTGACCGTGAGCAAACCGAGCGAGGGCGGGCAGTCGATCAGCGTCACGTCGTAGCGCCCGGCGAGGGGTTCGAGGGCTCGCCGCAACCGGAACTCGCGCGCCATCACCGACACCAACTCGACGTCGGCGCCCGCGAGGTGCAGCGTCGCGGGCGCGAGGTCCAACCCGGGTGTGTCGGTCCTGACGACGGTGTCCGCGAGGGCCTGCTCCCCGACGAGCGACTCGTAGAGCCCTGCGTTCTCGCGTATCGCGGCCTGGCCGATCGCCGAGGTGGCATTGGACTGCGGGTCGGCGTCGACGAGCAGCACGCGCTTGCCGCGCGCGGCCAGCGCGGCGGCGAGCGAGACGGCGGTCGTGGTCTTGCCGACCCCGCCCTTCTGGTTGACCACCGCGATCGTCACGGTCATCGCGCGACCTCCTCGGGCGTCGCGATCCGCGGGAGCGTCACGGGCCCTGCACGCTCAACCGTGGCGGCAGCCACGCGCGCCGCGAGGGCGCCCGCCTGCTCGTCGCTCGCGCCACACGCGAGCGCCGCCGTGAACGAGGCCGCGAACGCGTCGCCCGCCCCGGTGGTGTCGACCGGCGTCGCCGGCGCGGCGGCGATGTGCAGAGGCTCCTCGCCCGCCCGGTACACGTCCGCGCCCTCGGCGCCGCGCGTGACCACGACGCGCGCGCACGTCGCCGCAAGGTCCTCGACTGCTTCGGCCAGCCATTGAACGACCTCCTCGCGCGACAAGAACACGGAGGTGCGCGAGTCACAGGCGGCGAGCAGCGCGGGGCTCGGCTCGTCGAGCAGCGAAACCGTGCCGTCGGAGGCCACGCGTCGCTGCAAACCCTGCGCTAGCAAGGCAATTCGTGGGACCGACATTGCCGTGAACGAGGCGACGTCGAGGTCGTCGGGGAGCAGCGGGCCGAGGATCAGCGCGTCCGTATCGCGCCACGGGTCGGGCAGATCGGACGCGCTCAGCGGCCGGTCCGGCTTCGACAGCACAAGCAGGCGACGTTCCTCGCCACTCATGTCATGGGCAAACCGGAGACTCGCTGCCCTCGCTACGAACGTACGTTCGTGTAGGTCGAGTGCCCCGAGGCCACTATCCGAGGGCCCCGAGGCGAGCACGCGGGTGTGGATGCCGAGCGCTTCGAGTGCACGCGACGCGTAGAGCACGGCCCCGCCGGGGCGCGTCGCGTCGTCGAAGCGGTCCTCCGTGACCGCCCCAACGACGACGATCTGCGGTCCGCTGCGTGCTTCGCTCATACGCGGCGGCCGGCGCGCACGGTCTACTGCTCCCCGGCCGCGTCCTCCTCGATGTCTTCGTCCTCGCCGCCGTCCTCTGCGTACCCGGCGTCCCCGCCGCCGTCGTCCGCGTACCCGGCGTCCTCACCGCCCTCGGCGTCCTCACCGTCCTCGGCGTAGTCGCCGTCGCTCAGGTAGTCGTCCGCGCCCGGCTCGCCGGGCATCACCTCGACCTGGCGGTCGCTGCCGCGGCCGACGCTTTCCGTGACCACGCCCGGCTCCTCGCTGAGCGCGAGGTGGATGATGCGCCGCTCGGCGGCGGGCATCGGCTCCAGCGTGATCACGTCGCCGGTCTCGCGCACCTCGTCGGCCACGCGCTGCGCCATCTGCACCAGCGAGTCCTCGCGGCGGCGGCGGTATCCCTCGACGTCCACGCCGAACACCATGTCGTGGTCGTCGTAGTGACGGCCGACCATGACGTTCAGCAGGTACTGCAGCGAGCCCAGCGTCTCGCCGCGGCGCCCGATCAGCAGCCCGAGCTCGTCCGAGGCGTCCTCGGTCGCGCCGTTGATGTCGAAGATCTGCGTGACGCGACCCTCTCCGTCACCCGCCGTCTCCGGCTCGCGCGCCTCGATCTCGGTGTCCTCGAGGCCGAGCAGCGTCAGCAGGTCACGCAGCGTGCGGCCGGCGAAGTCGACCTCGTCCTCCGCGTCCGTCGAGGGCTGCATCGGGGGCTCCTCCGGCGCACCGGGGACCGTCGTCGGCACCTCGACCGCGGGACCGCGCGGCTCCCGCCGGTCGTTGCGACCGCCCATGTCGCGGCCTCGGCCACCATTGCGGCCCCGGCCGCGCTGCCGGTTGCGGCGTTCCCCACGCGGGGCGGGCCGCCCTTCGCGACCGTCGCCGTCGGGGTCCTGCTCCTCACGGGCGCGCTCGCGACCCTCGCGGAGCTGATCTTCGCGCGTACCGGCCTCGCCGCCGCGCGCTTCGCCGCCCCGTGGTTCGCCCTCGGAGCGGCCGCCGCCGCCGCGCCCGCCGCGGCCTCGCCTGCGTCGACGTCGCCGCGAGCGGCCCTCGCCGTCGCCGTCGGCACCTCCGCCACCGCCGCCACCGCCGCGCCGGCCCGGGCCGCCGCCGGCTGTGACCGCGTCGCCACGGGTGGTGACGCGGACGATGGCATCTTCGCCACCGATACCGAAAAAGCCTTTGCTACCTTCGCGAATCACCTCGACGTCGACGTTGTCGCGGCTGACCCCGAGTCTGGCGAGCGCCCGATCGACGGCGTCGTCGACTGTTCGCCCGCTGACTTCTTCGACCGTCATTTGACTCCCCTGTCTGTGCGGTGTCTCCATTCGCCCCGGCGGTGGCCGCCTCGGGCGTTTCGTCATCGTTGTTGTCGCGTGGGGCCGGAGCGGCGCCCCGGCCCGCGGCGGCGCCCGCCGGCGCCAGCGGCGGAAGGCCGACGCGCTCGCGCACCAGGTTCGGGATGAGCGAGCCCCACGTGAAGTCGCCGGGCCCGACGAATACCCACTGCAGCACCAGGCCAATCAGCGTGCTCGCCGCCCAGTAGAGCCCGAGACCGGCCGGCACCACAAGCGCGAACCACCCGAACATCGCCGGGAGCATCCACTGCATCATCTGGTTCATCTGTGCCTGCTGCGACCCCGGCCGCGACAGCGACCTCGCCGATGAGATGCGCTGCGTGAGCCACATGGACGCGAAGATCACGATCACCAGGATGAAATTCCCGTTCGCGGACAGGTTCATCCCGAGGAACGAGGTGTCGAACGGCAGGGCGGCCTGCACGATCTGGAAGTCGTAGAGCCGGTCGTTGAGCTTCAGGACGTCCTCGGGGTGCTGGGACAGGGTTGTGCGGATCACGATGTAGAGCCCGATGAAGATCGGGAACTGGATCAGCTGGGGTCCGAGGCAGCCGAGCGGGTTCACCCCGCCGCGGATCGACTTGCGGGCCCGGTTCACGGCGCGGCCGGGCGCATCCTCGAGCCGCACGGAGTGCACGCGCTCCAGGTGACGCTCGTATTCCTTGATGATCTCGTCCTTGTTGGTGTCCTGCGCCTTCCAGTCGCACTCGACGGGGCGGCCGAGCACCACCGAGGCGACGCCGGCGCCCTCGCAGGTGAGGGTCTTGCGGCGATAGAGCTTCATCTGCTCCTCGGAGCGCCGCTTGGGGTCCTTGTAGCGCTTCTGGATCGCCTCCATGTCGGGCTGCAGTTCTTGCAGCCCGCGCGCCGCGCGCAGCGTCCGCAGCGTGAGCGGGAACGTGATCACACGCGTGAGGACGGTGAAGACGAGGATGGCGACGCCGTACGACCCGAAGGACAGGACGGTGAGCAGCACCATCAGGTTGATGAGCGGGTTCTCGAGGAACGTCTGCCAGACGGCGCCGATCGGGAGCATGGCCTGCCTAGCTCCCCTCGAACACGGTCGTGGTCGCCCCGCTCCGGGGATCGACGGAAATCAGGTCGCCGCGGTCGGTGACGTACAGGATGCCCGATTCTAGCACCAGCGGGTCGGCGAGCAGCTTGCCCTCCGCAAGCGTCTGCTGCCATTGCCGCACGCCCGTGGACGGGTCGATGCCGAACAGGACGCCATCGCGCATCGCCACGACGAGGATGCCGCCGACGAGCACCGGTTGCGCGCGGATCTCGTTGTCGAGCTCGTTGAATCGCCACTGCTCGTCGCCACTGCGGGCGTCCAGGGCGTAGACGGAGCCGTTGGTCGTCGTCGCATACAGGGTGTCGCCGTCCAGCAGCGGCCGGGCCCAGAACCAGCCGTCGCCTTGGAAACGCCAGCGCTCGGCCCCGGCCGCGAGCACGTCGAGCGCGTACATGCGGCGGTCGAGCGCGCCGACGAAGAGCGTCTCGCCGTCCAGCAGCAGGTCCCCGGCGACGGCGCCCTCCAGTTCGAGCACCCACTGCTCGCCGCCCTGCACGCCGGCGGCGCGCACGTGGCGGTCGAGTCCGGCGACGTAGATCGCCGACCCGCTCACGGCGGGGCGGGACCAGAAGCGCTCCGCGCCGGTGGCGAGCGACTCGCCCATGGCGCCGGACTCGGCGTCCAGCGGCAACAATTCACCGCCCTCGGTCGGCACGTAAAGGACGTCGCCGTGGAGTACCGGCGAGGCGACGAGCTCATGGGTGAGCTTGCGGATCCATGCAAGGCGCGGCCCGTTGCCCGTGATGTCGACCGCCATGACCTCGCCGGAGAAGGAGGCCATGTACACCGTGCCGTCGTCGAACACAGGCGTGGCGTAGAACGCCTCGATGTCGTTGAGGTCATCAGGGTCGACGCCGGCGGGGAGCGCGGCGTCCTCCGGGAAGCGCCACGCGATGCGCGCGGGACCGTCGCCCAGCCGCACCGCGACGAGTTCGCCCTTCTCCGCCTGCACCAGCACGACGCCGTCGGCCTCGACGGGTGCGGCCCAGCCGTCGGGGCTGCCGAGATCCGTCGCGCAGCCACCGGCGAGGAGCGCGAGCAGTGCGAGCACGACCGCGAGGGGTGTGCGGGCGCGCGCGCGGCGACGATGTTTCACGTGAAACATCGTGCGGAGGGCGGCGGCCGATCGCGTGTGGTTCAGTGCGCCTTCGACTCTTCAGGTTCGCCGCCGGGCCCGTGCCTGGCGGCGGGCTCCGCTGCGATGTGCGCCTCGTGACCGCCTCGACGCGGCGGGACGGGGTCGTAGCCACCCGCGCGGCCGGGGTGACAGCGCCCCAGCCTGCACGCGGCGAGCCAGACGCCCCGCCACGGCCCGTGGCGATCGATGGCTTCGTATGCGTATTGCGAACATGTGGGGTGATACCGGCACGTCGGCCCCGTCTGGACGGAGATCGACCGCTGGTAGAAGCGGATCGCGGCCAGCATCAGCCCCCTCATGCCTGGCCGTCCAGTCGTTCGAGTGCTCCGGCAACCGTTGCCGACAACGCCTGTTGCACATCATCGAAGCTTGCTTCGGTGATCGCCGGGTGAGCCGCCACGAGCACGTCGAAGCCGTCACACGGCGGGAGCGCGCGCACCAGTGCGCGCAGCCGGCGGCGGACGCGATTGCGGACGACGGCGCCGCCCACACGGCGACTCACGGCGAACCCGTACCGGACGCGGCCCTGCCCGTTGCGCCGCACGCGCACGGTGAACAGCCGGTGGCGACGCGCACGACCCTGGCGCGCGAGCGCGTCGAAGTCCGCGCGACGGCGGAGCGACTCAGCCGGGGTGTCGGGGCGGGCGGGCGCGGAGGCAGCCGGAGGCATGGCACGGACCGCAGCCGTGGTTAGACCGCGAGACGCGTGCGCCCGCGTGCGCGGCGGCGCCGGATGACCTCGCGGCCACCACGCGTCGACATCCGCGCGCGGAAGCCGTGCTTGCGCTTGCGCGGGAGTCGCTTGGGCTGCCAGGTCCGCTTCGGCACGCGGCCGCTCCTTCGTGCACGTGCTCACGAGGTGGAGTCCGAGTATAGGGTCGGCCCTCGCGCGCGAGCAATCGCGGCAAGCGGGCGGCGGGCGCGCGCGCAGCCGGGAGTGTTGGTAGACTCGCCCCACCGCAGTCGACGGGGGCGGCGGACGTGCAGTACGAGGAGCAGGCGGATGCGGGTGGTAGCACACCTGGGTGCGGTACGCGGGAGGCTGCTCGGAGTGGCCCTCGGCGTGACGGCGGCGGCCTTGCCGCACGTCGCGGCTGCGAAGCACGACCCGTCGCGCGCCCTCGAGCTTCCGGGTGACACCGGCGTCGCGGTCGCGCTGACCGCGCTCGGCATCGTGGCCCTCTTCGCGGTGACATCGGTCGCATTCCTGTACCGCAAGCAGCGCGGCCTGAGCTGGGACTACCAGCTCGCCGACGGCACGCTGTCCGAGGGCGAGGGCGAGCCCGAAGACCACGACAGCCACTAAGCGCCGCCGGCCGGCGGCGAGACGCACGCGGGCCTCGGGGCCGCGAGCGAGGGGGACGAGATGCTGGAACCAGGCGCACAGATGCCGGAGTTCTCGCTCCGCGATCCGGATCGGGAGCGAGTCACGAACGAGAGCTTCCACGGGGAGATCACGGTCATCGCCTTCTACCCCATGTCCTTCACCGGTGGCTGAACGATGGAGATGGAGGGCTTCCAGTCGCGTCTCGCCGACCTGGTAGCCCTCGGAGCCCGCGTGGTGGGCGTGAGTTCAGACACCTGGGCGACGCAAGGAGCGTTCGCCGAAGCGATCGGGGCTGAGTTCCCGATCCTGTCCGACTGGCCGAACTACCGGACCATCGAGGCCTTCGGGGTCGGCATGGAGCGCGGCCCGACCGCGATGCGCGTGACCTTCGTCTTCGGCGCGGACGGCGTGCTGGCCGAACGCTTCGATGAGCAGGGCGACATGGACGCGCACTCCGCGTTCGCCCTCGAGGCGGTCAAGCGGCTCAACAACTAGCCGCTCGGTCCATTCAGGACACACGACCCGCCCGGGCGCGCGCATCGCGCGGCCATGGGCCAAGCCAGAGGGCCGCTCACGCGGCCCTCGCTGGTGTGTGGCGTCGACGCGATCCCGGCAGAGCCGGCGCCAGCCTAGGTTTCGACGGGCTCTCCGACCGCCAGCGCCTCGTCGATCTCCGCGAGGCGCTTCTCGAGCATGTCGAGGCGCTCGCTCAGTTCGCCGCGCATCTCCACCAGCTGCTCGATCTTCGGCTCGACGACCTCGAGCTGGCGTCGCACGGCCGCGATGACCTGCAGGACGCGCTCGCGGCGCTCGGGGAGGTTGCGGTCGGGGCGGAAGGTGGCGCGGATCTGGGCGCGGAGCTCCTCGGCCTCCACCATCTCCTTGATCTCGGCGAGCGTGAAGCCGAGCAGGTCCTGCAGCTGCTTGATGAGCTGGACGCGGCCGATGTCGGCCTCCGAGTAGAGGCGGAAGCCGCCCTCCATGCGGGAGGCGGGAGTGACGAGGCCACGCTCCTCGTAGAAGCGCAGCGTGCGCTGGGTCAGGCCCGTGCGCTGCGCGACCTCGCCGATCTGGAATTGCGGCTCGGTCGACGGAGCGGGGTCGGGCACTTCGTTCGTCATGGGCGGCATCGTAGAAAGCGGTCGCGCGACGGGTCAACCGACCCACACGCGCAATCCTCGCGAGCTACAGCGGTTCGTCGTCGTCCTCGTCCAGCAGACCCGCTGCCGGAGACGGTACGAGCGCGTTCGGTCTGTCCTCGCGGCGCTCCCGCGGAGCAGGCACCGCGACCGCGGCGGCCACCACCGCCTCGACCGCCGCAGCGTCCCCCGCGACGAGTGCGACGAGGGCTCCCGCGTCGCGCCACACCTCGAGCTGCGTCGCGTCCACCGAGCCGTCGACCGGCACGATCAGCGGCTTGCGCGTGAGCTCGGCGATACGCCGCGTGAGGAGCTGGCCGCGCACCGTCGCGGCTGCACGCGCGGACGGCAGCAGGATCGCGTCGAGGTCGAGCGGTTGCAGCAATCGTAGGTCCTCCTCGGCGGCCGAGGCGTCGGCGAGCAGCGCGACGTGGCCGAGCTCGGGGCGGAGCAGCGCGGCCGCCTCCGTCTGCGCGTCATCGAAGACCAGGAAGTCGGCGCCCGCCTCGATGAGCGCGTCGGCATCGGCGCTGGTTGCGGCCTCGACGCGCGCGCCGACGGGGCGCCCGTCGGCGCCCTCGACCACGGCCGCGATGCCGTCGGCGCCGGCGAGGAGTGCGTCGGCGCCGGCGGAGGCCGCCGCCGCTGCGGAGTCGGCGCCGTCGACCTCGGCGAGGACGAGCACGTGGCGCTGCGCCTCGGCCTCGCGGCTGCGCGGTCCGAAGCCGAACGGGACGGAACGGCGCTCGCGCGTGGAGCGGATGCGCTCGCGGAGTTTGCTCATGCGGGCGTACTCACGTTCAGGTGGGCGCGGTGCGCGCTGGCGGTTGGGAATGGAGCCGGCGGGGGGAATCGAACCCTCGACCTGCTGTTTACGAAACAGCTGCTCTACCTCTGAGCTACACCGGCCCGGCGTCGGCACATAGCGTACCGCCGAGGGGCGAGACGGGGTAGGAACCGTCCCATAAGCTCAGTGGTGAGGTGACTATCCGGCCATGACGACGACCCGACTCAACATCGACGAGGCGAAGACCGATCTGTCGGACCACATCGCGCGCCTGAAGCCTGGCGACCGCATTGTCCTGTGGCGCCGCAACCGCGCCATGGTCGAGATCCTGCCGATCGAGGAGCAAGTGGCAGCGCCTCGCCCGGTCGGCCTGGGCAAGGGCCTCGCCGACATCCCCGAGTCCTTTTTCGATCCGCTCCCCGAGGAGATGCTCGATCTCTTCGAGGGACGCCCTGCCTGAGGACGCGGAGCGCCACGAGGCCCGGCACACACCAGCCGCAACTCGCGTGCCCCAGGGCATCGAGCCGTGACCAGCATGCGTCATGACATGCCGCACGTCCGTTCCGTTATGCTTGACGCGGCCACACGACGCGGTCGAGCCGACGCGACGCGCACCGGGAGGCCCACGAACGCGATGACCACGCAACCCTCGGTCGCGGTCGCCGGAGACGGCGCGGATGCCGTCGCGCCCGTCGACCTCGACGCGCCCGAGTGGTACGCCAACCGCGAGCTGAGCTGGCTCGACTTCAACGACCGCGTCCTCGCCGAGGCGCGTGACCGCCGCAACCCGCTGCTGGAGCGCCTCAAGTTCCTCGCCATCACCGGCAGCAACCTGGACGAGTTCTACGCGAAACGCATCGGCTGGCTGCGCCGGCTCGCCGAGACCGACCGCAACCAGCACACGCTGGACGGCATGACCGTGGCCGACCAGCTCGAGGAGTCGAAGCGCCGCTGCCTCGTCATGCGCGCGGAACTGGACGACCTGTGGGCGCACGACCTGCGCCCCGCCCTCGCCGCCGCGGGCGTCGAGATCGTCTCCTACGAGGACCTGGACGACGCGCAGCAGGCCGAGCTGGCCGAGCACTTCAAGCGGGCGATCCTGCCCGTCCTCACTCCGCTCGTCGTCGACCCCGCGCACCCGTTCCCGTTCATCTCCGGCGGCAGCCTCTCGCTGGCCGTCGGCCTGCGGCAGCGCAACGGCATGACGCGCTTCGCGCGCGTCAAGGTGCCGCCGAACCGGCCACGCTTCGTCGACCTGGGCGACGGGCGCTTCGTACCGCTCGAAGAGGTCATCGGGGCGCACCTCGGGCTGCTCTTCGCGGGCGTGCAGGTGGTCGGATGGCACCTCATCCGCGTGCTGCGCAGCGCCGAGGTCGGGACACCCGGCGAGGCAGCCGAGGACCTGCGTGAGCTGATCGAGAGCCAGATCGAGCGCCGCCGGCTCGCCGTCGCCGTCGCCCTCGAGTGCTCCGCGCGCCTCCCGGCGCTGCACCGCGAGCTACTGCTCGAGGAACTCGAGCTTGACGAGTCCGACGTGATCGAAGTCGAGCACCTCGTCGACACGGCCGACCTGATGCAGCTCGCGACGCTGGGCGTCGAGGAGCTGACGTTCGACGGGTTCACGCCGGCCATCCCGAAGCGCTTCGCCAACACCGAGGAGGACGGGCGGCTCTGGGAGACGCTGCGCGAACGCGACCTGCTGGTCCACCACCCCTACGAGTCCTTCGACGCCACCGTGGTGCGCTTCGTGGAGCAGGCGGCGCGCGACCCGCAGGTGCTTGCGATCAAGCAGACGCTGTACCGCACCTCGCCGGACTCACCGATCCTCGAAGCCCTCATGAACGCGGCCGCCAAGGGCAAGCAAGTGGCCGTCGTCGTGGAGCTGACCGCGCGCTTCGACGAGGCGAACAACATCGAGTGGGCCCGCAAGCTCGAAGAGGCGGGCGTGCACATCTCGTACGGCACGCCTGACCTGAAGGTGCACAGCAAGATCTCGCTCGTGGTCCGCGAGGAGCCGCCCGGCGTGCGGCTCTATGCGCACATTGGCACCGGCAACTACAACTCGGGCACCGCGCGGCTCTACACGGACATCGGCATGTTCACCTCGGACGAGGCGATCGGCGGGGACCTGGTAACGGTGTTCAACCACCTCACGGGCTCGTCGGAGCGCCCGGTCACAAACGAGCTCATCGTCGCGCCGACGATCATGCGCGACGAGTTCGAGTGGCGTATCCGGCGCGAGATGGAGCACGCGCGCGCCGGCCGGCCCGCCCGCCTGGCGTTCAAGATGAACGCGCTCGAGGACCGTGACTCGGTGCGGCTGCTCTACGAGGCCTCGCAGGCCGGCGTCGAGATCGACCTGATCGTGCGCGGTCTGTGCCGCCTGCGGCCCGGCATCCCGGGGCTGAGCGACCGCATCCGGGTGGTGAGCGTGATCGGCCGCTTCCTGGAGCACACGCGCATCTACTACTTCGAGAACGGCGGCGAGCCCGAGTACTTCATCGGCAGCGCCGACCTCATGAAGCGCAACCTCGACGAGCGCATCGAGATCATCGCGCCGGTGCGCGAGCCGGACCTGCAGGCGCACCTGTGGAACGTGCTCCAGACGCAGCTCAACGACCCCCGCCAGGGCTGGCGCCTGCACGACGAGACGTGGACGCGCGACGACGCCAGTACCGATATTGGCGTGCACGCCGACCTGCTCGAGCGGGCGCCCTTCACGTAGCCTACGAGACCGCCCACTCCTCAAACATCCGCACGGGACCGCTCCCGCGCTCCCACCGCGCGTCGACGCCACGCGCGTATCATCCAGCCATGGGGCGTGGTCCGGCCGTCGGGACGGGGGAGGGAAGACGCGTGATGCAGCCCTCGGAGGTGGCCGAGGTGGTTCCGTTGCCCTGGCCGTCCCACCGTCGGCGGGCCGGCTCGCGCCGCCCGTGAGCGCGCGCACACCATGACCGCACCGCGACCCCTCGCTCGCGTGACCCACGAGGCGCTGTACCTCTCCGAGGACGGCCTCGCCTTCGATGTGCCCGTCCGGGGGCCCGCCGCAGGACTCGTCGAGCCGCCCGCTCCGCCGAAGCAGGACCGCATCGGCGCGCTGCGGCTGCGCGACTTCCGTTTCCTCTTCATCGGCACGGTCACGTCGGGCTACGGGCAGTGGGCGACGATGATCGGCCTCGGCTGGCTCGCCTACGTGCTCTCCGGCGAGTCGGCGGCGCAGCTCGCGTGGGTCGTCGCCGTCGGCGGCGCGATGCGACTCGTCTCGGCCCCGTGGATCGGCGTGGTGCTGGACCGCTACCACCGACGCTCGGTGACGGTCTGGTCGACGCTTGCCAGCGCCGCGCTGGGTCTCGGCCTCGGCGTGCTGGTGCTCACGGACCTCGTCGCGTTCTGGCAGCTCTACGTGTTCTCGGCCCTCGAGGGCATCATCAGCAGCGCGAACCAGAACGTCCGCCAGACGTTCGTCTACGACGTCACCACCCCGGACACGCTCTCGAACGCCATCGCGCTCAACGCCATCGCACAGAACCTCTCGCGCATCTCCGGTCCGCCGCTCGCCGGGGCGATGATCGGCCTGCTGGGGACGGCGTCGCCGTTCATGTTCATCGCCGTGATGATGCTGATCGCGACGTTCTTCACGCTGCTCATCAGCAAGACCACGCGGCAGGCCGCGCTCGACACCGACAACCCACTGCGCAGCCTCTGGGTGGGTCTGCGCTACGTGGCGACCGACCGGCCGATGCTCGGCCTCTTCCTGTCCGGCGCGGTGCCGGGGATCTTCCTGTACCCGTACATCCCGCTCCTCCCCGTGTTCGCCGAGGAGGTGCTGAACACCGGCGCGACCGGCTACGGCCTCCTCGCCGCCTCGGTCGGCTGGGGGTCGCTCACCGGGCTGCTCGTGCTGTCGTGGCTGGGCGACGTGCGCCGCAAGGGCATCATCGCCATCTGGGGGCTGGCCTTCTACGCGGCCGCGCTGATCGTGTTCACGCAGTCGACGGTCTTCGTCCTGTCCTCGGCGATGCTCGTGGTGGCTGGGGTCTTCCACGGCGTGGCGTTCACAGTGGCGCAGATCCTGGTGCAGGTGTTGGCGCGCGACGAAATGCGAGGCCGGGCGACGTCGCTGTTCCAGATGGGCTTCTCGCTGATGCCGATCGGCGCGATCCCGATGGGGATGGCGATCGAGGCCTGGGGCGCCGCGATCGGCGTGGGCGGGTTCATCTCCGTCGCATTCGTCTGGTTCGTGTTCATGGGCTTCTTCTGGCGCTCACTGCTGCGCGCGTGAACCCCGGCGCACTCTGATCCCCTCGCCCCCCGGTGGGGGGAGAGGGTGAGGGTGAGGGGGGTCCGCGTCATGCGACGAGCTATCGAAGAGCGCGCCGGACCCTCACCCCAGCCCTCTCCCAGAGGGAGAGGGAGCCGGATACTCCGGGCTGCACATTACGCTCTGCCGACCTCCAAGCGGATCGTGCACGTCCGCAAGCTGTGGTCTTTCCTAATGTAGCCTGTGGGCTACACTACTGCCCCGGTAAAGCATCGCGCGTGAATCAGACACCGACCACACCGTGGGATCCGGCGGAACACCTCGAAACCGAAGACGACGTGGTCGCGTACCTGAACGCGGCCCTGGACGACGGTGACCTGTCGCTCATCGTGGCCGCCCTCGGCGACGTCGCCCGCGCACGACGAATGACAGCCGTGGCCCGCGAGACAGGCCTCGCAAGGGAGAGCCTGTACCGGTCGCTGTCGGCGGACGGGAACCCTGAGTTCGGGACCGTGCTGAAGGTGATGCGCGCCCTGGGGCTCCGCCTGCAAGCTGCCGGTGCGCTGCCGTCGGACGGCAGCTGACGCGGCGCCACTCCAGGGCCGGACGCCTACGGCATCCACCCTCCGCCCGACACCGACAACACCTGCCCCGTGATGTGCCGCGCCTCGTCCGAGGCGAGGAAGGCGATGGCGTTCGCCACGTCCTCGGGCTGACCGAGACGGCGCAGCGGGACGGACGCCGCCGAGGCGTCGAGGGTATCGCCGAGGTTGCGCTCCACCCACTCGGTCAGCGTCGTGCCCGGCGCGATGGCGTTGACGCGGATGCCGTGCGGGCCGAGTTCGTGCGCCAGCACCTTGGTGAACACGTGCAGCCCGCCCTTGGTCGTCGCGTACGCGACCGAGCCCGAGCCCTGCGCCGCGGCCGCCGTCGAGCCGATGTTGACGATCACGCCGCCCGGTTGCCGGCCGGCCTCGATACCCTCGCGCATCACGGGCGCGACGGCGGCGCTGCAGATGAAGGCGCCCGTGAGGTTCACCGCCAGGACCGCGTTCCAGTCGTCGAGCGTGTGGTCGAGGATGCCGCCGCGACGGTTGAGCCCGGCGTTGTTCACGAGCACGTCGATGCGGCCCCAGCGCTCCGTGACCCGTTCGACCACGCCGGCAATGGCGTCGGGGTCGGTGACCGAGGCAAGCACCGCCATGAAGCGGTCCGGCTCGCGCTCCTCGCGCCCGGCGAGCTCGCCGATGCGGCGCTCGTGGATGTCGAGCACGCAGGCCGCGTAGCCAGCCTCGATCAGCCGGTCGGCGGTAGCGAGGCCCAGGCCGCGCGCTGCGCCCGTCACGACGGCCACGGGGCGTCCGGCGTCGTCCGGCATCAGCGGCCCTGGAACTGCGGGTCGCGACGCTCGGCGAAGGCCATGAACCCCTCCTTGCCGTCCTCGCTGGCGAGCAGCGTGAGCTGCGTCGCCCACTCGTACTCGAGGAAGTGCGTCATCGACATGTCGGTCGAGCGCTGGAGCATGCGGCGCACACCGGTGTACCCGAGCGGCGGGCCGTTCGCGATCATGCGGCCGTACGCCAGCGCCTCGTCGACGAGCTGGTCGGCGGGTACGACGCGGTTCGCGACGCCCCACTCGACGCACTCCTCGGCGTTCAGCAGGTCGCCGCTGTAGAACAGCTCGTGCGCCTTCGAGACGCCGACGAGCCGCGGCAGCCAGTACGCCGCGCCGTAGTCGGCGGCGAGGCCGCGCTTGATGAAGATCGAGCCCATGCGCGCGGTGTCGGCGATGAGCCGCACGTCGCAGCACAGCGCGACGCCGAAGCCGGCGCCCACCGCCGGCCCGTTGATGGCGCCGATGATCGGCACGTCGCACTCCGAGAACGCCAGCGCCATCCTCGACGAGTTGCCTCGGCGGTCGACGCGCTGATGCCTCGGCGGCTCGCCGCCGTCGCCGCCCGCCCCGCCGATCTCGGCGCCCGCGCAGAAGCCGCGTCCGGCCCCGGTCAGCACCATCGCGTACACGTCGTCGCGCGTGCTCGCTTCGCTAATCGCCTCCTCGAGCAGCGTCATCATCTCGGCGCTGAGCGCGTTCATGACCTCGGGTCGATTGATGGTGACGAGCATGACGCCGTGCTCGTCAACGTTGGTGAGGATGGGTAGTTCGTCGGGCATGTGAGGCTCCTCGGGCGGTTCCAGGTGGGGTCGCTTCATTGGTCGTGGGGACGGTAGCAAGCGGCGCGAGAGCGTGCGAGCGGTGCGGGGTATAGTGAGTCCCAGACCCGACTGACGCTCCCGTACACGTCACGGTCTCGACGCGCCGAACCGGCGCGCGACCCGGCGAGTCGCTTCGCGTGGGGCGCGCACCGAGGGGACTCGCGGTGTCGGACTTCGTCGCCCGCAGCCTGGGTACGAGGATCTTCTACGGCTGGCTCGTCGTCATCGCCGGCTTCGGCATGTTCATGCTCGGCGGCGGCCTCCTCATGCATGCCTTCGGCACGTACGTGAAGCTCCTGGAGGCCGACTTCGGCTGGAGCCGCACCCAGCTCTCCATCGCCTTCTCCATGCAACGCATCGAGAGCGGCTTCCTCGGCCCCATACAGGGCTGGATGGTCGACCGCTACGGGCCGAGGGCCGTCATGGTCATCGGGATGCTGCTGTTCGGCGGCGGCTTCATCGCCTTCAGCATGGTCGACTCGCTGCTGTGGTTCTACGTCGTGTTCATCATCATGGCGACCGGCCAGAGCTTCGGCTCGATGATGAGCCTGTCGGCCTCGCTGGTGAGCTTCTTCCGCCGCCGCCGCGGCCTCGCGCTCGGTATCGTCGGCACGGGGATGGCGACCGGTGGGCTGGTCCAGCCGATCGTCGTCGCGGGCCTAGAGGAGTGGGGCTGGCGGACGATGGCCGTGGTCTCGGGCCTCATCATCTTCGCGGTCGGCCTGCCACTCGCGGGCCTGGTGCGGCACCGCCCGCAGGAGCTCGGCCTGCTGCCCGACGGCGACCAGCCCGGCCGGCCGGCCGACGGCAACGGCGCCTCCCAGGGCGGTCCCCAGTACCTCGAGGAGGTGAGCTTCACTGCTCGCGAGGCGATGCGCACGCGCTCGTTCTGGCTGCTCTCGATCGGCCATGCCGCCGGACTGATGACCGTCGGCGCGATGCTCGTGCACTTCGTGCCGCACGTAACCGAGGAGCTCGACATCTCACTAGGAGCGGCGGCGCAGATGGTCACCTTGATGACCGCGACGCTCGTGATCGGGATGGTGGGATCGGGCTGGCTCGGCGACCGCATCGACAAGCGCGCGATCATCGTGACGGCGATGTTCGGGCACCTCGCGGCGATGCTGATCATGGCCTGGGCGTCCGCGGTCGCCCTCGTCGCGCTGGCGGCTGCGATCCAGGGCGTGGCCTGGGGGGCGCGAGGCCCGCTCACGCAGGCGCTGCGAGCCGACTACTTCGGGACGGCGTCATTCGGGAAGATCATGGGGTTCTCGTCGCTGATCATCATGATGGGGATGACCATCGGCCCGCTGGCAGCGGGCGGCATCTACGACCTCACCGGCTCCTACACACCTGCGTTCATCTTCATGGCCATCTCAGTCGGGCTCGGCTCGCTGTGCTTCGTCTTCTCCAACAAGCCCGAACCACCAACCGCGACACCGAGTCCCGCGCCGAGGCTCCAGCCGGAGCGCGAAGAGGCCGCGGTCGCTTCGTAGCCGCAGCGCGACGGACGGATCCCCCGCCCTCTCCCGCAGTGCGGGAGAGGGCGGGGGTGAGGGTCCGGCAGGCTCCGCGAGGCTAGCCGCACCCCGACTGGTGGCTGTCGTCTTAGGGTTCGAGGCCGAGCTGGCGGCGTCGGGCGTGCTTGTGGGCGTGCTCGGCGGCGTCGCGGAAGGTCTCGCCGCAGTCCGTGCAGACCTCGACGGAGCGGAAGCCGCCCACCGGTGCGACCCCGGCAACAGACCACAGCACCCACTCATCGAGTGCGCGCTGCTCGGGGTCGTCGTCCGAACTGCCGGGGCCGAGTTGCCAGCGGTCGCGTCGCCTCGTCTCGACGGTCGTGGCGCCTCGTGGGTCGGACGCGTCACGGTGCTCGCAGCGCCAGTAGCAGCCGTGGGGGCAGTAGTTGGCGGCGAGTGCGCCGGTCATGGCGGGATGATACGCGGTTCGGCAGGGTATGATCGCCTGCGGAGGCAGGTGGCTGAGATGAACGATCCGGTAGAGAGGCTTGCCGCCGTTCTGGCTGACTACCGAGAAGGCGAACTCCCGCGTCCAAATGCCGAACATATCGAGCGGTGGGTGGGGCAGTTCGATTCGACTGCCCGTGATGCGATCCTCCACGAACTGTCGCACGTCTTTGGGCAAACATACCTATCGAGGGCAACCGTCGCCGATTTCCTAGCGAGCCTCGCGAAGAGTAATAAAGTCGCTGGCCCGGATCCCGAGGACTTCTGGCGAGGGGCGAACTTCTTGAACATCCAAGAGCGCGGGCAGAGCCAGAAGGAACTCCTCGATCTCTTCTCGGGCGTGCTGAAGGCTCAGTACGGTTTTGGTATCGAGGAGTGCGGATCTGCTGGCGGTACTTTCGTGTACCTCGACGACGGCGTATTCACAGGTAACCGCCTTCTCAGCGATCTCGAACTATGGGATCCCAGTCGCAAACACCGGGGAACTCGTATCCACGTCATTGCGGCTGCTATTCACCGCGGGGCTGTCCACTACGTGCAGAGTCGCCTCAGCGACTACAGCTTCCGCTGGTCGAGGGTCTTACAGCTTGAGAACAGGAAATCAGAGAAGAACATATCTGACGTGCTGTGGCCTGCGGCTATTCCCGATGATGAGCTGGTCAGGGAGTACTGTGAAATGCTCGGTGGTGAGGGATACCCTCCGACTCTCCGGAGGCCTGGCAAGAGCGGATCTGAATTCTTCTCGTCGGAGCCCGGCCGGCAGGCGCTAGAGGAACAATTCCTAAAGGCGGGTTGCAAGATCCGGGCACTCAACCCGAACCTCAACAACTATCAACGACCGCTCGGCAACATGGTGTTGAGGGGCCTCGGATTCGGCACCTTGGTGGTAACTTACCGCAACTGCCCCAATAACGCTCCTCTTGCGCTTTGGGCTGGGGACCCCTGGTATCCGCTCCTTCCCCGAAAGACAAACTGGCAGTGAGATGAGCAAGAGGAAGTACGATCCCAGAGCTTGTGTCGTCTTCAGGCGGACGAGGGATGAGTTTGGGGCACTCTCGAACATGGCCGCCGGATTCCCGCTAATCGTGAACGCTGTACGTGTTCGCAGCTCCGAAGCGCTGTACCAGAGTTTCAGATTTCCGCACCTTCCTGAACTTCAACGAGAGATCCTCGATCAACGCAGTCCGATGAGCGCAAAAATGAAAAGTCGGCGTTATAGGGATCAGACGCGCAGCGATTGGACCGAGGTAAGAGTGAACGCGATGCGATGGTGTCTACGGCTAAAATTTGGCCAACATCGAGACACGTTCGGTGCCCTACTGCTATCCACGGCTGATCGCCCGATTGTCGAGTACTCGCGAAGAGACGCGTTTTGGGGTGCGAAGCCGACCGCCGAGGGCTTGTTGGCGGGCACGAACGCCTTGGGCCGACTGTTGGCAGAGTTGCGCAGTGAGGTCCGTGACCATCCTGAATGCACCTACGGCCGAATAGGATCGCCCGCCGTGCCGAACGCTCTTTTCCTTGCGGAGCCTCTTACCGGTGTTAGCTACGAGAGGGCGCGGAAGGAAGCCGCTGCACAGATGCGGTTACCACTGACCGAGACGCACTGAGCCGGACACCTACAAGGCCCCCAGCGGGGGCCTTGCTACCCACACGGACGTACCGAGGGGGGGGTACGACCATAGTCGCGCGACGCCGCCATCGTGTCAATACACAAGACACGTTATGACGATCCGGATATGCGCGATTACACCAGCGTCAGCGGGGCTCCCACGCGCTCCGCGACGGCGACGGTGCGATCGTGCTTCGTCGTGTCGCCGGAACGGTGCATCGAGACCAGCTCGGAGATCTTGTGGGTGCACTCGCCGTTGATGTCCTGGTGGCCGCAGACGTTACAGGGGTCGCGCTTGCAGTCGAGCGTGATCTCCTCGTTGAGGGTGCGCATCCACTCACCCCGCAAGAACGCCTTCGTCGTCGCGGAGTCGACGTGGTCCCACGGGAGCGGCTCCCACAGGTCGCGGTGGCGGTACGCGTAGTCGGCGGGGTCGAGGCCGTGCTCGGCGAAGGCGCGCTCCCAGATCGACCAGTCGTGGTGCTCCGACCACGCATCGAACTTCGCGCCCAGCCGCCACGCCGTCTCGATCACGTCGGCGACGCGGCGGTCGCCGCGCGACAGCACTGCCTCGAGGAGTGACTTCTCGGGGTCTTCCCACGTGAACTGCACCCCGGCGCGCTTGCAGCCCTCGCGCAGGATGCGGTGGCGGCGGCGCAGCGTCTCCGCGTCGCACTGCGCGATCCACTGGTACGGGGTGTGCGCCTTCGGGATGAAGTTCGAGGTCGAGACGCGCACGCGGGCGCGGCCGCCCTGGTGGCGCTTGCCGATCGCCTTCACCTCCGAGGCGATGCGGACGATCTCCTCGACGTCGAAGTCGGTCTCGGTCGGCTGGCCGACCATGAAGTACATCTTGATGCTCGTCCAGCCGTTGCTGAACGCGTGCTCGGCGGCGTTGAGCAGGTCCTCCTCAGTGACGAGCTTGTTGATCGTGTTGCGCAACCGCTGCGAGCCCGCCTCGGGGGCCAGCGTCAGCGTGTGCTTCTTGCCTCGCGCCACTGCGTCGGCGACCTCCACCGAGAACGAGTCGACGCGCGTCGAGGGCAGCCCGATGCGCAGCCCGCGGTCGCCGTAGGCGTCCATCAGCGCGTGCACCATCGGCACGATGTCGCGGTGGTCGGTGGTCGACAGGGACATGAGCGACAGCTCGTGGTAGCCGGTGTTGGCCAGCAGCTCGCCCGCTGCCTCGACGACCTCCTCGACGGAGCGTTCGCGCGTCGGGCGGTAGATCATGCCGGCCTGGCAGAAGCGGCAGCCCTGCGTGCAGCCGCGCTGGATCTCGATCGCCGCACGGTCGTGGACCACCTCCATGAACGGCACGATCGGCTTCGTCAGCGGCGGCGGCAGCACCTGCATCACGCGGCGCGTGATGCGGTCCGGCGCTGCGTCGTCGACCGGCACCGTCGCCTCGAGGTGGCCGTCGGCGTCGTAGCGCGCGTCGTACAGCGAGGGCACGTACACGCCGTCGAGGGCGGCGAGTGCGCGGTGCAGCTCCCTGCGCGAGCCGCGGCCGGCGCGCTTCCAGTCGCGCACGAAGTCGACCAGCTCGTCGATCAGCTCCTCGCCTTCCCCGAGCGCGAAGGCGTCGAAGAACGGCGCCATCGGCTCCGGCTCGAGCGCAGCCGAGCCGCCGGCGACGATGATCGGGTCGTCCTCGGCGCGGTCGGCGGCGTGGATGGGGATGCCGCCGAGGTCGAGCAGGTTGAGGACGTTCGTGAAGCACACCTCGTAGGACAGCGAGATGCCGAGCAGGTCGAACTCGTGCAACGCGTGGCGCGTCTCCAGCGAGCGCAGCGGCTCGCCATTGGCGCGCAGCAGATCCTCGAAGTCGGTCCACGGCGAGAAGACGCGCTCGGCCAGCGCGTCGTCGCGGCGGTTGACGATGTCGTAGAGGATGCCGAGGCCGAGGTTGGACATGCCGAGGTCGTAGAGGTCCGGGTAGGCGAGCGCGACGCGCACCTCGGGCGCGCCGGGCGCGTCCCAGTCCTTGACGATCGAGTGCAGCTCGCCCCCGGCGTACCGCGCCGGGCGCTGCACCTGGTCGATCAGCTCGTCGTACGTCGTCGCCATCGTCGCCTCGCGCTCGTGGCTAGCCGATCGAGGGTAGACGGGGGGTGGCTGGGGGTTCAAGCAGCGCCCTACGCCAGCTTGACCGCCGTCCCGTACACCAGCACCTCCGCCGCGCCCTGCGCAACCGACGCCGTCGCCATCCGCAGCGCGACGATCGCGTCGGCGCCCTGGCGCTCGGCTTCCGCCTGCAGGTCGGCCAGCGCCTGCTCGCGCGACTCGACCAGCAGCTGCTGGTAGGCGCCGATCTGCCCGCCGACGAGGTTCTTGAGGCCGGCGAGAATGTCGCGGCCGACGTGACGGGCGCGCACGGCGTTGGCCGACACGAGACCGACGGTCTCCGTGATCTCGCGGCCGGGGATAGTGTCGGACGTGGTCATCAGCATCGAGGGCTCCTCTCGCGTTCGCCTCGACGATCGTACCGCCGCCCAGCGCCGCGCGGCTGATACGCTGCGCGCATGACGGAACACGACCCGGTCGCCGCCATCCTGCTCGCCGCCGGCCGCTCGCAGCGCATGGGCGGCATCGACAAGGTGTGGGCCACCCTCGGCGGCCGGCCGCTGCTCGCCTGGCCACTCGAAATGCTCGCCGCGCTCGACGCCGTCGACCGCATCGTCGTCGTGTCCGGCGAGGAGCGCCGCGAGCAGATCGAGGCGCTCGCCGCCGAGTTCGCGCCTGGCCGCGACGTCCGCTGGACCGAGGGCGGCGAGCGTCGCCGCGACTCGGTCGCCGCCGGGCTCGCCGCCGCCCCCGAGGCAGCGTGGTACCTCGTCCACGACGCCGCACGGCCGCTCGCGAGCGCCGTGCTCGCGCGGCGCACGCTCGACGCCGCGCACGAGGCGGGCGCCGCCATCCCCGGCCTCGCCGTCGCCGACACCGTGAAGGTCGTCGACGCCGAGGGGCAGGTGACGAGCACCCTCGACCGCGCGGCGCTGCGCGCCGTGCAGACGCCGCAGGCGTTCGCCGGCCCGCTGCTGCGACGCGCCCACGCCGCCGGCGGCGACGACGCGACCGACGACGCACAGCTCGTCGAGCGGCTCGGCGAGCCGGTCGTGGTCGTCGAGGGCGAGCCGAACGCGCTCAAGGTCACGACCTCCGAGGACCTCGACCGCGTGCGCGCACTCGTCGAGCAGGGGGCGCCGCGCTCGCTGCTCGACGCGCCGGTCCCGCGCGGCGCGGACCATGTAGCCGGGTAGTCGGCTGATGCGCATCGGCAACGGCTACGACGTGCACCGCTTCGCCGCGAGCGGGACGCTCCGCCTCGGCGGCGTCGAGATCGCCGAAGCGCCGCAGCTCGAAGGCCACAGCGACGGCGACACGCTGATCCACGCGGTCATCGACGCGCTGCTCGGCGCGGCCGGCGAAGGCGACATCGGCGAGCACTTCCCGCCCGGCGACCCGTCCACGGCGGGCATCGACAGCCGCGAGCTGCTGACGCGCGCGGTGCGGCTGGTGGCGGCGCGCGGCTACCGCGTCGTCAACGTCGACGCTACGGTCGTCGCCGAGCGCCCGCGCCTGCGCCCCCACATCGCCGCCATGCGCGAGGCGCTGGCGCGAGGCCTGGGCGTGGAGGCGTCGGCGGTGAACATCAAGGCGACGACGAACGAGGGCCTCGGCGAGATCGGCGCCGGCGAGGCGATCGCGGCGCTGGCGGTGGCGTTGTTGGATGAGGGTGGGGAGTAGGGCCTAGCCGACGCCGAGTTGCGCGTCTCTACTAGCAACGGGCCTACCATGGTCGCTCAGCGACACATACAGGCGCGCGGTGCGCGACCGACGCGATCATTGAGGGATCGACAGGTCTTGAGCGGTCGGCGATCAGTCAGACATCACACCGTTCCGCAGTTCTACCTGCGCCGGTTCGCCGACTACGACGAACGGCTCCGCGCGCTGAATGTGGACAGTGGCGACATTCTTGAACGCCAACACATCAAGAACGTCGCCTTTGAGAACGATTTCCACACTCTCACAAAGCCTAGAGAGCTAGCGGTCGATCTCGAGTCTGCGTTCGCACAGGTTGAGGGAGTGCTCGCCGAGGGGCTCCGGAGCATCGACGAGAAGTTTCCTCCGACTCAGGAGGCGCGCGAAGCAGTATCGGTCTTCGTCGCATTCCAGTTCGTTCGTTCGTCTCGCTGGAGGCAGGTTGCGCAGGACGCTATGTCCGATCTCATGACCCGGTCCACCAGATTCATCGCGTCGTATACGCTCAAGAATTTAGAGCCTGACGCAGCGACTTCGTTTGTTCAGGAGCAACTTGGTGACGACACGGCTACTCAGGATGAAGCGCTCCAACTCTTGGAGAGCCTTAGTGATCCTCAATTCGCAATCGAGGTCGACCACAGTCAGCACCTTCAGCAGATGGTGGAGGTTCTAACTGATCGCAAGTACGTTGACCTCGTTGCGCGCCGCTCATGGGCCATGTGCTACACGGATGCGCGTCACGAGTTCTTGATCAGCGATCACCCGATAGGACTGCGTGGGTCGCCCTTCCCCAGTGGTCACGCTGGCCTCGGAAACGCCTTAGAGCTGTCGCTCCCGCTAGATCGCCGAAGGCTCCTCTTGATGACGCTCGATCCTGGTGACGAGGGAAAGAGGCGGGAAGTCAGCGCGCTCGACGCGCTGAACCTCAACAGCCTAGTCCGGGATTCGGCCCTTCGCTTTGTCTATGGACATCCGCTGGTCCCGGACGAATGGCTCCGCGGCGACTCTGGGTGATGGCGACTCTGGGTGATACAGCAAGGCATCCGCAGCCCAACCCGCGCGGGATCGTGGTCCCCTCGCCCCCCTGTGCGATAATCCCCCCGACGCGCGGCGACGACACCGCGCGACGAGGGAGCCGCCATGAACTGGCTCGGCGCCATCAAGAGTGACATCGACGCCGCGCAGGCGAGGGATCCGGCTGCCCTCGGCGCGCTCGAGGTGTTCCTGACCTACCCGGGCCTCCACGCCCTCATGATTCACCGCCTCACCCATCAGCTCCACCTCCTGGGCCTGCCCATCCTCCCGCGCCTGCTCTCGCATCTGAATCGCTTCATCACCGGCATCGAGATCCACCCCGCCGCGCGCATCGGGCGGCGCTGCTTCATCGACCACGGCATGGGCGTCGTCATCGGCGAGACGACGGTCATCGGCGAGGACTGCCACCTCTACCAGGGCGTCACCCTCGGCGGCACCTCGACGCGGCGTGAGAAGCGACACCCGACGCTCGAAGACCGCGTGGTCGTCGGCGCGGGGGCGAAGATCATCGGCAACGTCACCATCGGCCACGACTCGCGCATCGGCGCCGGCGCGGTCGTGGTGTCGAGCGTGCCGCCGAACGCGACCGTCGTCGGCGTGCCCGGCCACGTCGTCGCCTTCACGAACACCAGCAACGACACCGTCGAGCGGCTCCCGGACCCCGAGTGGGACCGCATCGAGGAGCTGGAGCGGCGCATCGCCCGCCTGGAGCGCGAGCGCGCCGGGACCGACCCGGCCGGCGTCGGCGGCTCGCCGGGCGGCTTCGACGGCGGAGCGTCCGAGCGGCCGTCCTGACCACCTGACCCGCACGCGGCCCGCACCACGGCGTTGCGCGGATACGCCGGGGATGCGGGCATATCCCGCAGGCGGCACACTAATCGCATGCGACTGACGAACACGCTCAGCGGAGCGGTCGACGACCTCACGCCCCTCGAACCGGGGCGGCTCGGCATCTACGTGTGCGGCGTCACGCCGTACGCGGAGAGCCACGTCGGCCACGCGATGGCGGCCATCGTCTACGACGTGCTCGTGCGCTACCTGCGCTGGCCCGGCAACACCGCCGGCGGCTACGACGTGACGTTCGTGTCGAACTACACCGACGTCGACGACAACGTGATCGCGCGCGCCGCCGAGGTGGGCCGTGACCCGCTGGAGCTGGTCGCGGAGAACATCGACGAATGGGAGGAGCAGCAGCGCGCGCTCAACCTGGTCTTCCCCGACGTGCGGCCGCGCGTCACTACGCACATCGAGACCATCATCGCGGCGACCGAGGCGATCGTAGAGCGCGACTACGGCTACGTGACGGACGCCGGCGATGTCTACTTCCGCGTCCGCGCCAAGCCCGACTACGGCAAGCTCTCGCACCGCGACATCGACCAACTTCGATCGGGGACGCGCTTCGAGCCGGGCGAGGGCAAGGAGTTCCCGCTCGACTTCGCGCTGTGGAAGGCGACGAAGCCCGGTGAGCCCTCGTGGCCCTCGCCGTGGGGGCCCGGCCGCCCCGGGTGGCACATCGAGTGCTCGGCGATGTCGCAGCGCTACCTCGGCGAGGCATTCGACATCCACGGCGGGGGGATGGACCTGGTGTTCCCCCACCACGAGAACGAGGTCGCGCAGGCCGAGGCAGCCACCGGCACGTTCGCACGGCACTGGCTGCACAACGGCCTGGTGCAGCGCGACGGCGAGAAGATGTCGAAGTCGATCGGCAACGTCGTGACGGTGGCAGATGCGCTACAGCGCTGGCGGGCCGACGCGCTGCGCCTGTTCGTGCTCGGCAGCCACTACCGCAGCCCGGCGAACCTCACTGACGAGGCGTTGGCGGCCGCCGAGTCGGGCGTCGACCGCCTGCTCTCGGCCCTGCGGGGTATCCCCGCATCCACAGGAGCAGAGCGCGAGGCGCCACCGGGTGGCGGCGAGGCCGTCGACCCGTCGGCGGAGCGCGCGCGGTTCGTCGACGCGCTCGAGGACGACCTCGGCACGCCGCAGGCGCTCGCCGCGGCGTTCGACCTCGCCCGTGCGGTCAACCGCGGCCGCGATGCGGGGCACGACGTGCGCGCGGCGCAAGGGACGCTCGCCGAGCTCACTCGCGACGTGCTCGGGCTGCGGCTGGAGGAGCCGGACGCCGTCGAAGTGCTCGACGTCGTCGCGCTGTCGAAGCTGGCGTCGAAGCACGGGGTGTCGTGCGGCGGCAGCGACGCGGAGTCGACGATCGAGGCGCTGCTGGCGGCCCGCACGGAGGCGCGCACCGAGCGCGACTTCGCACGCGCCGACGCGATCCGCTCGGACCTCGCGGATGCAGGTGTGGAGGTGGCGGACACGCCGGAGGGGCCGCGCTGGAGCACGGGGCGGTAGGTCGCAGCGCCGCGTTCGCTCGCGTTGACCCTCTTTCGGGGCGATTCATATACTGAAGGGCGGTCGTCTTCCGGGTTGACTGGGAGACGATGCACTCTGGTGAGCGTCGGCTTTCCATCGAGCCCGAGTGGCGCAATGGCAGCGCAACCGATTTGTAATCGGTAGGTTAGCGGGTTCGAATCCCCTCTCGGGCTCCA
>VXTU01000002.1 GCA_009837285.1 Chloroflexota bacterium | reverse complement strand
GTGTGGGCGAGGGGGTCGCGGTGGGTGAGGGCTGTGGCGTAGGCGTCGTCGTGACCGTCGCGACGGCGGTGGGAGTGAGCGCGGGCATTCGCGTCTCAGGCGGCTGATCGACCGCCTGCTGCAGGTCGCCCTCCACGATCACCTCGAGGGCCACGAGCGCCACCGCCACCACGACGACCCCGGCCACCGTCGCGACCCCGGCGCCGACCAACGCCAGCGGCCGCCCCAGCGACCACAGCGCGGTCGGGAGCGCCAGCACGCCGCCGAGGCGACGCGGGCGAGCGTCGGGGCGCCACGCGGCGAGCGCGCGGCGGTTACGCAGCCCCAGCTTCGCGAGCATGTGCGAGATGTGGGTCTTGACCGTGTCGGGGCTGAGGCCGAGGCGCGCGGCGATCTCGGCGTTCGTGCCGCCCTCGCGCAGCGCGTCAAGTACCCGCCACTCGGCGGGCGTCAGAATGTCGGGGTGACGCGGCCGCCCGCGACGCCGTGGCTCCATCGGGGCATCCTACGGCGAGCGCCCGCCGATTTTCCTCACCCGATCGGCGCGGCGCGCTCCGGCACATCCTCGGTGAGGGCGACCTCGTGCCGGAGTCGCCCGCCTGCGGTGTCGCGACGTTGCCCGTGAGCTCGGATCACGCCTTCGCGGTCGCTACCTCACCGCTGCGACGGCGTTTGCCGGCGTCGACGCACGTGTCGGACGTCTCGCGGTCGAGCGCAGCACCACTTGGCCGCGCGCGCTCACCGCCCTATGTACCCCACGCTGAACGTCCCGGAGACGGCCAGGCAGAGCATCAGTGCGCCCATCCAGACCGCATAACTCAGCGGATGCCGACGCAGGCGCTTCGAGAGCAGCATTGTGACGACGGCGGCGATGGCCACGCCGAGAGCGCCCCACATGAAGACGATAATCAGCGTCTCGGCGAGTTCTGCCACTGGCCCTGTCCTCGTCGCATTCGAACCTCGCTCCATGAGCGACGGAAAGAGGGTGTAGCCCGCGACGGCGAACAGGGTCGGCCCGGCGACCGCACCCGCCATCCACGCCGTCAGGCGCGGGAACAGGATCATCCCGAAGTACCCCACACCCGCAAAGAGGGAGACGCTGATCCACCGCTGTACGCCGAACTGCGGATGTATCCCGAAGAGGTGGTGGGGGTTGTTCAACCACCAACCCCAGTACCAGAACACGCCGACCAGCACCGCGGCCCCAACCAGCGGGAACAGCGAGAGGGCGCGACTCGCGCGGGGTGGTGGGGTTCCCTCCTCGCCCCAGCGTGGGCGCGCCCGGATCTCCCGAGTTGCCTGGTGGGCGGCGAACCAGTTCGCGCCCCAGCGGAGCCGGGCGGCGGCGATGGCTGCAAGCGGGACGGCCACGGGATCCACTATGCGGGTGCCCCACGAGTACGACTGAAGCAGGCGGTCGATACCCGTCCCGAACAGATGAAGGGCCGTAACCGCCATTGCGCTGATCGCGACGAAGAGCAGGACGGCGGTCCCCAGGCGATCGGCTAGTTGGCCGGGGGACATGCGCGCCTCCGGTGAGTTCATCGCTCCGTCTTCGCGGTGATCGCCAATCGCGCCTGCGACCGGCTCTTGCCGCCGCGAATCGTGGTGGCCCCGCCGGCGAGCGTCGCGCCCATGTGGGAACCGACCCGATGCGGTCATCGGCGGCCCCCCGCGCCATCCTACGGCGCGCACCCCCGATTTACCTCACCCGACCACCCCACGGTCGGCGAGGGCTCACGGCCCCCTTTGCGCTACCCGGCCTGGACGACGACGCCACTCGCAATGAGCGCGTCGACGTCGGCCTCGCTGTACCCGGCGTCGAGCATCACGCCGCGCGTGTCGCGCGCGAGCGGCGGCGCCGCGCCGCTGGCCGAGGTCGGCGTCTCCGACATCTCCAGCACCGGCCCGACGAACGACTGCGGACCGGTCACGTCGTGTTCGAGGTCAACAAAGATGCCCTCGGCGACCACCTGCTCGTCGAGCCGGATCTCCTCGGGGAAGTTCACCGGCGCGGCGGGGAGGCCCTGTGCGTCGAAGATCTCGATCCACTCGTCGACGGTGCGCTCGCGCATCTTGGCGCGCATCACCTCCATGAAGTGCTCGGCCAGGCGCTGGTTCTCCGGGTCGAGGATGTCGTAGCCCGGCTGGTCGCTCGGCTCGTCCTCGAGGCCCAGCACGCGCCGGAAGCCGTCGCGGTTCAGCTTCGTGAGCGCGCCGAGGATGATGCCGCCGTCCTTCGCCGCGTAGCCGCCGTAGTACAGCCCGCCCGTGAAGCGGCCCTCCTGGCGCACCTCGATCAGCTCGGGGTAGCTGCCGCCTGCGGCGCGCGTCTCGTCGAGCTTCGCGCGCGTCACGTCGTCGAACAGCGCGTCGGTGACCGGCTCGTGGTTCACGTTGTGGCTCTGCAGCCACACGCCCGTGCGCAGCAGCGAGGTGTTGATGCGCTGGCCCTTGCCGGTGAGCGAGCGGTTGAACAGCGCAGCGCACACCCCCATCGCCGACGCCATCGCCGTGGCGTAGTCCGCCGGCGCGCCGAACGAGGCGGGGATGGGCGCGCCGTCCTCGGCGACCTTCTGGTCGCCGGCCATGATGCCGGAGTAGGCCTGCGCGACCACGTCGGAGCAGCCGCGCGTGGACAGCTCGCCGCGCGTCCCGAACCCGGTGCTCTCGACGTAGATGAGGTCGGGCCGGTACTGCTTGAGCGTCTCGTAGTCGATGCCGAGCTTCTTCGGCACACCGTAGCGGTAGTTCGCCACGACCACGTCGACGGACGGCATGAGCCGGTAGATGACCTCGCGGCCCTCGGGCTGCTGGAGGTCGACGACGATGTCGCGCTTGCCGCGGTTGAAGGCCTGGAAGAGCTTGCTCTCGTCGGGGATGACGGCGCGGCTCTGCCGCGTGGACTCGCCGCCCGGTGGCTCGACCTTGATCACGTCGGCGCCGAGGTCGGAGAGCAGCACCCCCGACATGGGGCCGGCGACGACCAGCGTGAACTCGAGTACGCGAACACCGTGCAGTGGACCGGGCATGTCACCTCCTGTGCCATCGGGCGGCACGCGCCGCCGCGCGCGAGTGGTGATGCTATACGAGGGTGGCGCGAGTGGGGGCCTTATGCCGTCAGTCCAAGATGACACAGGCGGACTCAGACACGTGGTCGAGTTGGTCTGCAGCCCACCTTTCCCCGTGACGGTCCACCTCGTAGCCCCGATACAGGTGGAGCTTTAGCCACAGGCCGCTGGCGTACGGGCCTCCAGGGTGCCTGATGAGTACCCAGTCAGGGCTACGCGAATGCAGGTTGAACTCCAGCCCCTCCGGCACCTCGATGACGAGCGGCGGAGGATGGTCAGTTCTGTATAGCGGCGGCAGCGCGAACATGTACTTCCCGGGCCCGTTCCGTCCCGGGCGCAGGATGTACCCGTCGTAGTAGAACGCGTCGCTCACGTCGACTGCGCCCTGTTTCTGTTCGGCTGTGCAGGCGCGTGCGGGCAGTGGTTTGGGTGTTGGTAACGGCGTTGGCGTGGGCCGCAGTGTGAGGCGCGTGTCCGGCCCAGGCGCCTCACACTGCGTTGCCTCCGGCAGGTCGTTCCCGAGCGTCGAGCAGTGCAGGATATGAGTGTTAGGTCCCAGGATGCCGAACTCGACAACAGTGACGTGCGGTCCGTCCTCGCAGGGGGGCACGCGTGCCTCGATGCGCTCTGTCCGGGCGATGGCGCTTTCGATGTACTCCCAGCCCGCGCGGATCGATTGAGCGAGGTCGAGCATCCTTTCCGCGATAAACCCGACGCGGCTGGACGTATGGTTGCCGATGATCCCGTCGTCCGAGTCCGTGGAGTACTCGGGCAGCTCCGCTTCAATTCGGTCGGCGATCTCGTTCAGGCCGACCATCGGCGGCTCAGGAGACGACGAGTCTTCAGCCATGATACGTGTCGTCTCGACCATCGCCCGCAGGTCCGCATACGTGCGAGCAGCCACGCACAGGTACGGGTGGTTAGGGTCGTCCTCCTCCCGCTCCCCGGGAGGGCGCACGTCCTCCCCCTCTGGGGAGGGTGTTGGCTCCCCCTCCCGAGAGGGTGTGGGCGAAGGAGTCGCCCTGGGTGTCGCGGTCGTCGCAGGTATCCAGGTCTGCGTCGGAGTGGTCTCGGGTCCAGGAAGCGGCGGCGCGACGGCGGCGGGCGGGTCGGGGTCGCGCTCCACAAGCGCCTCGAGGGCCACGAGCGTGACCGCCACCACGACGACCCCGGCCAGCACCGCCGCGCCGACGCCGACCCACGCCAGCGGCCGACCCACCGACCACACCGCAGCGGGGAGCGCGAACAGCGCGCCGAGGCGGCCTCGGTGCCCCTCAGGCCGCCACGCGGCCAGCGCGCGGCGGTCGCGCAGTTCCAGCTTCGCGAGCATGTTCGAGACGTGGTAGCGGACCGTGTTGGTGCTGACGTCGAGACGCGCGGCGATCTCGGCGTTGGTGCCGCCCTCGCGCAGCGCCTCGAGGACGCGCCACTCGGCGGGCGTCAGCACGTCGGGATGGCGCGGGCGGCCGCCGCGATTGCGCTCCATGGAACCATCGTACGGCGCGGTACGTGGGGGTTTCCCTATCCGATCGCCGTCCGTGCGCGCGGAGCCCGGCGCGGCATGGGTGAGTAGCGGCGCGCGCGGGTGTTGATGCCCGACGCGGCCGGCGTGCGGGTGGCTGTGCCGCGCGGGTCTGCTATCCGGCGGGAGCTAGCCCAGAACGGACTCGCAGGCGGCGAGGCCGGTCGCCAGCTCCGCGAGGGCGGACAGGCTCCCGGTCGTCAGGCCGTCGAGGAAGGACTCGGTGTCCACCTCGGCGGCCCACTCGCGCAGGCAGGCGAGCCCTTCTTCGCTCAGGTCCTCGAGCTCCATCCCCATCTGCCCCGCCACGACCGCGACCAACAAGTCCGGGACACACCCAAACAGACCCGCCATGAGATCCCCGGCGGCGGTTGCGTCATAGGCCGCCACGAGCAGCGCCCAATCGGTGCGCTCCCCCAACGCTCGGAGGCACGCGGTCTCCTCCGCGCTGAGCTCGTCGGGATCCAGGCCGAAGTCGACGATCATGAGCTCGACGAGCAGATGTCCAAGGCAGCCCGCGATGGCGGTGTAGACCGCTTCATCGCCCGCGGCATCATCGAGGTCGGCCGCGACAAGTGCGGTGACATCGACGGCAGCGATTTGCTCACGGGCGCAGGCCACCTCTGTGTCGCCGAGCTCCACACCATCCTCGGCGGCGGCGAGGACCAGTCCGTCGAGCAGGACGGCGCGGGCCGTCTGGGGCGCGAGGCACGAGAACATCGAGACCTCCCAATCCTGGGTGGGCTCATCCCTGAAGATGGCTCGCGCCAGGAGGTCACTCGCCTCATCGCCGAGCTCCCGGTGGACGCACGCCACCTCGGCATCCGTGCGGGTGTCGTACACGTCCTGCCAGGTGGAATGGCGATCGAGCGCGAACCCCAGCTCCGCAACCCCCGGCGCGGCTACGGGCGTCGCGCCACCCGATGGCGAGGGGGAGGGCGTCGCGGTCGCCTCGGCAGCGGGCACTCGTGTCGGCGTCGCCGTCGCCGCAGGCGCGGCGCGTGCGGGGGTAGCCGTCGCAGCAGGGGCGGCGCGTGTGGGGGCAGCGGTGGCGGCAGGAGTCGTGGCCGCTGGCGCCGACGCAGGGTCGTCGCCGTCGCAGGCTGCAAGGGCGAGACTCGCCGCAAGAACGGCGACGACTCCCAGCCCGAGAACGTTCGACGCAAGCGCACGCAACATCCTCGTTCCATCCTAGCCGGGGGTGGCCGGGTCCGAGCGCGTTCGACTCCCCGTGTCGGCCGGCAGGGCGCAGGTGCCTGGCCCCGCGACGCCGGACGAGGATGGCCGTTCGGGTCGGCGCACCTACAATGAGTCGATGAGCAAGCAGCGCATCCTCGTTGCCATGTCCGGCGGCGTCGACTCCGCCGTCGCCGCGGCCCTCCTGCACCGCGAGGGCCATGACGTCGTGGGCGTCACGCTGCGGCTGTACACCGAGGCCGACGACACCGCGCTCCGTTCGCGGCGCGCCTGTTGCGGCGTCGAGGACGTCGCCGACGCGCGAGCGGCGGCGCAGCGCATCGGCATCCCGCACTACGTGCTCAACATGGAGCGCGAGTTCGAGCGCGACGTGATCGACGTGTTCACGAGCGCCTACGCCGAGGGCCGCACGCCCAACCCCTGCCTCGCCTGCAACGACCGCATCAAGTTCAGCACGCTCCTCGACCGCGCCAACGCGATGGGCATCGAGCAGCTCGCGACCGGCCATTACGCGCGCATCCGCGACCGCTGCGGGCGGTGGACGCTGCACGCCGCAGCCGACAAGGCGAAGGACCAGTCGTACGTGCTGTACACGCTCGGGCAGGACCAGCTCGCGCGACTGCGCTTCCCCCTCGGCGACCTGCCGAAGGCGGAGACGCGCCGCGCCGCGGCCGAGCTCGGGCTCGGCGTGGCCGACAAGCCTGACAGCGCCGACATCTGCTTCGTCCCCGGCGGCGACTATCGCGAACTGCTCCGCGCACGCGGCATCACCTCAACCGCCGGCGCCATCGTCGGCGGCGACGGCGAGGAACTCGGCAGCCACGACGGGGTGGCGGGCTTCACGGTCGGCCAGCGCCGCGGCCTCGGCATCGCCACGGCCGAACGGCGCTACGTCACCTCGATCGACGCGGACGCTGGCGTGGTCACGGTCGGCAGCGCCGACGACCTGCTGGCGACGAGCATCGAAGCCTCGGCGCCGAGCTGGGTCGGTG